>NZ_CACVCG010000060.1 GCF_902729435.1 Magnetospirillum sp. UT-4
ACGGACCCTAAACCGGACAGCCGTGGGTCAAGCCCGGCCATGACGACGGTGGGTGTTGCAGGTTTTCAGGCTAGCCGCTCATCCATTTCGCGGCGGCGAGCCCGGCCCGCCGGCCGGTGGCGAGGCTGGCGGTGAGGAGGTAGCCGCCGGTCGGCGCCTCCCAGTCCAGCATCTCTCCCGCCACGAAGGTCCCGGGCAGGCGGTGCAGCATCAGCCCGTCGTCCAGCTCGGCGAAGTCGACGCCGCCGGCGGTGCTGATGGCCTCGGCCAGGGGGCGCGGCCGCAGCAGCCGCAGCGGCAGCGCCTTGACCGCCGCCGCCAAACGCCAGGGCGCGGCCAGCGTGTCCGCGTCCAGCACCTCGCGCAGCAGCCCGGCGGCGGCGCCCCTGAGGCCGGCGGTGCGCTCCAGGTGGGTGGACAGCGATCGGCTGCCGCGCGGGCGGGCCAGCGCCGCCTGCAGCCGCGCCAGATCCCAGTCGGGGCGCAGGTCCACGTTCAGGGTTGCGCCATGGCTGGCGGCGATGGCGTCGCGCAGGGCGGCGGAGAGGGCATAGACGGCACCGCCCTCGATGCCGGTGCGGGTGACCACCATCTCGCCGCGCAGGGAGCGCCCGGCGAAGGACAGCACCACCGGCTTGAGCGCGGCGCCGGCGTGGCGCTGGGCGAAATGGGCGCTCCAGTCGGCGTCGAAGCCGCAATTGGCCGGCTGGAACGGCGCCACGGCGATGCCGCGCGCTTCCAGGATGGAGCGCCAGCCGCCGTCCGAGCCCAGGCGGGGCCAACTCGCACCGCCCAGGGCCAGCACGGTGGCGGGGGCATCGACCGTGCGCTGGCCGTCGGGGGTGGCGAAAAGGTGGCGCCCCTGTCCGTCCCAACCCAGCCAGCGGTGGCGCGGATACAGCCGCACGCCCCGGGCGTCGAGGCGGCGCAGCCAGGCGCGCAGCAGCGGCGCCGCCTTCATGCCGACCGGAAACACCCGGCCGGAGGAGCCGACGAAGGTGTCGATGCCCAGCCCCGCCGCCCAGGTCCGCACCGCCTCGGGGCCGAACGCCGCGAGCATGGGGCGAAGCGGCCCGGCGGCGGCGCCGTAGCGGCCGAGGAAGGCCTCGAAGGGTTCGGAATGGGTGAGGTTGAGGCCGCCGATGCCGGCGCGCAGGAACTTGCGGGCCGGCGAGGCCATGGAATCGTACACGGCCACGGCGTGGCCGGCGGCGGCCAGGGCTTCGGCGGCCATCAGTCCGGCCGGGCCGGCGCCGATGATTGCGGTGGGGGAGGAAGGGGGCGCGCTCACGCCGTGTTTCTACGGCGTTGCGCGTCCGGGTTCAAACCCCTTTGGCGACCAGCACCGGGCAGGCGGCCTCGCCGATCACCTTCTGCGAGTTGCTGCCCAGCAGCAGGCGGCCCAGGCCGGTGCGGCCGTGGCTGCCCATGACGATGAGGTCGGCGCCGGTGGCCGCGGCGGCGGCGGCGATGGCCTCGTGCGGCAGGCCCTGGGCGACCATGCCGTCGGCATCGACACCGTCCTGGCGCAGCAGCGACACCACGCGGTCGATGATGGGGCCGGCCTCGTCCTGGCGGTCCCGGGTGTGGTGCGGCACCTGCACCGACATCACCGTCACCGGCGTGCCGCAGCACTTGGCGATGGCGGCGGCGGCGATGGCGGCGGCGTCGCTGGAGCGCGAGCCGTCGGTGGCCAGCAGCACCCGCCGGCTCCACATCTCTGCCGCCTTCGGCACCACCATCACCGAACACTTGGCGCCGCCGATGACCTTGGCGGTGGCGTCGCCCAGCATCAGGCGGGCCAGGCCGCGCTTGCCGCGCCGCCCGACGACGATGGCGTCGATGTTGGAGTCCTCGGCTTCCGCCAGGATCTCCATGTAGGGATCGTCGCCGAACCGCAGCACCTTGGAGCAGGTGATGCCGGCGGCGGTGGCGGCGGCGTCGACAGTCTCGAGCACCGCGGTGGCGGCGGCCTCGGCCCGTTCCAGATGGTCGGTGCCGATGCCGTCGGGGTCGGACCGCCCCATCACCGAGGTCATGGCGGTCAGGGCGGCCTTGCCCTTGGCGCACATGGCGATGGCGACGCGCTCGGCGCCGGCGCTGAATTCGGATCCGTCGGTGGCCAGCAGGATGCGGTCGAACCGGCCGATGGGCGAAAGCTGGGTCATGGGTTCCTCCCCGAGGTCGTCAGGCCGCACTCACACTTTCGCGCATACCGCTCCACAGCGCACGCAAAATCACCCCCGCGCCCATCACCAGGGCGAACACCATGATCCAGAAGCTGGCGGTCTGCAGCGCCACCATGGTGCCGTGCTCGAGCGCGCCGATCATGTCCAGCTGGGCCATGTAGACGGGGATCACGAACAGCCGGCTGAACAGCACGGTGACCATGATCAGGCCCATCACCATCTTGACCATGTAGGGCTTGACGTAGGTGGTGCCGATGGCGCCGATCTGGATGCCGAACAGCGAGCCGGCCAGGATGATCATGGCCAGGCGGATGTCCACATAGCCCGACAGGGCGAACTTGATGGTTCCGCCCAGGCCCATGACGAAGGCGATCACCAGCTCGGTGGCCGAGGCCATCAGGCTGGGCACGCCCAGCACGTACATCATGGACGGCACGCCGATGAAGCCGCCCACCGCGATGGTCGCGGCCAGCATGCCGGTGGCGAAGCCCATGGGAATGGTGATCAGCACCGACACCTTGGCGTTGATGCTCTTGAAGTAGACCATGGTGCCGGGGATGTTGATGGACTGCACCCACAGCGCCAGGCGGCCGGCCTTCTCGTCGTTGCCGGCGGGGCCCATGCGGTACTGCTTGATGGCGTCGCGCAGCACGAATGACCCGACGATGGCCAGGGTGATCACGAAGATCGCCGAGACGTAGAGGTTGGAGCCGACATCGCCGAAGGCGGTCTTGATGTTCTGCTGCACCTGGGCGCCGACCAGCACCCCGGCCTCGGCCGAGACGCCCATCACCAGGCCCAGCTTGACGTCCACCTGGCCGTACTTGGCGCGCTTGTAGGCGCCGACCAGGGCCTTGGGGAACTTGTGGCACATGTTGCTGGCCACCGCCACGATGCCGGGCACGCCCATGCTCATCATCGCCGGCGTCAGCACGAAGGCGCCGCCCGAACCGATGAAGCCGGACACCAGTCCGCCGACGAAGCCGACCAGGAACAGGCCGGTCAGGCCCGCCGCGTCGAGCGGGATGAAATTGGCTACTTGTTCCAACGCTTCGGCTCCTTGCGGGTGTTGGCCTTCAGTCCCAGCATGTCCCAGAAACCGCCGGTGAAGGCGCCGTGGACGAAGGAGAAGAGGAAGGCGATGGCGATGGGCACCAGGAAGCCCATGCCGCCGCCTGTGCTGAGCTGCAGGACGGTCTCCTCGAACGAGAAGAGCAGGATGTAGAGGGCAAGGCTGAGAGCCCCCAGCGCCAGGGTCTTGAGGGTGGCGGGGGTGAGCTTGGCGATGGCCGGTGGCATGGCGGTTCCGATCGAGTGTATGAAGGAGCGGCCGCGGCCGGTCTGATGCCGGTCGTCGCACTTCGGCTCTCGTGGCCGCTCGCGAAAACTTGATAATGTTCTTATATAAACAATTTCGGGGCACGGCAAAAGCATTTTGTGTATTCGGCGCGCCGCCATTGGCCTGTTGCAAAATGCAACATATAAATCATTAGTTATGGTGTCGAAATGCAGCGAGGTATGCTATGGGCCTGATGGCCGACATTCAGGCGGCGACCGTTCCGCCGGCAAATCTGGCCGTATGGTTCCTTGGCCAGAACGGCTGGATCGTCAAGTCGCCGGGCGGACGGGTGCTGGCGGTCGATCCCTATCTGACCGACAGCTGCCATCCGTCGCGGCGCGGGCTCGACCTGCGCCGCCGGGTGCCGGTCGCCATCGCGCCCGGCGAACTGGCCGCCGATGTGGTGCTGTGCACCCACGCGCACAAGGATCACGCCGATCCCGAGGGGTTGCCGGCCATGGCGGAATCGGGCCGGGTCGCCGCCTTCGCCGGGCCGCCGGCGACGCAAGCGGTGTTCGCCGCCGCCGGCATCGCCGAGGACCGGCGCCGGCTGGCCTGGCCGGGCGACGCCTTCCAGGTCGGCGACCTGACGTTGGCCGGCACCTTCGCCCTGCCCACCGACACCACCGACCTCACCCATATGGGGGTGGTGGTCTCGGCCCCCGGCTCGCCCAGGTTCTGGATCGTCGGCGACACCGCCTGGTGCGACCTGCTGGCGGACTCGGGGCGCGTCCACGCCCCGGACGTCGTCGCCGTGCCCATCAACGGCGGCTACGCCAACCTGTCGCACTGGCAGGCGGCGGAGCTGGTCAAGCGGGTCGGCGCCCGCCAAGCCTTCCCTTGCCACTGGGACATGTTCGCCGACAATGCCTGCGACCCGCGCATGTTCGCCGCCTCGTTGACCGTGCTGGGCATCGGCGACGCCTACCGGGCGGCCGAGCACGGCAAGATGGTGGTGCTCGGCTGATGAAGGCCGGCGGCTACTCCACCAGGATGGCGCGGATGTCGTTGACGTTGGTGCGGGTCGGCCCGGTGATCACCAGGTCGCCCAGGGCGGCGAACAGCGGATAGGAATCGTTGGCCGCCAGCATCGCCGCCGGGTCGAGGCCGAGGGCGCGGGCGCGGGCCAGGGTGTCGGGGGCGACGAGCGCGCCGGCATTGTCCTCGCTGCCGTCGATGCCGTCGCTGTCGCAGGCCAAAGCGTGGATGTTCGGCGCCCCCTCCAGCGCCAGGGCCAGGGCCAGCAGGAATTCGCCGTTGCGGCCGCCGCGCCCGGATCCGGACATGGTGACCGAGGTTTCGCCGCCCGACAGCAGCACCGTCGGCCGTTTCCCGGTGACGGTGCGGGCCTGGGCGGCCATGGAGCATGCGACCGCGCGCGCCTCGCCCTCGATGGCATCGCCCAGCACCACCGGCCGCCAGCCGAGGATTTCGGCCTCGCGCGCCGCCGCCTGCAGCGCGTCGGCGGCGCCGGCGACGATCACCGCGCCGGCGCCGCTCAGGCGGGGATCGCCGGGCTTGGGGGTCTCGTCGCCGCTGCCCAGGTGGCGGAACACCGCCGGCGGCGCGGCGACGCGGTAGCGTTCCAGCACCGCCAGGGCATCGGCGGCGGTGGTGGCATCGGCCACGCCGGGACCCGAGGCGATGGCGGCGACGTCGTCGCCGGGCACGTCGGATATGGCCAGGGTGAGCATGGGCGCCGGGAAGGCCGCCGCCGCCAGCCGGCCGCCCTTGATGGCCGAGAGGTGGCGGCGCACCGTGTTGATCTCGGCGATGGCGGCGCCCGAGCGCAGCAGCGCGGCGGTGACGGCGCGCTTGTCGGCCAGGGTCAGGCCGGGGGCGGGCAGCGCCAGCAGCGCCGAACCGCCGCCCGAGGCCAGGAACAGCACCCGATCGTCCGGCCCCAGGCCGCGCACCATTTCAAGAATGCGTTCCGCCGCCGTTGTGCCGGCCTGGTCGGGCAGCGGGTGGCCGGCCTCGACCACCGCGATGCGGTCGCAGGCGGTCGCGTGGCCGTAGCGGGTGACCACCAGCCCTTCGGCCTTGCCGCCGTAATGGCCCTCGACCACCCGGGCCATGGCGGCGGCGGCCTTGCCGGCGCCCACCACCACCAGTCGGCCGGCCGGCGCCGGCGGCAGGTGGGCGGGCAGGCAGCGCTCGGGCATGGCCGCCGCCACCGCCGCGGCGAACAGCCGCAGCAGGCCGGCACGGACGGGATCGGGTGCGGCAAGGCTGGGCATGGCGGCTGCGGTCCGGTATGGTGTCACCGCGGGGATGGTGCCTTGGACGGAGCACACGGGCAATGGCCGCGATCAGGCAGGACGGACGGATCAAGGGCGTGCTGGCGCCGGTGCTCACTCCGTTCGACCGCACCCTCGCCCCCGATCCCAAGCGCTTCGTCGCCTTCTGCCGCGTGCTGGTCGGTCTCGACATCGGGCTGGCTCCGTTCGGCACCACCAGCGAGGGGCCGTCCCTGTCGGCGCCCGAGCGCCTCGCCCTGATGGATGCCCTGGCCGAGGCAGGGATCGCCATGGACCGGGTGCTGCCGGGCACCGGCACCTGCGCCCTCAGCGACACCGTCGAGCTGTGCCGCCACGCCGCCGATCTGGGCTGCGCCGGGGTGCTGGTGCTGCCGCCCTTCTACTTCAAGACCGTCACCGAGGACGGCGTGTACCGCGCCTATGCCGAGGTGATCGAGCGGGTCGGCTCCGACCGCCTCAAACTCTATCTCTACCATTTCCCGCGCCAGAGCCAGGTCCCCATCACCGCGTCGCTGGTGGCCCGGCTGCGCAAGGCCTATCCGGCCAGCATCGCCGGGCTGAAGGACAGCTCAGGCGACCTCGCCAACATGGAAGCCATGATCCGCAGCTTCCCCGGCCTCGACGTGTTTTCCGGCAGCGAATCCCTGATGCTGGCGGTGCTGCGGGCGGGCGGCGCCGGGTGCATCTCGGCCAACGCCAACGTCAACGGCGCCGCCATGGTCGAGCTGTACCGCCGCTGGCGCGAGCCCGAGGCGGCCGGCCTGCAGGAGGCGCTGACCGCCTTCCGCGTCGCCACCCAGGACTTTCCCCTGATCGCCGCGCTGAAGGCGCTGGTGGCGCGGGCCAGCGGCGACCAGAGCTGGCGCATGACCCGCCCGCCGCTGGTTGATCTGTCCCCGGACGCCGAGGACGGACTGGTCAAGCGCCTGGAAAAGGCGGGCTTTCCGATCTGATCGGGTTCGGTCATGATTGCGCTTCGGCCTGAGGGGGAGGGCGGGAATCGTGTATCTGTCGCCGCCGGACAAGGACGTCCGCCGTCCGCGATGGCGCCTGGGCATCCGGACCAAGTTGCTGCTGGCCGTGGGCACGGTGGCGGCGATGGTGTCGCTGTCCGGCGTGCTGGCGTGGATCGGCTACGGGCACATGGAGCGGCTGCTGACCGCGGTCACCCATGACAGCCTGCCCCGGCTCTCGGCCTCGCTCCAGCTGGCCGAGGCGACCGCCCGGCTGGCCGCCGCCGCGCCCGGCCTCGACGGTGCCCGCAGCCAGGTCGAGCGCGAGGCCGCCTATGCCGTGCTGCGCAATCAAAGCGGAGTGGTGAGCGACACCATCGACCGGCTGGGAAGCGGGACGGCGGACCCGGCCCAGCTGGCCGAGCTGCACCGGCTGAACATTGCCATCGCCGGGAACCTCGACACCATCAACACCCTGGCCGGGCAATCCCTGCGCGAGGCGGCCCGCTTCGCCGAAAGCGAGGAGGCCCTGGCCGACATCGACGGCTCGATCCAGGCGCTGGTGGCCGAGTACGGCGGCGAGCGGGCGGTCGTTCTGCTCGATGTCGCGGTGCAGCCCCTGCGACAGGTCGCGGTTGCCACCGATCCGGCAACCCTTGCCGACGTGCGTGCGCAGTTCGAGGCGGCCATCAAGGACGTCGAGGCCGAAACCGAGGTCCTGCGGCGGCTGGACGCGCGCCTCGCGGTGGCCGCCAGCGCCCTGGCCGCGCTGGGAAGCGGCTCCGGCAACCATTTCGAGCTGCGCGGCCGCCGCATCGACATCGAGGCGCAGCTGCAGGCGGGCGGTGCCGCCGGTCGCGGCCAGATGGCCCGCATGGCCGAGGCGGCCGGCCATCTGGTGGCGGCGGCGCAGGAGCGGGCGGCCGCCACCGAGGCCGAGGCCGACCGCGTGCTGTCGCGGGGACGGGGAATTCTCGCGCTGCTGGCGCTGCTCACCTTCTTCGGGCCGTTGCTGTTCGTCTCGCTCTATATCGGCCGCGACATGGTCGGCCGCCTGTCCGGCCTGGCCGATTCCATGCGCCGCATCGCCGGCGGCGAGTTCGACGCCACCGTTTCCGAAGCCGGCGACGACGAGATCACCGAGATGGCCGCCGCCCTGGTGGTGTTCCGCGACGCCATGGCCCGCCTGCATCACTCCAGCATAGCGCTGGCCGAGGCCAAGCGCGCCGCCGAAGAGGCGAGCCAGGCCAAGTCGCAGTTCCTCGCCACCATGAGCCACGAGATCCGCACCCCCATGAACGGCGTGCTGACCATGGCCAAGCTGCTGGAGGAGATGCAGCTCGCCCCCGAGCAGAAGGAGATGGCCCGGGTCATCCACGATTCCGCCACCACCTTGCTGGCCATCATCAACGACATCCTGGACTTCTCGCGCATCGAATCGGGCCGGCTGCAGCTGGAGGCGGTGGACATGTCGCCCCTGGCCGTCGTCGAGGCGGTGGCCGAACTGCTCGAGGCGCGGGCCATGGAGCGCGGCATCGCCCTGGTGACCTATGTGGATCCCGCTTTGCCCGAACGGGTGCGCGGCGACCCGGTGCGCCTGCGCCAGATCGTCACCAACCTGGCCGGCAACGCCCTGAAGTTCACCGAAAGCGGCCATGTCCGCATCGCCGCCGAGGCCGCCGATGCGGGCGCCGATCCGGCGCTGTGGCGCTTTTCGGTCCGTGATACCGGGATCGGCCTGGACGAGGAAAGCCAGGCCCGCCTGTTCGAGCCGTTCGTCCAGGCCGACGCCACCGTCACCCGCCGCTACGGCGGCACCGGACTGGGGTTGTCCATCTGCCGGCGGCTGGTGGCGATGATGGGTGGCGAGATCGGTGTCGTCAGCCGCGTCGGCGAGGGCTCCACGTTCTGGTTCACCCTGCCCTTCGAGCCGGTGGGCGAGTCCGACGAGGCGGCGCCCGACCTGGCCGGCACGGCCGTGCTGGTGCTGGCCGGCGAGGCGGCGGCGGACGGATTGCAGAAATACCTGGCCTTTGCCGGTGCCCAGGTGGCGACGGTGGCCTCGGCCGAGGGTGCCCTGGCGGCGGTGCGCGCGGCGCGGCTGGCGGGATGGTGGTACGACGCGGTGCTGGTCGACGAGGATCACGACCGTAATCGCCGGCACGGCGCCCTGGCGGCCGAACTGGTCGCGGCAGCGGGCGACGAGGCGGCCATGCGGGTGGTCGCGCTGTCGAGCCCGTCGACGCGCTCCAGTGCCGCCGGCGAGGGCGAGCGCGAGGCGGTGTTCGCCAAGCTGTCCAAGCCGGTTCGCCGCGCCAGGCTGTGGCGAACCGTCGCCGCCGCCGCCGGCCGCGCGACGCTGGAGTCGGACGGCCCGGTGGGGAACGACGAGGCCGGCAGCTTCATCGCCCCGGCCATGGACGAAGCCGCCGCCGCCGGGGCGGTGATCCTGGTGGCCGAGGACAACCCGACCAACCAGGTGGTGGTGCAGCGGCTGATGGCCCGGCTCGGCTATGTCGCCGAGATCGTCGGCAACGGCCTCGAGGCGTGGGAGCGCATGCGGGTGCGCGACTTCGGGCTGCTGCTGACCGACTGCCACATGCCCGAACTGGACGGCTACGAGCTGACGGCGCGCATCCGCGCCCGCGAGGAGCAGACGCTGACCCGCATTCCCATCGTCGCCCTGACCGCCGACGCGCTGCCCGAGACCGTCCGCAAATGCCGCGATACCGGCATGGACGCGTTCCTGGCCAAGCCCATCGACCTGGCCCAGCTCGACGCCACCATCCGCAAGCTGCTGCCGCGCGCGGCGGGCATGCGGCGGCGCCATTCCGGCGAGGGCGGCGCCCTGCCTCCCGCCGACGCCGCCGCGACCAAGGCCGATTGCTCGGCCGCAGTGCTCGATCTTGCCCCCATGCGCGAGATTTTCGGGTCGGTGACCGCCGACGCCAAGGACCTGCTGCGCCTGTTCGTGGATTCGACCCGGCCCCTCATCACCGATGCCGAGGCCGCCATCGCCGCCGGCGACCTGGTCCGTGTCGGCGAGGCCGCCCACAGCGCCAAGGGCGCTGCCACCTCGGCCGGATGCCACCGCTTCGGCAAGCTCTGCGCCGAACTGGACCACGCCAGCCGCCACGGCGACGCCGAAGCCGTGGCCCGGCTGATGGCTCCGGTGCGGGACTCCTTCGAAGAGGCAGCGGCGGCCATCGCCGCGCTGTGATGGGCCGACGGGCCGATTCAGGAGAGTCAGTATCCGTAGCCTCCTCAGGGTGAGGCCCGAATGAGGCTGAGCTCTGACCTACCTTCGCAGCACCGCCGCGATGCGCTCCTTCAGGGCCGGCGGCAGCACCGGCTTGGCGAGGATGGCGTTCACCCCCAGCTCCTTGGCCCTGGCGGTGCCGGCGGCATCGGTATGGGCGGTGAGCAGGATCACCGGGGTGGAGGCGGCGCCCGGGTCCTCGCGCAGCATGCGCACGAAGCCGAAGCCGTCCATCGGGCGCATCTGGATGTCGCAGATCACCAGGTCGGGGCGCTCGGCCTTCACCACGTCGAAGCCGGAGGCGCCGTCCTTGGCCTCGAGGACCGTGGGGACGCCGATCTGGCCCAGCATCTTGGCGACGATGGTGCGCACGAAATCCTGGTCGTCGATGACCAGAATCCTGAGTGCGGAGAAATCCACGTCCTCGGCCATGTACGGCTGTCCCGGCGGTTGCGCGGCGGCAACTCTACCAGAGCGTCCGCTTGCGCAAAAGGGGTTCAGCCGGCGGCGTCGACCCTGGCGGCGTCGGCAGCCGCCGCGCGGCCGCGGTCGAAGGCGGTCTGGTTGACCTCGACCATCTGCGGCTTGCGGGCGCGGAAGCGGCCGACGATCTGCTCTTCCAGGTCGGCGGCCGGGAAGGGCAGGTAGTCGGCGATGGCGCCCAGCATGACGGTGTTGACCAGCTTGAGGTCGCCCAGGTCGCGGGCGATGGCGCCGGCGTCGAAGTCGTAGACCGTCACCCCGGCCGCCCGCATCTGCGCCACCGGGTCGTCCGGATACTTGTAGAGGCCGGACGACACCACCGGCGGGGCCAGGCGGATGGTGTTGACCATGGCGATGCCGCCGGGGCGCAGCATGTCGGCCCAGCGCGCCCCTTCCGCCACCTCGAAGGCGACCAGGATGTCGGCGGTGCCGGGGGTGATCACCGGCGACCACACCTTGCGGCCGAAGCGCACGTGGCTGGTGACCACGCCGCCGCGCTGGGCCATGCCGGCCACTTCCGACTTCTTGACGTCGTAGCCCTTGGCGATGGCCGCCTGGGCCAGGATCTCGGCGGCGGTCATGACGCCCTGGCCGCCGATGCCGCAGACCAGGATGTTGGTGATGATGGCGGGATTGCTCATCTCGGGTTCCTCGGTCATTAGGCGGAGACAGGCGCAAGCGGGATGATGGCCTTGGGGCCGCAGGAATCGACGCACATGTGGCAGCCGGTGCACATGGCGGTGTCGATGGTGGTGAACTTGAGGTCGTTGACCTTGCCGTCGGCGCGGGTCTTGGTCTCGCTGCGGGTGACGAAGATGGCCGGGCAGCCCACGTTGAGGCAGTTGCCGCAGCCGGTGCAGTCCTCGTCCACCACCTTGTACGGCTTGAAGCGGTCGTAGAACTCGGACAGCACGCAGGGGCGGTCGGTGATGATGACCGAGGGCTCATGCACCGCGATCTCGTCCTTGATGGCCTTGAACACCACCGGCAGCATGTAGGGATCGACCTTGCGGATGCGCTCGGGCTTGACGCCCAGGGCCTCGACCAGCTTGGCGAAATCCACCCGCGGCGCCTCGCCGCCGTGCAGGTCGCGCCCGGTTCCGGCGTGGTCCTGGCCGCCGGTCATGCCGGTGGAGCGGTTGTCGAGGATCAGGGCGGTGACGTTGCCGCGGTTGTAGACGATGTCCAGCAGCCCCTGCATGCCCATGTGCAGGAAGGTGGAATCGCCGATCACCGCGATCACCGCCTTGTCCTTGGTCTCCTCGGACCGGGCCTTGTCCATGCCCAGCGCGATGCCCATGGAGGCACCCATGGAGATGGTGGTGTCCAGCGCGTTCCACGGCGCACCGGCGCCCAGGGTATAGCAGCCGATGTCGCCCGAGATCTGGACCTTCTTGCGCAGGCGCGACAGCGAGTAGTAGACGCCCATGTGCGGACAGGCGGCGCACATGGTCGGCGGGCGCGGGAAGGGATCGATCTTGGGATAGGTGCCGGCGGCCGGCGGGGTCTCGCCGCGCAGGCCGTAGACGGCCGGGATCAGCACGTTGGGGGTCAGCTCGCCCAGGCGCGGCAGGATGTCCTTGCCGACCACGTCGGCCATGCCGGCGGCCTTTAGCTCGCCTTCCATCAGCGGTTCGGTCTCCTCGACCACCACCAGCCGGTCCACCGTGGCGCGGAAGGCGCGGATGGCCTCGACCGGCAGGGGATAGGTGAAGCCCAGCTTCATCACCGGCGAATCGGGGAACGACTCGCGCACGTGCATGTAGGCGGGACCGGCGGTGAGGAAGCCGATGCGGGTGTCGGTTCCCGGCTCGACCACGTTCAGCGCCGAGGCCTCGGCCGCCTGGCGCAGCCGGCCCTCGCGCTCGATCTGGCGGGGCAGCATGCCCTTGGCATTGGCCGGGGTCATCACCCAGCGGCGGGCGTCGAGCTTGAAGCCCGAGACGGCGCGGGCGGAGCGATCGCCCACCGTCACCATGGCCTTGACGTGGCAGACGCGGGTGGTCAGGCGCACCAGGACGGGCGTGTTGAAATCCTCGGACAGGTCGAAGGCCAGCTTCACCATCTCGAGGGCTTCCTGGGAATCCGCCGGCTCCAGCACCGGGACGTGGGCGAAGCGGCCCCAGAAGCGGGAATCCTGCTCGTTCTGCGACGACGACAGGCCGACATCGTCGGCCACGGCGATGACCAGCCCGCCGACCACGCCGGCCAGGGTCTGGGTCATGAAGGCGTCCGAGGCGACGTTCATGCCCACATGCTTCATGGCGCAGAAGGCGCGCGCCCCGGACATGGAGGCGCCGATGGCCACTTCCAGCGACACCTTCTCGTTCACCGACCATTCGGCGTAGAGGTCGGGATAGAGGGCGACGTTCTCCAGGATCTCGGTCGACGGGGTGCCGGGATAGGCGGCGGCGACCTTGCAGCCGGACTCCCACACGCCACGCGCGATGGCCTCGTTGCCGGAAAGAAGCAGGCGGGTTTCGGACTTGGCCTGAACGGCAGCGGACATGACCTCTCCTCACGCTCTCCAGGTGGGGCGGGGCGGGACGGCCCCCCTCCGAAAGGAGGGCACCCTACCACCGTTGGCGGTCGAACCGGAAGAGGAATGCATTGCCCGGACGGGCCGGCGTCCTCAGCCGTTCTCCTTGCGCAGGTCGCGCACCCGCACCGCCTTGCCCTGGCTGCGCGGCAGCTCGCCGGGCAGCCGCACGATGACCTCGCAACTGACGCCGATCATGGTCTTCAGGTGGTGGCGCACCTGATAGGCCAGGTGCTGGCGCGAGTCCTCGTCGCGCGGGGCCAGCGCCTCGGCCTCGACGGTGAGGTGGTCGAGGCTGCCCTGGCGCGCCACCACCATCTGGTAGTGCGGCGCGATGCCGGGGAAGCCGACCAGCACCGCCTCGATCTGGCTGGGATAGACGTTGACGCCGCGGATGATCAGCATGTCGTCGTTGCGCCCGGTGACCCGCAGGATGCGCAGGTGGGTGCGGCCGCACGGGCAGGGGGCGTCCGACAGCCGGGTGATGTCGCGGGTGCGGTAGCGGATCATCGGCAGCGCCTGCTTGGTCAGGGTGGTGATGACCAGCTCGCCGGCCTCGCCCATGGGCATCGGTTCCAGCGTCTCGGGGTGGACGATCTCGAACAGGAAATGATCCTCCCAGCCGTGCAGGCCGAGGCGGCATTCGCATTCCATGGCCACGCCCGGCCCCATCACCTCCGAGAGGCCGTAGGAATCGATGGATTTGAGGCCGAGGCGGCGGTCCAACTCGGCGCGCATGGTCTCGGACCACGGTTCGGCGCCGAACACGCCGACCCGGAGCGGTCCCGAGGCCAGGTCGACGCCCATGCGCTCGGCCGCTTCGGCCAGGTTGAGGGCATAGGACGGGGTGGCGTTCAGCACGGTGGCGCCGAAATCCTGGATCAGGGCGATCTGGCGTTCGGTCTGGCCGCCCGACATGGGGGTGACGGTGCAGCCCAGCCGCTCGGCGCCGTAATGGAAGCCCAGGCCGCCGGTGAACAGGCCGTAGCCCAGGGCGTTGTGCATGACGTCGCCGGGGCGCGCCCCGGCGCAGGCCAGCGAGCGGGCGATGATGTCGGCCCAGGTGTCGATGTCGCCCTTGGTGTAGCCGACCACGGTGGGCTTGCCGGTGGTGCCCGAGCTGGCGTGCAGGCGCACCACCTGCTCGCGCGGCACCGCGAACATGCCGAAGGGGTAGTTGTCGCGCAGGTCGCCCTTCACCGTGAAGGGAAAGCGCGCCAGGTCCTCAAGCTGCCGCACGTCCCCCGGCGCCACTCCGGCGGCGGCGAAGGCGTCGCGGTAATGGCGAACGTTGGCGTGGGCATGGGCCAGCACCCGCTGCAGCCGCTCCAGTTGCAGGGTGCGCAACCGGGGGCGGGGCAGGCGCTCGATGTCGGGGGCGAACAGGAAGGGCGGGGCCGGTGCGGACATGGGAGGTCTTCTCGAAGCATGGTGTCGGTCAAGCCGTCATGGCCGGAGCTTCGCCCCATTCGGGCCTCATCCTGAGGAGCCGCCGCAGGCGGCGTCTCGAAGGACAAGGCCCGTGGCACGGCGCCTGTGGCCCGCCTCATCCTTCGAGACGCCCCCAAGGGGGCTCGTCAGGATGAGGGTACGGATCCGGAATGACCGTGCCGACGCCCCATGGGGTCAAGCCCGGCCACCCACGCGAGGACCCCCGGGACAAGCCCCGGGGGTGACGCCATGAACCGACTTTACGACAGCAGCTTGTTCCACCAGCCCTTGCGCGCCGGATGGGCGGGGGCGGGAGGGGCCTCCTCGGCGGCGGATTCGGCCGCGGACCCGGCGGCGGGTTCGGGCACCGGTTCGGGCGCCGCTTCGGGCTCGACGGCCACCGGGGCGGCGTCGGGCTCGGGGGCGGCTTCGGGAGCGGCCTCGGGCTCGGCTTCGGGCTTGGCCCGGCGGCCGCGCCTCGGCTTGGCTTCCGTACCCGCTTCGCTCTCGGGCTCGGCCCCGGCCTCCGGCTCCGCCGCCTTCCTGGCGCGGCTACGGGTCCTGGGCTTGGCCTCCGCCGCGACGTCGTCGGCGGCCTTGCGGCGGCCGGCCCGCTTCGGCTTGGCCTCGGCTTCCGGCTCGGCCGTCTCTTCGGCCACCATTTCGGCCTCGGCAGCGACGGCGGCCGGCGCGTCCGATTCGGCCCTGGCGGCACGGCGGCGGCGCGGCGGCCGGGCGGCCGGCTGACCTTCGCCGTCCTCGGGCGCGGCGGCAGCGCGGGCGGCTGCCGCCTCGGCGGCGGCCTCGGCCCGCTCGAACACGTCGGCGACGGCATCGCGGTTGGAGATCAGGTCGCCGCTGGGCACGGCGTCCAGCGGGGCCGTCGGCAGGGGCGCCGGGGCCTCGCCGTCCTCGCGGCCGCGCCGCCGGCGGCGGCCGCCGCGACGGCCGCGCCGACGCTTGCGTTCGCCGTTCTCGTCGGTTTCGCCGCCCTCGCCATCGGTCTCGCGGGGTTCGCCGTCCTCGGCCTCGGTCTCGGCCTCGGCTTCCGCCTCGTCCTCGCCCTCGGCGCCGTCGTCTGCGGCCGCATCCTGCTGCGACGGCTGGTCGCCGCCGCCCTTGCGCCGCCGCCGACGCCGCCGCCGGCGACGGCGGGTCTCGGCGCTTTCGGCACCGTTCTCGGCCCCGCTTTCGGCCCCGGCTTCGCCCTCGGCGCCGCCCTGGGTCTCGGCGGCTTCATCCTCGTCCTCGTCGGCCTCGTCCTCGTCCTCCTCCACCTCGATGGCGGCGGCGGCGATGGGGGCGGCGACGCGCGGCTCCTCGGGGCGGCTTTCGGCCTTGACCCGCTCCATGCGGTGGGCGGGAGCGATCAGCTCGTCGTCGCCCAGCAGGAAGACGCGGAACTGGTAGCGTTCCTCGATGGCGGCCAGGGCGTCGCGCTTCTGGTTGAGGATGTAGAGCGCGATCTGCGACGGCACATAGACGGTGACTTCGGCCGAGCGCCGCCGGATGCCCTCTTCCTCGATGGCGCGCAGCACGTGCACCGCGGAGGATTCCACCGAGCGGATGAGGCCGGTGCCGGCGCAGTGCGGGCAGGGGGTGAACGAGGTTTCCTGCAGGCTGGGGCGCAGGCGCTGGCGCGACAGCTCCAGCAGGCCGAAGGCGCTGATCTTGCCGACCTGGATGCGGGCGCGGTCGTTCTTCAGCGCCTCCTTCAGCCGGCGTTCCACCGCGTGGTTGTTGCGGTTCTCCTCCATGTCGATGAAGTCGATGACGATCAGGCCGGCCAGATCGCGCAGGCGCAACTGGCGCGCCACCTCGTCGGCGGCTTCGCAATTGGTCTTGAACGCCGTCTCCTCGATATGGCGCTCACGGGTGGCGCGGCCGGAATTGACGTCGATGGCGACCAGCGCCTCGGTCTGGCTGATGACGATGTAGCCGCCCGACTTCAACTGCACCACCGGCGAATGCATGGCGTCCAGCTGGCTGTCCACCTGGTAGCGGTGGAACATGGGCATGGTCGGGTCCTTGTAGGGCTGGACCTTCTTGGCATGGCTGGGGGTCAGCATGCGCATGTAGTCCTTGGCCAGCCGGTAGCCCTCGTCGCCTTCGACCAGCACCTCGTCGATGTCGCGGGCGTAGAGGTCGCGGATCGAGCGCTTGATCAGGCTGGCTTCCTCGTAGACCAGGGCCGGTGCGGTCGACTTCAGGGTCAGCTCGCGCACCTGGTCCCAGGCCCTGAGCAGGTATTCGTAGTCGCGCTTGATCTCGGTCTTCGAACGCTCCGAGCCGGCGGTGCGCACGATCACCGCCATGCCCTCGGGGCAGTCCAGCTCGCCGGCGATGGCCTTCAGGCGGCGGCGGTCGGTGGCGCTGATGATCTTGCGGCTGACGCCGCCGCCGCGGGCGGTGTTGGGCATCAGCACGCAATAGCGGCCGGCCAGCGACAGGTAGGTGGTCAGCGCCGCACCCTTGTTGCCGCGCTCTTCCTTGACCACCTGGACCAGCAGGATCTGGCGCCGCTTGATGACTTCCTGGATCTTGTAGTTGCGCAGCAGGCGGGCGCGGCGGCGCTCGAGTTCCTGCTCCGAGGCGTCGTCGCCGCCCACGGTCTCCACCGGCCGGCCCTTGCCGCGGCGCGAGCGCGGCCGTTCGCCGCCTTCCGTCTCGCCCTCTCCGGCGGCGGGCGCCTCGGCGTCGCCCTCGCCTTCGGGGGCCTCCTCGGTGCCTTCGGGCGTTTCCCCGGCGGCTTCGGCTTCGGCCGCCGGGCCCCGGGCCTCGCCGTCCGCCTCGCCGTCGCCGTCGCCGTCGGTGTCGTGCATCACGTCCGCCTTCTGGGCGGCCAGCAGCGCCTGGCGGTCGGCGACCGGAATCTGGAAGTAGTCCGGATGGATCTCGCTGAAGGCGAGGAAGCCGTGGCGGTTGCCGCCATAATCGACGAAGGCCGCCTGGAGCGACGGCTCCACGCGGACCACCTTGGCGAGGTAGATGTTACCCTTGATCTGTTTCTTGGTGCTGGTCTCGACGTCCAGTTCTTCCAGACGGGTACCATTGACCACGACCACCCGGGTCTCCTCCGGGTGGGTGGCATCGATGAGCATACGCTTGACCATTAAGTCCTGATCTCCGTGGCGCCGCCCGCGTCAGCCGCGGCCGGGCAAGACCCGGTCGATCGTGGCTGGAGGTCGCGGGGCGGGAGTGTGCACAAGCGAAGCCGGCGGCGCCTGCGGGCGATTCCTCGGTCGATGCTGGGAATACGGGCATGGGCGGGAACCTGATCGCGGGCGTCGGCGCCCGGCTTCAAAACAATCGTTGACGAACAGCCGCCTTCGAAGCCATCGACGCTCCGCACCCCGACCGCGCCCGTCACAAATACGGGCGTCCGGGGCACGCGCGCCTTTCGTCCCGGGTGGGACGCTCCTCCAGCGAGCCTGGGTTGTCAAAATAACCATAGCCGAAAGTTTCGACAATGATCTTGTCGTGCTTGGGCGTGGGAAAAGGAGGTGGGCCGTTGGTGTGGCCGCCATCTGGCCGGAAGAGTCATGGGAATCAATGAGTTTTCAGTTGAAGCTGAGACTCCGGCTGCGTTATAGCTGTTAACACTCGCTAAAACAGTCCGCGCGAGAATGGGGGAATGGAGGTTCGATCGCTCTTATCGCGCGCCCGCAGGGTGGCGCTTACGGTCTTCGCGGCGGCGCTGATGCTGGCCGCCGCGGCCGCCGACGCGCGCACCACGGTCAGCGGCATGCGTCTGGGCGCCCATCCCGACGGCGTCACCCGCTTCGTCATGGACCTGTCGGGCAACCTGCCTTTCACCATCGCCACCCAGGCCGGTCCCGACCGGGTGGTGCTCACCACCGACGCCCTCGACCTCGCCGGCGAGGGCGTGCGCAAGCCGCTGGGCGCGGTGCAGGGGGTGAGCTATGCCACCGCCGCCGCGGGCGGGCAACTGGTGCTGGACCTGCGTACGCCGGCGGTGGTCAAGTCGGCCTTCGTGATTCCGCCGCGCGACGGCCAGGGCTGGCGTTTCGTCATGGATCTGCGCGAGGTCGGCCGCGCCGCCTTCCTTGCCGCCGCATCGCCGGCGCCCGTCCCGGCGCCTCCGCCGCCGCCCGCCGCACTCCAGCCGGCGCCGAAGGTCGCCGCCGCTGCGCCGGTGTTGCCGGTGCCGGTCCTGCCGGCGCCCGCCGCCGCCCCCACCAGCGGCAACCGCATGGTGTTCTATTCCCCCGAGGTGCAGCCGCCACCCGCTCCGCCGCCTGCCCCGGTGCCCGTTTCGGTGCCCGTCCAGGCCGCCCCGGCCCAGCCGGCGCCCGCTGTGGTCGCGGTCGCCAAGGCGGCGCCGGCCCCGGCCCTGCTTCGTCCGCAGAAGCCAAGCCAGGCGCCGATGCTGTCGGCCCAGATGCCGCCCTTGGCCGAGCGGCCCGCCGCCGCCCCCGGCCGCGCCGTGCCGCCGCCCGAGCCGCCGCCGGTCGCCATCAAGGCTTCGGTGCCGCTGCCGGCGCCGCGGCCCGAACCCGAGCCCGAGCGCGACAGCGGGCCGAAGCCGCTGCCCTCCGACGGCAAGCCGGTGGTGGTGATCGATCCCGGCCACGGCGGCGTCGATCCCGGCGCCATCGGCATCTCGGGCATCTACGAGAAGTACATCACCCTGGCGGTGGCCCGCGAGCTGAAGGAACAGCTCGAGAAGGGCGGCCGCTACAAGGTCCGTCTCACCCGCGATCGCGACATCTTCATCCGTTTGCGCGAGCGGGTCGCCATCGCCCGCCAGTACGGCGCCGACCTGTTCATCTCGCTGCACGCCGATTCGGTGGGCAATCCCCAGCTCAAGGGGCTGTCGGTCTATACCCTGTCACAGAACGCCTCGGATTCCGAGGCGCAGGCCCTGGCCGACAAGGAGAACAAGGCCGACCTCATCGCCGGGCTGGACCTGTCGCACGAGACCGCCGAGGTCGCCAACATCCTGCTCGACCTGGCCCAGCGCGAGACCATGAACCGTTCGGCCAGCCTGGCCGGCGGCATCGTCGAGGAGGTCGGGCGCGAGACCAGCCTGCTCGGCAACACCCATCGCTTCGCCGGCTTTGCTGTCTTGAAGGCGCCGGACGTGCCGTCGGTGCTGGTGGAACTGGGCTATCTGTCCAACGAGGCCGAGGAACGCGGCCTGCGCCAGCCCGAATACCGCGCCCGCCTGGCCCGCGCCCTGGCCAAGTCGGTGGACCGCTTCTTCCTGCAGGGCCAGCGCGCCCGGCGGCCGTGATCCGGGCCATTTGACATATCGCAGTCCTATGTCGATGATGCCGGCCATGACCCGTTCGCGCGCCAGCCTGTCCCTTATGCATCCACGCGGCCCGATCCGCCGGGTCGGGGCGTGGCTCGCGCTGCTGGTGGTGGCGTTCAACCTGGCCGGCGGCCTGGTCATGCCGGCCTCGGCCGTCTCCCTCGGCGAAACCGTCATCTGCACCGCTGCCGGCATGATGGTGCTGCCGGCCGCCGGCGACCAACAGGTCCCGGCCGCCGAAGCGGCTGGCCCGTGCGTGTTCTGCCTGCCGCTGCTGCATGGCGGCGCCATCGCGCCGGGCGGCGTGTCCATCGGGCCGGGGGCCTTGCCCGCGGTCGCGGTGACGCCCGACTTCATCCGCGACCTGCCTCCCTACCGCGCCTCCGGCCTGGCGGCGCCGCGCGCTCCCCCCGCCATTCCCGTCTGAAATCGCTGCGCCGCGGGGCTGACCGCGGCGCTGGTCTTGCCGGGAATTCGGGGCTGGAATGCTGCCACGCGCCAGGGAACTGGTCCGTCTGTCATCGCTGGGGTGGTCGGCGCTGCTGCATGCGGCGCTGCTGCCGCTGGCGGCGCTGTGCGCCGGGCCGGCGGTTCCGCCGCCGCAGCCGCGGTCGGTCGAGGTGGTGTTCGTCGCCGCTCCAAGACCTGCACCCGTTCAGGAGGCGCCGGTGGCGCTGCCGGCGCCTGCCGCCGGGCCGGCGCCGCCCGCCCCGGTCCGTCGCGCGCCGGCGCCGGTTCGGCCCGTGGCGGCGCGGCCGGCGGCCGCTTCCAGCGCAAGCTCCGGTGCCGTTGCCGTGGCCGACGGCGAAGGCGGCGGCGAACCTGCCGTTGCCGCCATCCCCCAGGCCGCAGCTCCGCCCGACCGCCCGCCCACCGCCATGGCCGGAAATCCGCCGCCACTTTATCCCAATGCGGCCCGCCGGCGGGGGCAGGGGGGCACGGTGCGGCTGCGCCTGACCGTCGATCCCTCCGGGGCCGTGAGCGACGTGACGGTGGTGAGCGGCAGCGGACTTGCCATCCTCGACGAGGCCGCGGCGACAGCGGTGCTGGGCTGGCGCTTCCTGCCGGCCATCCGCGACGGCAGCGCCGTCGCCGCCGAGCTCGAGGTCCCGGTCACCTTCCGGCTGGAGCCCGGCCGTGGTTGAGTCCCCCGTGGCTGAGCGTATCCGCTACCGCGCCCTGGCCGCCCTGCTGGTGCTGCTGTTCGACCTGTTCGGCGGCCTGCTGCCGCTGGCGCCGCCGCCCGCCCTCGACGAGCATTTCATCTGCACCGTCGGCGGCATCGTCCGCCTGGACGAGCAGGGCAGGGATGGCGGCGCCGCGCCCGAGGGTCCCTGCGTCTTCTGCCTGCCGCTGATGCATGGCAGCGGTCTGCCGCCAGGCGCCGCCGCCGCGCTGCCGGCGCCCCATGTCCAGGCGGCGGTTGCCGTCGTCATTCCCGCCGGCCGGCCGGCGGTTCCCGCCCGTCTGGGCCTGACAGGGTGTCCGCGCGCCCCTCCGTCTCCGGTCTGATCCGCCATCCAATCAGACTTGAGATTTCCGGAGACCAAAAGATGAAACGCGCCCTGTTCGCGTCGGCCGCCCTGGCCGCGCTCGTGCCCATGCCCGGCCATGCCGGGGACAAGCCCGCCACCCTCGACGAAGTGATCGTCACCGCGCCCCGCATGGAGGCGCCGATGGTGATCGAGACCGATCCGCGCAATCCGCGCAGTCCGGTGCCGCCCGCCGACGGCGCCGGCTACCTGAAGAACATTCCCGGCTTCAACGTGGTCCGCCAGGGTTCGGTGGACGGCGACCCGGTGCTGCGCGGCCAGGGCGGCTCGCGCCTCGACATCCTGCTGGACGGCACGCCGCTGCTGGGCGGCTGCCCCCACCGCATGGACCCGCCGACCTCTTACATCTTCCCCGATTCCTTCGACAGGCTGACCGTTCTGAAGGGACCGCAGAGCGTCGTCCACGGCGGCGGCGCGCTGGGCAGCGTGCTGATCGAGCGCCAGCCGCCGGGGTTCAAGGATTGGGGCGTCAAGGCCAATGCCAGTGCCCTCTACGGCAGCTTCGACCGCAACGACGAGATGGTGGACCTGGCCGCCGGGGCGAGCCGGGGCTTCCTGCGCATGATCGGCACCCATTCCTCGGGCGGCGACTACAAGGACGGCAACGGCTCGTCCCTGCACAGCGATTACTGGCGCCACAGCGGCACCGCGCTGCTGGGCTGGACCCCCGATCCCGACACGCTGATCCAGGTCGGCATCGACCGGAGCCAGGGCCAGGCCGCCATGCCGGGCAAGATGATGGACGCCACCCAGCTCGACCGCGAGGGATTGAGCGTCCTGGTCAGCAAGGAGAACATCACCCCCGTGCTGGCCAAGGTGAAGGCGCAGGCCTATCACAACTACGTCGATCACATCATGGACATCTACTCGTTGCGCTATAACTGGGGCGGCATGGCCACCATGAACGCGGCGACCCAGGTCGATCACCTGATGGAAGGCGTCAAGACGGCGGTGGAGCTGACCCCGAACGACGCCACCCGCCTGACCTTCGGGGTCGACTACAACCACGACGACCATTCCAGCCGCAGCCAGAGCCTGGCCGCGTACCGGGCCGGCACCGGGCTGGACGCCACGCCGCGCAGCCGCGACATCTCGTTCGATACCTGGTCGGGCTACGGCGAGGCGGCCCATGACCTGTCCGCCACCCAGCGCCTGGCCGCCGGCTATCGCCTGACCCATGTCGAGGCGACCCGCCACAACAGCTATCCCAACCTCAACGACACCCGGCTGCTCAACACCGGCTTCGGCCGCTACGAGCACGACCTGCCGGTGCTGGGCGTCCCCGCCACCCTGTTCGCCAATCTCGGCCACGTCGAGCGCGCCCCCGATTACTGGGAGCGCAACAAGACCACCACCGTCACCACCTTCAACCTGAACACCGAGAAAACGGAGCAGGCGGATGTGGGCGCCTTGTTCCGCCAGGGTCCGTGGCGCGGCGCCGGCACGCTGTTCTACGCCTATACCAGCGACTACATCCTGGTCGCCAGCGGCACCGCCAAGACCATCGACGCCGCCCGCTTCGGCGGCGAGGCCGAACTGGAATACCGCTTCCTGCCGTCCTGGAGTGTGGAGGGCACCCTGGCCTACACCCATGGCGACAATCTCAGCGAGGACCGGCCGCTGGCGCAGACCCCGCCGCTGGAAGGCTCGGTCGCCGTCAAGTACGACGACGGCGCCTGGCTGGGCGGCCTGCATCTGCGGGCGGTCTCCCGGCAGGACCGCATCGACCAGGGCTGGGGCAACATCATGAGCACCGACATGACCCAGCACTCCAAGGGCTTCGCCGTGCTGTCGGCCAATATCGGCTGGCGGCCGCTGGAGGCGCTGACCCTGACCGGCGGCGTCGACAACATCTTCGACCAGACCTATGCCGAGCACATCAGCCGGACCGGCATCTGGACCGGTGGCGACCTGTCGCAATACAACGACAACGTCCGCGTCAACGAGCCGGGCCGGACCTTCTGGATGCGGGGGTCGGTGAAGTTCTAAGCTTTTTTGCCCCTCGCCGGGCGCCGCCTTCGGCGGCTTGGCCGCCGCCGCAATGGCGGCTGGAGACGGGTGATTTCCACGGAACTCACCCGTCTCTATTCCCCCTCCGTGCTTGACGGCGGAACCGGGGCGGGGTACCACCGGCCGGTTCCGCCGCTTCGCGCCAAGGGGCCATGCTTCGTATCCTCGGCATCCTGTTCAGCCTGTTCCTCCTGCTCGCCATCGCGGGCGCGGGCGGGGCAGTGTACCTGTTCTGGCACTACGGACGGGGATTGCCGGACTACCATCAGCTCGCCCATTACGAGCCGCCCATCACCACCCGCGTCTATGGCGGCGACGGCCGCCTGGTGGCCGAGTACGCGGTGGAGAAGCGGGCCTTCGTGCCGCTGTCGGTGGTGCCGCAGCGGGTCAAGGACGCCTTCCTGTCGGCCGAGGACAAGAGTTTCTACGAGCATCCCGGCGTCGATTTCGTCGGTGTCGCGCGGGCGGTGATCATCAACCTGCGCAACAAGGGCATGGGGGCCGACCGCCGTCCGGTGGGCGCCTCGACCATCACCCAGCAGGTGGCCAAGAACTTCCTGCTCACCAACGAGGTCAGCATCGAGCGCAAGATCAAGGAGGCCATCCTGGCCTTCCGCATCGAGCGCGCCTTCACCAAGGACCACATCCTCGAGCTGTACCTGAACGAGATCTACCTGGGGATGGGCAATTACGGCGTCGCCGCCGCCGCCAATTCCTATTTCTCGCGGGCGCTGGACGAGCTGACGGTGGCCGAGGCGGCCTATCTGGCGGCGCTGCCCAAGGCGCCCAACAACTACCACCCCGTCCGCCACGCCCAGGCCGCCAAGGAGCGCCGCGACTGGGTCATCGGGCGCATGCTGGAGGACGGCAAGCTGTCGCGGGCCGAATACGACCTGGCCATCGCCGAGCCGCTGGTGATGCGCGCCCGCGATTCCGGGCAGACCATCGTCGGTGCCGACTATTTCGCCGAGGACATCCGCCGCGATCTCGCCGCCCGCTTCGGCGAGGAGGTGCTGTACAAGGGCGGGCTGGTGGTGCGCTCCACCGTCGACGCCGAGCTGCAGGAACTGGCCTCGAAGGTGCTGCGCGACGGGCTGCTGTCCTATGATCGCCGCCACGGCTGGCGCGGCCCGGTCGCCCGCATCGTTCCCGGCGCCGGCTGGCCGCAGCGGCTGGCGGCGGTGCCGCCGGCCCGCGGCGCCGAGCCCTGGGTGATGGCGGCGGTGCTGGCGGTGACCGAGCAATCGGCGCAGATCGGCTTCCCCGGCGGCGAGACCGGCATCATCCCGTTCTCTGAAATGCGCTGGGCGCGCCCGGCCCTGAAGGACCAGGAGGTCGGCCCGCCGCCCAAGCGCCCGGCCGACGTGGTGCAGCCCGGCGACGTGGTGCTGGTCGAATTCGACGCCCGCACCGAGGACGGCAAGCCGCTGCCCCACGGCGCCTATGCGCTCAGGCAGATCCCGAAGATCGAGGGCGCCCTGGTGGCCATGGACCCGCACACCGGGCGCGTGCTCGCCATGGTCGGCGGCTGGTCCTATTCGAAAAGCCAGTTCAACCGCGCCACCCAGGCGCAGCGCCAGCCCGGCTCGGCGTTCAAGCCGTTCGTCTATCTGACCGCGCTGGACCACGGCTATACCCCGTCCGCGCTGATCCTCGACGCCCCCATCGCCCTGCCGCAGGGACCCGGCCTGCCCATCTGGCGGCCGAAGAATTACGGCGGCGACTTCCTGGGGCCGACCACCCTGCGCGTCGGCATCGAGAAGTCGCGCAACCTGATGACCGTGCGCCTGGCCCAGGCGGTGGGCATGGACAAGGTGTCCGACTATTCCAACCGCTTCGGCATCTACGACAACCTGCCGCGCCACCTGTCGCTGGCCCTGGGGGCGGGCGAGACCACCGTGCTGAAGCTGACCGCCGCCTATGCCATGCTGGTCAACGGCGGCAAACGGGTGACGCCGACCCTGGTCGACCGCATCCAGGACCGCCAGGGCCGCACCGTGTTCGTCCACGACAAGCGGTTCTGCGACGGCTGCTGGCCGGTGCAGTATTCCAACCAGGACATGCCGCGCCTGCCCGACATCCGCGAGCAGCTGGTCGATCCGGTCACCGCCTACCAGATGGTGTCGATCATGGAGGGCGTGGTGCAGCGCGGCACCGGCCGCACCGTCGCCGCCGTGGGCAAGCCGCTGGCCGGCAAGACCGGCACCTCCAACGACAGCTTCGACACCTGGTTCGTCGGCTTCGCGCCCGATCTGGCGGTGGGCGTGTTCGTCGGCTTCGACGAGCCGCAGAGCCTGGGCGACAAGGAGACCGGCGGCTCGGTGGCGGCGCCGGTGTTCCGCGACTTCATGGCCGGCGCGCTGAAGAACAGGCCGGCGATGCCGTTCCGGGTGCCGCCCGGGGTGCGCCTGGTCCGGGTCAACGCCACCACCGGCAAGCCGGCCATGCCGGGCGACGGCAAGGCCATCTACGAGGCGTTCAAGGCCTCGGACCGCCTGCCCGCCGACGACGAGGACGTGCTGGATGGCGAAGGCTCGGAAGGCTACAGCTTCGATCCGCTGCCGGCCGCCGGCGGCGCCTCCCACGGCCTGGTCTCGCCGGTGCCGCCGCCGCTGCCGGCCAGCGGCCCGGCGCCGGTGCCGGGGGGATTGTATTAGCTGGACTTTGGGCGTACCGCCCGAAAAATCATCAGCGGTGTAACCCCGAAAGCGAAGGCGGGCCGGCCGACGGCGTTGCGTATTCCGTCGAGCATCTGCATCACACCACTTGTTAGGCCGCTTCCCATTGCCGCAAATCCTGCGAAAGCGTCGGCAGCGCTCACATCGTGGGTATCGGGACGTGCGTCAAGCACAGCTAGCATGTGCCATTCCCCCGGAATCACTGAACTGTGCTTCAGCGCGAAATCGTCTGGAGGCATAGTCAATTTTTCAGCTGAAAGTGTCGACCAGATCAGGTCATCACCGCAGAGAAAATTCATCTGCAGCGGATGGGGAATCTTTTTTATGATTTCCGCCAAATCTTTGAAACTGGCCAGTTCGTTCCCGGTGTCCTGTCCACGGCGCCGCGACTGTCGGTTTCCGGACTGGCGGGCCTCTCGCTCCATCAGTCTGGCGATAAGATCCCACATGCTTTGAAGCATCCGAATGTCGAGCAATTGGAGTGCCCCCCGTATAAGCACGAGTTGGCCCAGTGGAGCAGTCCCTAAATCCCGGTGGAGGAAGGATAGTTCATCTAAGCGATCCAGTAGGGTGATCGGCAGTGTCCATGCCGCATCATACTGGCGTTCCAGGGTTTCCAGGGTTGATTCGCCAAAAATAGCGTTGCCGGACGCAACCAACGCTGAAGCCTTGACGCGCGCCTCGCCTTTTTCGCCGGTCTGCTGAGCCCGCTTGATTTGTGTCAACAATCCGTCGGGAAACAACTGGGCAAAATGGGAGTGAACGCGCTCGCGATCTAGGTACGTGAAATCATAGAGAAATTCGGTGATCGGTAAGGCGGGCTCCACGGTCCATATCCTCCTTGAGAGCCTTCCGGCGGCTCTCAAAGTCAACATGCAACTGCGCCGCGCCGTCAACGAGTTTTTCAACCGCCGGTCCGACGTCCTTTTCAAGCCTCGACGTAGCTTTCAACAGCGCTTTCAGGCCGTTGCGAAAATCGTCTTGCATGCGCCGTCCGTCACCATGAACCCTCTCAGGAACGATATTGGGAGGTGGCTGCATAGGTCAAGCCACATCGATAGGGCGATGGTCGGGGCGGTCCGGCCCTTTAGGAAGCGCAGTTGCGCCCGTGCCCCACTTCCCCTAAAACACCCCCTCCGATCCGTCACGAAAGGTCGAACAGTTGCGCGCCGAGATCGAAGCGCTGGCCGCCGATATCGCCAAGTCCGTCGCCCTGCTGAAGCGCCACCTGAACTGGGACGAGGCTCAGCGCCGGCTGGACGAGCTGAACGCGGCGTCCGAGGACCCCAATCTGTGGAACGACGCCGAGAAGGCGCAGGCCCTGATGCGCGAGCGGACCGGTCTGGACACCCAGATTTCCGGCTGCCGCCGGCTGGAGAGCGAGACCGCCGACCTGGTGGAGCTGATCGAGCTGGCCGATGCCGAGGGCGATGCCGCCGTCGCCGCCGACGCCGAGGCGACCTTGCGGGCGCTCAAGGACATGGCCGCCAAGATGGAACTGGAGACCCTGCTCTCGGGCGAGGCCGACCACAACGATTGCTACGTGGAAATCAACGCCGGCGCCGGCGGCACCGAATCCCAGGACTGGGCCGAGATGCTGCTGCGCATGTACACCCGCTGGGCCGAGCAGCACGGCTACAAGGTGGAATTCCTCGAGGAAAGCCCGGGCGAGGGCGCCGGCGTCAAGTCGGCGACCATCCGCGTGCTCGGCCACAACGCCTATGGCTGGCTGAAGACCGAGGCCGGGGTCCACCGCCTGGTCCGCATCTCGCCCTTCGACAGCCAGGCCCGGCGGCACACCAGCTTCTCGTCGGTGTGGGTCTATCCGGTGGTGGACGACACCATCACCATCGACATCAACGAAGGCGATTGCCGCATCGACACCTACCGGTCGTCCGGCGCCGGCGGCCAGCACGTCAACAAGACCGATTCTGCGGTGCGCATCACCCACCTGCCCACCGGCATCGCGGTGGCCTGCCAGACCGAGCGGTCGCAGCACCAGAACCGGGCGCGGGCCTGGGCCATGCTGCGCTCGCGCCTGTACGAGGCCGAGCTGCAGCGGCGCGAGGCCGCCGCCCAGGCGCTGGAGGACACCAAGAGCGACATCGGCTGGGGCCACCAGATCCGCTCCTACGTGCTGCAGCCCTACCAGATGGTCAAGGACCTGCGCACCAACGTCGAGACCTCGGACACCCAGGGGGTGCTCGACGGCGATCTCGACCTGTTCATGGCCGCCTCGCTGGCCAGCCGCATCAAGGGCGCGGAAGACAACGGCGAGTGACGCTTCCATGACCTTGGTTGAAACGGGGCCGGCCGGACCTATATGGCGGGCGCCTGCAACCTCACCGGGGAACCCCAATGCGCATGCGCCTGATTTCCGCTGTTCTCGCCGTCGTCGTCTGCTTCGCCATGGCGGCGGACGCCTGGGCCAAGGCCGGCCGGGGCTCGAGCATGGGCAGCCGCGGCTCGCGCACCTATGACCGCCCCATCGAGCGCTCCATCACCCCGCCCGCTTCGCCGTCCATGACCAATCCGGCGGCGCCGGGCGCCCAGCCCATGTACAATCCCGGCGCGGTGCGCCAGAACCCGGCCATGGCGCCGGCCGCCCCCATGGGCGCGGCGGCTCAGCCCGGCTTCTTCCAGCGCAATCCGATGATGGCCGGCATCATGGGCGGCCTGGTCGGCGCCGGCATCGGCTCCATGCTGTTCGGCCATTCGCCGGCCCTGGCCGCCGCCTCGGACGCCTCGCCCATGGCCAGCATGTTCGGCACCCTGCTGCAGCTGGCCCTGGTCGGCGGCCTGATCTATCTCGGCTTCCGTCTGTTCCGCCGCCGCCCCGCCGCGGCCCCGGCCGGCGGCGCCGTCCCCTATCATCGCGAGGCCGCCGCCCCGGTCGGCGGTGCCGATGTCCAGCGCGTCGCCAAGGAGTTCGAGCCCTCGGCCGCCGACCAGGAGGCCTTCAGCCACATCATCGCCGGCGTACAGAAGGCCTGGAGCGATGGCAACCCGGTGGCGCTGCGCAACTTCGCCACCCCCGAGGTGGTCGGCTGGATGGGCGAGGACCAGGCCCGCGACCAGTCCAACGGGGTGCGCAACGTGGTCGAGGAGGTCGAACTGCTGAAGGGCGACGTCACCGAGACCTGGCGCGACGGCGATCTGGAATACGCCACCGCCATCATCACCTTCTCGGCCAAGGACTACATGGTCCGCATCGCCGACGGCACGGTGGTCGAGGGCGACGCCACCCGCCCGGTGGAAACCACCGAGGCCTGGACCTTCGTCCGCAGCCCCGGCGGCACCTGGCTGCTGTCGGCCATCGAACAGGTCTGAGGACGGCGGCACGCGCAAAAAGGGCGCGGCACCGTCAGGTGCCGCGCCCCTTTTCTTTCATCGCCACCCACCGGTGTTCAGTGCACGCCGCCCTCGATGGCGGCGTTCTTGATGGACTTCTGCAGCTTCTCGAAGGCGCGCACCTCGATCTGGCGGACGCGTTCGCGGCTGATGCCGTAATGCTGCGACAGATCCTCCAGGGTCACCGGGTTCTCCTGCAGGCGGCGCTGGGTGAGGATGTGGCGCTCGCGCTCGTTCAGCGACTTGAGGGCCGAGGTCAGCAGCTTGCGGCGCCGCCCCAGCTCCTCGCGCTCGCCCAGTTCGGTCTCCTGGTCGTCGTGCTCGTCCACCAGCCAGTCCTGCCACTCGCCCTCGCCGTCGGCGCGCACCGGCGCGTTGAGCGAATGGTCGGGGCTGGACAGGCGGCGGTTCATGGTCACCACGTCGGATTCGGCGACGTCCAGGCGCTCGGCGATCTTGGTCACGTTCTCGGGCGACAGGTCGCCCTCCTCGATGGCCTGCATCTGGCCCTTCAACTTGCGCAGGTTGAAGAACAGCTTCTTCTGGGCGGCGGTGGTGCCCATCTTCACCAGCGACCAGGAATGCAGGATGTATTCCTGGATGGCGGCGCGAATCCACCACATGGCGTAGGTGGCCAGGCGGAAGCCGCGATCGGGATCGAAGCGCTTGACCGCCTGCATCATGCCGACGTTGCCCTCCGAGATCAGCTCGCCGATGGGCAGGCCATAGCCGCGATAGCCCATGGCGATCTTGGCGACCAGACGCAGGTGGCTGGTGACCAGCCGGTTTGCGGCGCTGAAGTCGCCGTCATCGCGGAAGCGCTTGGCCAGCTGGTATTCCTCCTCGGGAGGCAGCATGGGAAAGCGCCGGATCTCCTGCAGATAGCGCGACAGGTTGCCTTCGGGTGCCAGCGCCAGGCTGGAGGACATGGCCGTCATCTCAGTTCTCCTCTCCTCGGCGGGAATGTTCGGTCTTCCCGCGGGCACCGCGGCTCCCCTCGGGGCACGCGGCGGTCAAAGGGCTATCACATTGGCTTGGAGATGAGAATGCCACACTTTGGCAGTCAGGTATAGCGTATATTTATATGCCCTCTAAAAATCCAATCAACGCTTTGATATCAAAAGGAATAGTGCTTTCAAAGCGGAGCCTTTCCCCGCTGGTCGGGTGGTCAAACCCGAGTAGGTAGGCGTGAAGCGCCTGGCGTGGAAAGCCGGCCAAATGCCGACCTGTGTCGGAGCATAGCGTCGCCGCCCGGGGGGGACGCGAGCGCCCATAGGTCTGATCCCCCACCAGGGGGTGGCCGAGCGAGGTCATGTGGACCCGGATCTGGTGGGTGCGGCCGGTGGCCAGCCGGCATTCCACCAGACTTACCAAGCCGTGGGCGAACGACCTGATCGTCCGATAACGGGTGTGCGCGAACTTCCCGCCGCCTTTGACCAGCGCCATCTTCTTGCGGTCCTGGGTCGAGCGGCCGATGTTGCCCACCACCTCGCCTTCGGGCGGGGCCGGGCGGCCCCACACCAGGGCGACATAGGCGCGCTCGATGGAATGGGCGGCGAACTGGGCCGACAGGGCGTGGTGGGCGCGGTCGGTCTTGGCTGCCACCATCAGGCCCGAGGTGTCCTTGTCGAGGCGGTGGACGATGCCCGGCCGGCGCACCCCGCCGATGCCCGACAGGGACTCGCCGCAATGGGCCAGCAGGGCGTTGACCAGGGTGCGGTCGGGACTGCCGGGGGCAGGGTGGACCACCAGCCCGGCCGGCTTGTCGATCACGATCAGCTCGTCGTCCTCGTAGACCACCACCAGGTCCATGGCCTGGGGCTCGGGCTCGGCCGGGGCGTCGGGCGGCACCGCGACGGTGAAGTCCTGCCCGGCTTTGACCTTGGCCGAGGCGTCGGTTATGGTCGCTCCCGCCGAGGTCACAGCGCCGTCCTCGATCAGCCCCTTGACGCGGGTGCGCGACAGCTCGGGCAGCCGGGCCGACAGCCACTTGTCCAGGCGGGTCCCGGCCTCCTCGGGCAGGACCGCGGCGGGGGTCAGGATGGTGACGGCGGACATCGGCATGTTTCCTTCGGATTCCAGCCAGGATTGAATCCCACCCCATGAAAGCTATCAAGGCCCTGGTTGCGGTGATGTCCACCCTGCTGCTCGCCGGCATCGGCCTGCTGGTCTACGGGTTCTACACCAAGGCGACCCAGATGGGGGCCAAACCCGCGCCCATGGCGCAGGCGGTGCCGGCCGCCACCGCCTCGTTCGGCGAGGTGACGGTGGCGCTGCCGGCCGGAGCCAAGGTCGACCAGGTGCTGGCGGCCGGAGACCGTCTGGTGGTGCGTCTGGGCGGGCCGGGGCCGGTGCGGCTGCTGGTGTTCGATCCGGTCACCGGCAGCGCCACGGGCAGCTTCGTTCTCGCCCCGGCGGCAGCGCGATGATCCTGCAGATCGAAGCCGGCCTGCTGAAGCAGATGGCGGACGCCGCCGAGGCGGCCTTCCCGGCCGAGGCCTGCGGCCTGATCGTCGGCCGCGGCCGGGGCCAGCTGGTGCGGGTGACCCGGGTGGTGGCGGCGCCCAACCTGCTGGCCGCCGACACCGACCGCTTTGAGGTCGATCCCGCCGTGCGCCTGCGCCTGGAACGTGACCTGCGCGAGGCCGGCGGCAAGGACCGCCTGATCGGCCACTACCACTCCCACACCGACGGCACCGCCGATCCCTCGGGCACCGACCGCGCCCTGGCCTTCGAGCCCGACCTCGCCTGGGTCATCATCGGCGTGCTGGACGGCCAGACGGTGCAGACCCTGGCCCACCGCCTGGACGAGAAACGCGGCAGCTTCCGCCCGGTGCCCATCCGCACCCCGAAAAAAAACGCTTGCAAGCCCCCGCCCCATTCGGCATAAAGCGGCCTCCGCGCCCGGACGTCCCCATCGTCTAGAGGCCTAGGACACCGCCCTCTCACGGCGGCGACCGGGGTTCGAATCCCCGTGGGGACGCCAAGCGAATCAATGGGTTATGGTTCCGCCGCAGGAACTTACCCATTAATTACCCAAAATCGATGGTGGTGAGGGCTGGTCGGTGAGACCGGCTGAGACGGTGGCTTGCGCTCTGGTGAGCGCTGACGCCCGTCTGGGGCCGGCCGGTGCCCTGTGGTTTCGTGCGTTGCCGGACGCCTGGGGACTCACAGAATTTCCTCGGTATGAGCCGGGCTGAGGTCGGTGTATCGGTTCGACGAACTCCCCACCCAGGAGCTGGAACGCGGTCGGGGCCTCTCCTGTGGCAGAGATGTAAGTCGGTAGGCTCATAACCTACATTCACAGGTTCAAATCCTGTCCCCGCAACGCTTCGCCAATGTGGCTGCCCTTCAGACCCCGGCCGACTAAATCCAGACGCGACCGCATGATCACGGTGCCGTTGGTGGTTTCGGAACCGTTGGGCTACAGTAGGTGTCTGCTATGACCGAGTTGCCCTTCCACTTTGTGGTGGTCAGGGGCAGCGCGGTGGTGGCGCACAGGTCAGCTCCGCCTCCGCGCGACAGGCGCGGATACGGGGATGGCTGGCGTTTTTCGTCATCCATGATCTGCCGGACAGGGTGCGCCCTTTCGGGAGCTCAGCTCAGACATACTGCACAGATCCATTCAGATGGTACACCGACCATCAGAATGGATCTGTGCACAGTTCGTCGAATCGGCCCACTAGTCGTTTCGGCCCGCGCTTATTCGCAAGATTCCTGCTGCCGACGCCCGCCAAAGAGCATGGTGCCAATCGCACCGAAAAGGAACATGCCGGTGGTAACCAGGGTCGTGGTGGGCTTTTCTGCGGCCCACACCTGCAGCAGCGTATAAGAAACGTGCAGCATCACGCCCGACACCACGCCCATCACCACCAGGCCGATATTGACCTGCTGCTCACCGCCCTCTCGCAGGATGCGGCGGATATAAAACGAAAGCGCGATGCCAACGCCGAGTCCAAAGGCCCCCATGATGACTTTCTTCATGGTCGGCGAGATCACCATGAACGACCCCAGCAGATCGACCCAGCCGGATTGGTCCATACCGGTGCCAGCGGCAAATACCAGGCTCTGAAGATCGATATCAAATGCGAAGGTAAGGCCGAAGGCTAGCATCCCGAGAAAAAGCGCAAGCGCGCGGTTGCGACCGGCAGGGGCCTCTTCATGGGTAAATCCCCGGACGACTGTCAAGACCGCAAGGCCCAGCGCACCCGCAGACGCCATCATGAAAACGACCGCCAGAATATTAAATATAAACGTTTTGTCCATTTTCTCCCCCACCCTTTATTTAACGCTATTTATTTCAGATGATGTTGCGTCAACGGCCCGGCAAAAGCGGCCAATCGGCGATGTCGGGGTGTTGTAGTATGCTAAAAAATATTTCTTGATGCTCTCGCATGATTCCGTATTAACTAATACCGGTTTGAGCGCTCGTAAAATAGAGGCGGCTATTTTTTCCGGTGTATTAAATAAGTCTGGCTGCTGTTTGTAATGATACGGATTTTTGTCATTCATTTGATTTACTGATAGCATGGCCTCGTGCGGAAAATTCTTCACTATTTCGCCAATATTCTCAGACTCCGCTTGGAACTTTACATTTTTCACCAACTCAATCACGGGATCGGAAGCCAGTTGCTCAGCCGTGGTGGAGTGGAACATCTTCAGGTTCGTCTCGAGCAATTTGACGTCCGGGGTGCGGACGGTGATCGGAGAAATTTCGGCAATTTTAGGCGCAGCAGGCGGGGGCGGGGCTGCGGGGGGCTGCGTTAGCCTCGTCCCGGCCTCTGTCGCAATGACGGGGGGGCGCGCAGGCCCTGTATTTGGCGCGGATACATCCTCTTTTCTCCGCGCGGACACATTGAAAATGGCCGAATGATCGGAATTTGCCAAATATACGAGCCCGGCCGCGAAAATCGCACTCGATGCCAGAAAGGCCGTCGATCCGTATTTAGCGTAACTTCTATTCGGCCCGCTCGGGCCGCGATCGTCAACTCGCTTTGACATTGTAACATGCAGCGAGAAATTCCCATCCACCAGGGGAAGAGCGGACGCCCATTGCACGCGCGCCCCCGACCTCTGGAGGAAAAGACGAATGGGGAAATCCGCATCCTCCCGCCGGACGATGCCCGATGCTGGCGGCTGCGCCGACTGACCTCCGCGCCGATCGACGGGCCGGGATGCGGGAATTATTTTTGGCGCGAAGTTTTCCCCTTGGTTGTGGATGATGCGGCGGGCCGATTCGAGAAAATCCGATTGATGCAGGGTGTCCAGGCTTCCCGACGGGATCCAGAAGCCGACCAGGGTGAAGGTCGGGCGTTCCGACGTCGCCCTGAGCTTCTCAACAGCGACGCAGACTAGTATGCCGGCAAGGGGCGGAATTTCGCCGGCGGCGGTAGCAAACCTGAAATTCCACCCGGCGGCATCGGCGGCCACTTTCAGGTTCTTCCCGAATGAGGCCAGGCGTCTGGCGATGGATGCCCGGTCGGGCAGGTCGGGGGATGCAAATTTAACATCCCAATCCCGCCCTCGGGGGCCCAGGGTTTGGTTGTCGTAGATCAGATAGCTTAGAGGGGCCATTTCATTTCCCCCTCTCGCACGCGTGCCTGGCTTGGCCAAGGGCTTCCTTGATCAAGTGGTAGCTTTCCGTCAGGTGGAAGTAAGCGACTTCGGCAAAGGCCTCCCGGTCGAAATCGGGCTGGGCTACCAGCGCCAGGCATGCCTTATTCAACTTGTCCTCATGCGCCTTGGCCGCTTGGATGAGCGCGGGAATCCTATCTCTCTCGGTGCGGTGCGGGGCCGCCTTTGGCATGTGCGTGATCAGCCCCTTAATGGCGTCTCGGTGTTGGTCGCACGGTCGGCAGATAGTCTGGGGCGGCCAGTCATTGGAATTGGCGGCTTTGGCCAACGTGGCGCCGGCGTTGGCCAAATCCGTCAACGCTTCGAACACTCTGTTCGCCCGTTCCGCAGCTTCCAGAAGCGGTTTAAGATCGGGCTGACATTCCTTCGATGCGTCCTGAAATTCTTTTTCTAATTTCGGCAATGTCAGCGTGGCTACCCATTCGCTCGGATTCCCGTTGTCGAAGTATGGGGGCGCTTGCTTCTTTGGGCATTTGGCCCTCGGAGTGGCTGGTCCCGATTGGTCCTGAGGTATCGGCGTCGTAGCGGGAGCCTCCTGGCCCCATGCTTCGACGCCGGTCACGGATAGGGCGGCAACCAGTACTACGCGGAGCGAGATCACTGGGGAATCTCGCAACTACGAGGGGTGTAGCTCTCGAATTGTCGGCAATTCGTGTCGATTTGCCCGGCAATGATGTTTAGCCCGTCCTA
>NZ_CACVCG010000061.1 GCF_902729435.1 Magnetospirillum sp. UT-4
CGCTGCGCACTCTCCTCAGGATGAGGCTACGGATACACAATGACCTGAATTGGCGTTCCCCCCTTCACAGCTCGCGGAAGGCCGCCTGGTCGAGGTCGTCGAAGCCGGCGCCGCGGGTGATTTCGGTGATTTCGGCGCCGCTCAGGGATTCGCGGTCCAGCAGGGCCTGGGCCACCGCCTCCAGCTGGGCGGAATGGGTCTTCAGGATGGCCAGCGCCTTCATCCGGCCTTCCGCCACCAGCGCCTTGACCTCGGCATCGATCTCGCGGCTGGTCTCGTCGGCCCGCACGCCCTCGGGGGTGTAGGGGTCGCCGTGGGCGCCGCCGAAGGCGACCAAGCCGAGGCGGTCGCTCATGCCCCATTCGGTGACCATCTTGCGGGCGATGCGGCTGGCCATCTGGATGTCGCCGGCGGCGCCGGTGGAGATCTCCTCGGGGCCGAACACCAGTTCCTCGGCGGCGCGCCCGCCCATGGCCACGGCGATGTCGGCCTTGAGCTTCGAGCGGCGCAGCGCCGGGCTGTCCCGCTCGGGGATGCGCACCACCATGCCCAGGGCCTGGCCGCGCGGCACGATGGTGGCCTTGTGGATGGGGTCGGACGCCGGCTGGTGCAGCGCCACCACCGCGTGGCCGGCCTCGTGATAGGCGGTCAGGCGGCGGTCCTCCTCGGCGAACAGCACGGCCCGCTCGGTGCCCAGCAGGATGCGGTCCTTGGCCTGGTCGAAATCGGCGGCGCCCACGCCTTCGCGCCCGGCCCGCGCCGCCAGGATGGCGGCCTCGTTGACCAGGTGCATCAGCTGTGCCCCCGAGAAGCCGGGGGTGCCGCGGGCCACAGCGTGCAGATCGACTTCCGCCGCCAGCCGCACCGATCCGGCATGCACCCCCAGGATCTTCTCGCGCCCCGAGACGTCGGGGATCTGCAGCACCACGTGGCGGGAGAAGCGGCCCGGCCGCAGCAGCGCCTCGTCCAGGATGTCGGGGCGGTTGGTGGCGGCGATCACCACCACGCCGGAATTGGGCTTGAAGCCGTCCATCTCGACCAGCAGCTGGTTCAGGGTCTGCTCGCGCTCCTCGTGCGCCGCCCGGGCATTGGAGCCGGACCGCTGGCGCCCGACCGCGTCGATCTCGTCGATGAACAGGATGCAGGGCGCCTTCTTCTTGGCGGTGGCGAACATCTTGCGCACCCGCCCGGCGCCGACGCCGACGAACATCTCGACGAAATCCGAGCCCGAGATGGAGAAGAACGGCACCCCCGCCTCGCCGGCCACGGCGCGGGCCAGCAGGGTCTTGCCGGTACCGGGCGGGCCGCTCATCAGCACGCCGGTGGGCACCCGTGCCCCCAGGCGCGAGAAGCGGCGCGGGTCCTTCAGGAACTCCACCACCTCCATCAGCTCGGCCTTTTCGTTGTCGCAGCCGGCGACGTCGGCGAAGCGCACGTTGGACTCGGAGGCGCCGGCGCGGCGCGCCCGGTTGCCGCCGGCCATGCCGCCGCGAAGGCGGAAGAACACCACGGCGCCGATGATGGCGGCGACGATCAGCACGTTGCCGCCCACCGCCAGCAGGGTCTCCGAGGTGGGATGGGACTCGCCCTGGGCGTCGCGTTCGAGGGCGAAGCTGACGGCGGCGCCCTTGCCGGCGGCCTCGGCGGCCAGCCCGGCGGCGACCTGGGCCGGCACCTGGGCGCGGTGCAGCGCCCCCGAGGTCTCCCGCAGGACGGCGGTGCCGCGGGCGTAGAAGGTGAGTTCGGCGGCGGTGCCGCCCTCCACCAGCTTTCTCAGGCCGGAATAGCCGGCCTCGGCGGCGGCCGGGGCGGCCGGCCGGGCCAGCGCGCGGTAGAGGGGATAGCTGGCTGCACCGGCCAGAGTCAGGCCCAATACCGCCAGCAGGGCGGCCAAAAGGTACTTCTTCCGTTTGCTCACTGCTTCGCCTTCCGTCCTAACCAGCAAGGGGTACGGAGGGCACGGTAACCGTTTCCTAACCCGGCGGGGGGCGCGCAGAAGGGGGAGCGGGGAGAGGGGCTAGCGATTGTCCCGCAGAATCTCGCCGGCGAGGTAGAGCGATCCGCAAACGAGGATGCGGGCCGGTCCCTGGGGATGCGCAGCCACCAATTCGGCGATGGCGGCTTCGGCATTGGCGGCCGGTTTGGCATCCATGCAGAAATGGCGGGTGGCGGCGGAAGCCGCGTCCGCCGCCGACAGGCCGGCATGGCCCTCGGGCAGGGGGATGCCGCGCATGGAGTGGAAGCGGGCGGCCATGTGCTTCATGTAGCCGTCCACGTCCTTGTTCTCCAGCATGGCGAAGACGCCCATCAGCGGCATGTCGCGCCAGGACCGGGTGTGCCGGCCGATGGCCTCGGCGGCGTTGGGGTTGTGGCCGCCGTCCAGCCACAGCTCCCAGCCGGCCGGCAGCATCGCGACCAGCGGCCCCTTGGTCAGCCGCTGCAGGCGGGCCGGCCACTCCACCCCCTTCATCCCCAGCGCCAGGGCGGCGGGCGGAATCTCGGGCAGCACCGGCGGCTTCTCGGTGCGGGTCAGGCGCTCGACGCAGGCCAGGGCGACGGCGGCGTTGCGCATCTGGAAGCTGCCGGCCAGGCCGGGCGCCGGCAGCCGCCATTCCACGCTCTTGCCCTTGTAGAGGCTGCCGCCCTCGGGGGTGGCGCGCAGGAAGAAGTCCTCGCCCTCCTTGACCAGCGGCACGCCCATTTCCAGCGAGCGGGCCTCCAGCACCTTCCTGACCTTGCGGTCCTGGTCGGCGACCACGCAGGCGATGCCGCGCTTCATGATGCCGGCCTTCTCGGCGGCGATGGCCTCGATGCGGCCGCCCAGGAACTGCTGGTGGTCCATGGCGATGGTGGTGAGCACGGTGAGCGCCGGCCGCTCGATCACGTTGGTGGCGTCCAGCCGCCCGCCCAGCCCGGTCTCCAGGATGCAGACGTCGGCGGGAGTGCGGGTGAAGGCGAGGAAGGCGGCTGCCGTGGTGATCTCGAAGAAGGTGATGGGGGCGCCGGCATTGATCTGCTCGATCTCCTCCAGCAGCGCCAGCAATTCCCCGTCCTCGAGCAGCCGCCCGGCGACGCGGATGCGCTCGGCGAAGCGCACCAGATGCGGCGAGGTGTAGACATGGGCGCGAAGCCCCGCCGCCTCGAGGAAGGCACGCAGGAACGCCACCGTCGAGCCCTTGCCGTTGGTGCCGGCGACATGGATGGTGGGGGGCAGCCTGAGCTGCGGATGCCCCATCTTGTCGAGCAGCGTCAGCACCCGGTCCAGCGACAGGTCGATGGACTTGGGATGCAGGCGGGTCAGGCGGTCGAGGACGAGGTCGATCATCATGGCGGTAGTCCCGGAAGGCGGTTGACCCGTCGTTCCCGCGAAGGCGGGAACCCAGGAGCCGCAGACAGGCTGGAGGTGCACCCCTGGGTCCCCGCCTGCGCGGGGACGACGACGGAGCATTACATCCGCACCGCATCCTCGGGTGACGCGGCGCCGTCCACCGGCAGCAGCAGCAGGTCGCCGGCCGGGGCCTTGTTGCGCAGCAGGCCGAAGATGCGGATCAGGGTGGTGCGCAGATCCTTGCGCGGCACCACCATGTCGACCATGCCCTTCTCCAGCAGGTACTCGGCCTTCTGGAAGCCTTCGGGCAGCTTCTCGCGGATGGTGTTCTCGATCACCCTTGCGCCGGCGAAGCCGATCACCGCGCCGGGCTCGGCCACCTGGATGTCGCCCAGCATGGCGAAGCTGGCCGAGACGCCGCCGGTGGTGGGGTCGGTCAGCAGCACCACATAGGGCAGCCGCTTTTCCTTGACCTTGTCGACGGCGACGGTGGTGCGCGCCATCTGCATCAGCGACAGGATGCCCTCCTGCATGCGCGCCCCGCCCGAAGCCGGGATGATCAGCAGCGGCGCATCCTGCAGCACCGCCAGCTCGGCGGCGGCGACGATGCCCTCGCCCACCGCGACGCCCATGGAGCCGCCCTGGAACTCGAAATTGAAGGCCGCCACCACCACGCCCAGGCCGCCCATCCGGCCGTGGGCGACGACGATGGCGTCGTGCTCGCCGGTCTTGGCGCGGGTGTCCTTGAGGCGGTCGGTATAGCGCTTCTGGTCCTTGAACTTCAGCGGATCGTCGGACGATTTCGGCAGCTCGATGCGGGTGTAGCGGCCGTCGTCGAACAGCATCTCCAGGCGCTTCTTGACGCCCAGGCGCATGTGGTGGCCGCAATGCTGGCAGACGTTCAGCGCCTTCTCGAGGTCGCGGTGGAAGATCATGTGGCCGCAGCCCGGGCATTTGTGCCACAGGTTGTCGGGCACCTCGCGCGGGCGCACCAGGGCCTGGATCTTGGGTCGGACGTAGTTGGTCAGCCAGTTCATTCTGCTACTCCGGTTCCGCGTCACCCCCGGGCTCGACCCGGGGGTCCATCTTCGGCGCCGTGTCGTGCGGCCGCGTGGATGGCCGGGTCAAGCCCGGCCATGACGACAATAGATCAAACTCTCGCCCCGCGCACGCCCGCCGCCAGGGTGCGGACCAGGTCCAGCGCCGCCGCCACCGGGTCGCGGCCGTGTTCGCGCGCGTTCTCGGCGGCGGCCACGATGGCCGAGCCGACCACCACGCCGTCGGCCAGGCGGGCCACCTCGGCGGCCTGGTCGGGGGTCTTGATGCCGAAGCCGACGCACACCGGGAGCGGGGTATGGCGGCGGATGCGGGCCACCGCCTCGTCGATGGCGGTGGCGGTGGCCGAGGCGGTGCCGGTGATGCCGGCGATGGAGACGTAATAGACGAAGCCCGAGGCGTTGCCGACGATGGCCGGCAGGCGGGCATCGTCGCTGGTCGGCGTGGTCAGGAAGATGAAGTCGATGCCGTTGGCCCGGCAATGGGGCACCAGCTCGTCGGCTTCTTCCGGCGGCAGATCGACGATGATCAGGCCGTCGATGCCGGCGGCGGCGGCATCGGCGCAGAAGGCCCGCGCCCCCCAGGCATGGATGGGGTTGTAATAGCCCATCAGCACCACCGGGGTGGCGGGATCGGCCTGGCGGAACTGGGCCACCATGGCCAGCGTGCCCTTCAGCGTGCCGCCGGCCGCCAAGGCGCGCTGGGCGGCGTACTGGATTGCCGGGCCGTCGGCCATGGGATCGGTGAAGCACATGCCGAATTCGACGATGTCGGCGCCGGCCCCGGGCAGGCCGTCCAGGATGGCCTGCGAGGTGGCGCGGTCGGGGTCGAAGCCCATGACGTAGGTCACCAGGGCGGCGCGGTTCTCGGCCTTGAGTTGGGCGAAGCGGGCTTGAAGTCTGGACACTACAGCATCCCCATGGACTCGGCGTCACCCAGCGCCCGGATGACGGTGTTGAGGTCCTTGTCGCCGCGCCCCGACAAATTGATCACCATCAGGTGGTCCTTCGGCAGCGAACCGGCGATCTTCGAGGCATGGGCCAAGGCGTGGCTGGATTCCAGCGCCGGGATGATGCCCTCGGCGCGGGTGCAGGTCTGGAAGGCGGCCAGCGCCTCGTCGTCGGTGACCCAGACGTATTCGACCCGCCCGGTCTCGTGCAGCCAGGAATGCTCGGGGCCGATGCCGGGATAGTCCAGCCCGGCCGAGATGGAATGGGCCTCCTGGATCTGGCCGTCGGAATCCTGCAGCAGGTAGGTGCGGTTGCCGTGCAGCACGCCGGGCCGGCCGCCGGTCAGGCTGGCGGCGTGCAGCTTGTCGAGGCCGTGGCCGCCGGCCTCGACCCCGATGATGCGCACGCCCTGCTCGTCCAGGAAGGGATGGAACAGGCCCATGGCGTTGGAGCCGCCGCCGATGCAGGCGACCAGCGAATCGGGCAGGCGGCCCTCCAGCTCGTGCAGCTGGGTCCGCACCTCGTCGCCGATCACCGACTGGAAGTCGCGCACCATCATGGGGAAGGGATGCGGTCCGGCCACCGTGCCGATCAGGTAATAGGTGTCGGCGACGTTGGTCACCCAGTCCCTGAGGGCGTCGTTCATGGCGTCCTTCAGGGTCGCCGCGCCCGAGGTCACGGGGCGCACCTCGGCCCCCAGCAGCTTCATGCGGTAGACGTTGGGCGCCTGACGCTCGATGTCGGTGGAGCCCATGTAGATGACGCATTGCATGCCGAACAGGGCGCATACGGTGGCGGTGGCGACGCCGTGCTGGCCGGCCCCGGTCTCGGCGATGATGCGCTTCTTGCCCATGCGCCGGGCCAGCAGGATCTGGCCGATGCAGTTGTTGATCTTGTGGGCGCCGGTGTGGTTGAGGTCCTCGCGCTTGAGATAGACCTTGGCCCCGCCCCACGCCTCGGTCAGGCGGCTGGCGAAATACAGCGGGTTGGGCCGGCCGACGTAATGCTTCAGCAGCGAGCGGAACTCGGCCTGGAAGGCCGGATCGGCCTTGGCCTCGCCATAGGCCTTCTCCACCGACAGGATCAGCGGCATCAGCGTCTCGGCCACGTAGCGGCCGCCGAAAATGCCGAAATGCCCGCGCTCGTCCGGGCCGGCGCGGTAGGTGTTCAGGCTCGCCATGATTGCGTCCGAATGGCCGGAAGGGCCGCTAATAAAGCATGAAGCGCCGGGCGAGGGGAGGGTTTTTCGCGCATGATGTCATGGGACGCACGTTGCAAAATCGGTTAAGGTGTGTTGCACATAAGGATTAGGTAATAGGACAGGGAGTTTTCCGAGATGACCAAGATTCGCACCCTGGCGGCCGCTGCGCTGGCGGTTGCCCTCGCCGCCCCGGCATTCGCCAAGGAGGAGCCGGTGAGCTATTCCGAGGACGTCAGCCCGATTCTGCAGATCCGCTGCCTGGCCTGCCACCAGCCGGGCCAGGAGGGCACCGAGAAGAGCGGCCTCGACCTCTCGACCTATGACGGGCTGATGAAGGGGACCAAGCACGGGGCCATGATCGTCCCCGGCGATCCGGTCACCTCCAACCTGATGGTGCTGATCGACGGCAAGGCCGACAAGTCGCTGCAGATGCCCCACGGCAAGAAGAAGCTGTCGTCCTGCGACCGCGACATGATCCGCAAGTGGATCAAGCAGGGCGCCAAGAACAACTAGGTCTACCGCGCTTCGCAGGCGAGGGGCCGGCCCCGGCGGGGGCCGGCCCCTTTGCCGTTCAGCGTTCCGGCGTCTGCGCCTGCTGGCTGCGCGCTTCGTCCCAGAATGCGGTGATGCGGTCGCGCAGGGGCTGCGCCTCCAGCGCGGCGATGTTGTCGCCCTGCACCGCCGGAGCCGTCTCGAGGGTCCGGCGCGGGGCGTTGAGCACGAAGGTTTGGCTTTCCTGGCCCGGCTGCACCATGTTCCACGGCACCGCCACGCTCTTCTCGCCGATCCCCAGGAAGCCGCCGACGCCGATGATGGCGTAGCTGATCTGGCCGCGCTTGATATCGACGACCACGTCCTCGACCTCGCCGATGCGCTCGCCCTGGAGGTTGTTGACGGCCGCCCCCTGCACGGTATCGACGTCGACCAGGGTGACGCTGTTCATGGGGCGCTCGTCGATGGCCTCGGGTCGCGCGCTGCGGTTGGTCTCTCCGGTCTGGTTCTGCTGCTGTGCCATGGCCGGCGCGGCCAGGGCCAGGGCGACGGCGGTTGCGGCTAACATCCTGCTGAGCATTCTTCCCTCCTTGCTGTGCGAAAGCCTTCAGGCCCCCTTCCGCCGCCCGCCGCGATGGGCGGTCAGGCGGTGGGGCGTGCCGTCCGCGGTTAGCGGCTGGGGATGGGCCTCGCCGGGATCGGCCAGGTCGTCCATCGCCAGCTCGCCCTCCATCAGCCGGCGCAGTCGCCGGCGCGCCCGCGACAGCCGCGACTTGACGGTGCCCATGGGCACCCCCAGCGCTGCGGCGGCGTCCTCGTACTGCATGCCGTCCAGGCCGATCATCAGCACCACCCGCTGCTCCTGCTCGGGCAGGCGGTCGAAGGCGCGGGCCAGGTCCTTCAGGGTGACGCTATGCATCTGCCGGGCCGGGCACGACAGGTGGGTGTGCTCGTCGAGCAGCGGCACCATGGTGTTGACCGAGCCGTGCCGCAGGTACTGGTTGATATAGAGGTTATGGAGGATGGTGAACAACCAGGCGCGCAGATTGGTGCCCTCGCGCCACAGATGTTCGCGGGAGATGGCGCGCTCCAGGCAGTCCTGGACAAGATCCTCGGCATGGATCGAATCGCGTACCAGAACGCGCGCATATCGGCGAAGGTTGGGTATGTGATCGGCAACCATGTCTCCGAAATGCGCCATGCTCTCCACCTTCCGCCTGGCCAAACCCTAAAGGACTGGTGCATTGGTTACTGTCAGCGTGACGAAATATTCATGACCTTTCCAGCATGTGTATTGCTGCCAACTTGTGTATGGCGGAAGGTGTGCACGCAGCCTGAGCAAAGTAAGCTGGCCTGAGGGGGTAACCCGGCAGCAGCGCAGACCTCTCGGTCGCGTCGGCCAGGGCACGCCCTGGGAGGGGTGGCCTCAGTGCGGCCTGTCGTGTTCCTTGGCCGACAGGAACGTCCGGGCCATCTCGTCGAGCCGGTCGTCGCCGAGAAGCTGGCGGGCCTTGGGGAAGATGTCGCCTTCCTCCTCGCGCACGTGGTCCAGCAGCTTCTCGCGGATCGTTCCCAGCGTGTCGATCCAGTCGTCGGAATCGGCGGGGATGCCGTTCATCCGGGCCAGCAGGCCTGCCACCGCGTGATGCTCGCCGATGCCGTGCTCGACCATGTCGTGGGCCGGCTGCCTGTCCCGCAGCGCCGGGTAGAACACCGCCTCCTCGGCGTGGGCGTGCTTGAGGATGGCCTCCTTCAGCGCGTCGAACAGCTGGTTGCGCCGGCCGAGATCGGTGGCCGAGGTGGCGAGGATGGTCGAGAACAGCCGCTCGACGGTGGCATGGTCGTCCTTCAGGACATCGAGAACATTCATCGGGCGCTCTCTCCGGGGCGGTGGCATCGGCCTTTCAACGCCCGCCGCCCCGGCGCGGTTCCGCACCCGAACGCCATAGGCTGCCGCCTTTGGGCTACCCCGTCTGAGACCCCGGGCACCCCCTCTGAGGACGCCGCAAGCGCCGCGGTTTGTGGTGGCATGGGCGGGCAAGAAATACGGCAGGAAGGCGTTCATCCATGGCAGGCCGCGATCCCGCCCCCAGCATCCTGATAACCATCGAGCCCCCGGGGGCGGTGTGGCCGCATGTGGACGCGCTGGTGCGCGAGCTGTCGGCGCTGGGGGCCGAGGTGACCATCGCCGCGCTGACCCCGCTGCGGCCCGGCCAGCGCCTGGAATATGCCGGGGTTCCCGGAGTCGATCTGCTGGCCTGCCCGCATCCCGTCGCCACGCCGGCCGAGCATCTGGCCGCCCGCGGCCGGGTCGCCGACTGGCTGCTGTCGGTCGAGGAGATGTTCAATCCCGACGTGGTCCACCTCACCGGCTACCTCCATGCCGGGCTGCCGTGGTGCGGCAAGCTGCTGGTGGCGGGCTATCCCGGCACCGGCGCCTCGTACGGGCGGCTCGACCTCAGCCAGCGTTGGGTCTGCAACAGCGCCTTCCTGCACGGCCTCAAGGGGGCCGACCTGGTGGTCACCCCCAGCGCCACCATGATGTCGGCGCTGACCCGGCATTTCGGCGTCGTCCCGGGCCGCGTCATCCGCGACGGCCGCGATCCCGGCCGCTACGCCCCGGCCCTGAAGGAGCCGGTGATCCTGTCGGTGGGCGGCCAGCGCGACAGTGCGGCCAAGCCCTCGGTGCTGGAGCAGGTGGCGCCCAGGCTGCCCTGGCCGGTGGTGGTGGGCGGCGAACAGCTGGACGGCGAGGGCAAGCCGGTGCGCCTCGAGGGCGTCTCGGCCATGGGGCGGCTGCACCCGAGCCAGCTGGTGCCGTGGTTCAACCGCTCCTCGGTCTACGTGGCGCTGTCGGCGGAAGGCCCAGGCACCTGGCTGCCCGAGGCGGGCCTGAGCGGCTGCGCCCTGGTGCTGGGTGACACCGCCGCCCTGCGCGAGGCCTGGAGCGGCGCCGCCATGTTCGTTCCGGTGGACGACCGCGACGCGCTGTCGTCGGGCCTGCGCACCCTGCTGGCCGACCGCCGCCTGCGCGAGGCCATGGGCAACGCCGCGCGCCGGCGCGCGCTCGGCCACACCGCGCGGACCATGGCCGAGGCCTACATGGCGGCCTACCGCGACCTCATCGCCAAGCGCGCCCCCAACCAGTTCGCCGAGGAACGGCTGGCCTGACCGAAGGGCATGCCCCGCATGGGGCGGTTGAACGGGGGGCGGGGAAATCCGACCTGACGCCCACTTCGCAGAGCATGAAAGGCGGGGCGGAGCATGAAAGGCCGGGTCATGACGGTGTTGCGGGCGGACCATGCCGTCGATCGGTTCCGCCGGGTCAGGGCGGAAAGCGAGCGCCTGACGGCCGGCCTCACCGCCGAGGACATGGGCGGCCAGGCCTTCCCCGAGGCCAGCCCGGCCAAGTGGCACCTGGCCCACACCACCTGGTTCTTCGACGAGTTCCTGGTGGGCGGCGAGGCGGTCTTCGATCCCGCCTTCCGCACCCTGTTCAATTCCTATTACGACAGCGTCGGCGCCCGGCCGCCGCAGGCGGCGCGCGGCGGCCTGACCCGGCCCGGGCTGGAGGTGGTGATGCAGTACCGCCGCTGGCTCGACCGCCTGGTCCCGGACCTGGCCGGGCGCCCGGGGGCGGTGGGCGTCCTCGCCGCCGGCTGCGCCCACGAGCAGCAGCACCAGGAATTGCTGCTGACCGACATCCTCGCATTGTTCGCCGGCAATCCGCTGGAGCCGGCGGCGCTGGCGGTGGAGCCCGCGGCGCCGCCGCTGCCGGCCGAGGGCTGGACCGAGCATGGCGGCGGCGTCGCCGAGATCGGCGCTTCGGGCGACGGCTTCGCCTTCGACAACGAAGGGCCGCGCCATGCGGTGCTGCTGGCGCCGTTCCGCCTGGCGGCGCGGCCGGTGACGGCGGGACAGTGGCAGGCCTTCATGGCCGATTGCGGCTACGAGCGGCCCGAGCTGTGGCAGTCCGACGGCTGGGACGCGGTTCGCGCGCTGGGTTGGCAGGCACCGCAATATTGGCGCCCGGAATGCTCGCCGAACGGGGGCGGCGCCTGGACCATGATGACCCTGGCCGGGCGCCGCCCGGTGGATGCGGACGAGCCGGTCCGCCACGTCTCGTGGTACGAGGCCGACGCCTTCGCCCGCTGGGCCGGCGCCCGCCTGCCGACCGAGGAGGAATGGGAGGCGGCGGCCCCCGGCGGCGCCGGGGCGGTGTGGGAATGGACCGGCAGCGCCCATCGCCCCTATCCCGGCTGGCGGCGGCCCGAGGGCGCCATGGGCGAGTACAATGGCAAGTTCATGGCCGGGCGCATGGTGCTGCGCGGCGGCAGCCTCGCCACCCCGGCCGGCGGCGCCACCCGCACCACCCGCAATTTCTGGTGGCCGGCGGCGCGCTGGCAGTTCACCGGCCTGCGCCTGGCGGCGGCGCCGTGACCCCCATGCCGCAATCCCGCCCGGCTGCCGACGGCTTCGCCGAGGCCATGGTGGCCGGCCTGTCCGGCCAGCCGCGCGCGGTGCCCTGCCGCTACCTCTATGATTCCGAGGGCCTGGCGCTGTTCGAGCGCATCACCGAGCTGGACGAATATTATCTCAGCCGCACCGAGACCGCCCTGCTGGCCGCCCACGGCGGCGACATCGCCGCCCGGGTGGGGACCGGCTGCCGGGTGGTCGAGTTCGGTGCCGGTTCCATGGCCAAGTCGCGGCTGCTGCTGGCGGCGCTGGAGCGGCCCTCGACCTATGTCCCCATCGACATCGCCGCCGATGCGCTGACCTTGGCGGCGCGGCGCGTCTCGCGCGTGTTTCCCGGGCTCACCGTGACGCCGCTGGCCGCCGACTTCCTGCGGCCGCTGACATTGCCCCCCGAGGTGGCGGGCGGGGGGCCGGTGCTGGAATTTTTCCCCGGCTCGACCATCGGCAACCTCGCCCCCATCGAGGCGCGCGACTTCCTGCGCCGGGCGGCGCGGCTGGCGGCGCCGGCGGGCTGGCTGCTGGTGGGGGTGGATCTGGCCAAGGACCCGCGGGTCATCGAGGCCGCCTACGACGATGTGCAAGGCATCACCGCCGCATTCGTGCGCAACCTGCTGGCCCGCGCCAACCGCGACCTGAGCGCCGATTTCGACCCCGAATCCTTCGACCATATCGCCCGCTGGAACGCCCGCGAAAGCCGGATCGAGATTCATCTGGTGGCCAATTGCCGCCAGTCGGCCTCGCTGGCCGGGCGCCGCTTCCGCTTCCGCCGCGGCGACACCATCCATGTCGAGGACTGCTACAAGTACTCGGTGGAACAGTTCCGCTGGCTGGCCCGCGCCGCCGGCTGGCAGCCCGAGGCGGTGTGGATCGATCCCGCCCGCCTGTTCAGCCTTCACCTGCTGGCCCTGCCCGGCGGCGCTTGACCGCCATCCGGCCGGACCTATCTTGGTCCGGACGATGGTGGGGGCACGATTGCCGATGCAAGACCAATCCTGGCACCTTCTGGGCGTTGACGAGGCATGCGGACGCCTGCGCTCGTCTCCCGTCACCGGCCTGACCTCGGAGGAGGCGGAGCGGCGCTTCGGCGAGCACGGCCCCAACCGCCTGCCCGAACCGGCGGCGCGGCCGGCCTGGGCGGTCTTCCTCGACCAGTTCCGCAACCTGCTGACCATGGTGCTGCTGGCCGCCGGCGTGCTGGCCGGCGCCATCGGCGACACCTCCGACATGGTGGTGATCCTGGCGGTCACCCTGTTCAACGCCGGGCTGGGCTTCTACCAGGAACGCCGCGCCGAGCGCATCCTGGGAGCGCTCAAGGACATGCTGGCCCACAGCGCCAGGGTGCGCCGCGACGGCGCCAAGGCCGAGATCGCCGCCGACCGGGTGGTGCCCGGCGACATCGTGCTGCTGGAGGGCGGCGACCGCGTGCCGGCCGATGGCCGCCTGATCGCCGCCCACGGGCTCGAGGTGGACGAATCATCGCTGACCGGTGAATCGCTGGCGGTGGCCAAGGGCACCGATGCCCTGGCCGATGCCGAGGCGGTGCTGGCCGAGCGCAGCAACCTCGCCTTCATGAACACGGTGGTGACCCGCGGCCGCGCCGAGATGCTGGTGACCGCCACCGGCGCCGCCACCGAGATGGGGCGCATCGCGGCGCTGCTGGAAAGCACCGGCGACGCCGCCACGCCGCTGCAGGAGCGCCTCGACGGCCTCGGCCGCCGGCTGGCCGCCATCGCCGGATTGGTGGTGGCGGTGATCCTGGTGATGGGGCTGGCGCGCGGCGAGCCCCTGGCCGACATCGTGCTGACCGCCGTGGCGCTGGCGGTGGCCGCCATCCCCGAGGGCCTGCCGGCGGTGGTGACGGTGACCCTGGCCATCGGCATGTTCCGCATGGCCCGCCGCGGCGCCATCGTCAAGCGGCTGGCGGCGGTGGAGACCCTGGGCTCGACCACCGTCATCTGCTCGGACAAGACCGGCACCCTGACCATGAACCGCATGACCGCGGTGGCCGGCTGGGCCGCCGGCCGGCGCTTCCGGGTCGAGGGCGAGGGGCTCGATTCGGACGGCGCCTTCCTGCCCGACGACGATCGCGGCCCGCTGCCCGACCTCGCCCCGTTCCTGGTCGCCGCGCATCTGTGCAACGACGCCCGCCTGGCCCCCGACGGCAAGGGCGGCCGGGTGCTGGTCGGCGACGCCACCGAGGGGGCGCTGCTGGTGCTGGCGGAAAAGGCCGGCATCGACCACGCCTGGCCGCGAATCGCCGAGCTGCCCTTCGATTCGGCGCGCAAGTACATGCTGACGGCGCATCAGGTGGAGGGCGGCTGGAAGGTGCTGGTCAAGGGTGCCCCCGACGTGGTGCTGGGCCTGTGCACCCGCATCCGCACCGAGGCCGGCGAGCGGCCGCTGGACGAGGCCGGGCGGGCTGTCCTCCAGGCCGAGATGGAGCGCATGGGCGGCCGGGCGCTGCGGGTCATCGCCCTGGCCGAGGCCGACCACGCGGTGCTGGGCGAGCCCGAGGCGGCGGCCCGCGACCTCACCCTGTTCGCCCTGGTCGGGCTGATGGACCCGCCGCGCCCCGGCGCGGTCGAGGCGGTGCGGGCCTGCCGCCAGGCCGGCATCGCGGTCAAGATGATCACCGGCGACCACGCCGTCACCGCCGCCGCCATCGCCCGCGAGCTGGGGCTGGAGGGCGAGGTGGTGACCGGCGCCGAGCTGGACCGCCTGGACGATGCCGAACTGGCCGCCCGCGTCGACCAGGTGGCGGTGTTCGCCCGCGTCGCGCCCGAACACAAGCTGCGCATCGTCTTCGCGCTGAAGGCCAAGGGCCACGTCGCCGCCATGACCGGCGACGGGGTCAACGACGCCGCCGCGCTGAGGGGCGCCGACATCGGCATCGCCATGGGCCGGGCCGGCTGCGACGTCACCCGCGAGGCGGCGTCCATGGTGCTGACCGACGACGACTTCGCCACCGTGGTGCGCGCGGTGGCCGAGGGGCGCACCATCTACGACAACATCGTCAAGTTTGTCCGCTTCCAGCTGTCCACCAATGTCGGCGCGCTGCTGACCGTGTTCGCGGCGCCGCTGGTGGGGCTGCCGATGCCGTTCCACGCCATCCAGATCCTGTGGGTCAACATCATCATGGACGGCCCGCCGGCCATGGCGCTGGCCTTCGACCCGCCGCGCGCCGGGCTGATGAACGAACGCCCGCGGCCGCGCGACGAGGCCATCCTGCACCGCCGGCGGATGGCGCGGCTGGCGCTCTACGGCACCACCATGGCCGCGGGCACCCTGGCGGTGTTCGCCTGGGCCACCCATCAGGGCCTTGAGCCCGCCCGCGCCCAGACCCTGGCCTTCACCACCTTCGTGCTGTTCCAGTTCTTCAACGTCTTCAACGCCCGCGTCGGGCACGAGAGCGCGCTGAACCGCACCGCGCTGCGCAACGGCAAGCTGTGGCTGGCCCTGGGCGCGGTGCTGGCGCTGCAGGCGGTGGCGGTGCATTGGGGGCCGGCCCAGGCCCTGTTCCACACCGCCGCCCTCAGCCCCGCCGACTGGGCGCTGGCCACCGCGGTGGCGTCGTCGGTGCTGGTGCTGGACGAGGTCCGCAAGCTGGCGACGCGGCTGGTGCGGCGGCGGTGAAGGATCACCCCTCTCCCGCAGGCGGGCGAGGGCATGCGGGAAATCACGCCGGCCCGACGGTCCGTTGCAGCAGATCCTGGAGATGGCGGCCGTTGACCGGCTTGTGAAGGATGGGAAGGCCCAGGGCGGCGGCCTGGTTCAGGCGTTCGCCGGCGGTGTCGCCGGTGACCAGGACGCCGGGGACGTCGATGCCGCAGACGGCGCGGACGCGGGCGATGGCGTCGGTCCCGGTGCAGCCGTCGCGCAATCGCAGATCGGCCAGGATCAGGCCGGGCCTGCCCTCGGACTCGTCCAACTGGCGCAGTGCGTCGTCGGCCGAGATGGCGGCGATCACCCGGTAGCCCCAGCTCTCGAACAGCATCTGGTATCCCGCCAGCACGATGGCCTCGTCTTCGACCACCACGATCAGCGGGGCAACCCTGACATAGTCCGCCGTCATCGCCGTCACCCGCCCAACCCCTTTTTCCTAACCCAAAGTATAATGGGCCAAGGGGGTGCTCCGAGGAAATCGGACAGACGCCATAGGCGTTATGCCGAAGGCTTGCGGGGATGGCGCCCGGGCAATTCGCGGCGCGTGCGATAGGACATTGCCATTCCCGGCGAAAATCGTACTTACTTCACGTTCGACGCAACCATGCGGGGGCACGCGCTCCCGGCAACGAGGTCCCCGAAGTCCATGACAGATACCGTCGTGCTGCCGATGACCGGTGCACTCACCGAAGCCGACATCGATCCCACCCTCGATCTGGTCGATGCCATCGACCGCCTGCGCCGCGAGAAGAACGCGGTGATCCTGGCCCATTACTACCAGGAGGGCGAGATCCAGGACCTGGCCGACTTCGTCGGCGATTCGCTGGATCTGTCGCGCAAGGCCGCCGCCACCGAGGCCGAGATGATCGTGTTCTGCGGCGTGCGCTTCATGGGCGAGGTGGCGAAGATCCTGTCGCCCGGCAAGACCGTGGTGATCCCCGATGCCGAGGCCGGCTGCAGCCTCGAGGAATCCTGCCGCGCCGAAACGTTCAAGGCGTTCCGCGACAAGCACCCCGACCACATCGCGGTGACCTACATCAACTGCTCGGCCGAGGTGAAGGCGCTGTCCGACGTCATCGTCACCTCGTCCAACGCCGAGATCATCGTCAACGCCCTGCCCAAGGACCGGCCCATCCTGTTCGCCCCCGACCGCCACCTGGGCGCCTACGTGGCGAGGAAGACCGGCCGCGACCTCACCCTGTGGCCGGGCAGCTGCATCATCCACGAGCAGTTCTCGGAAAAGGAGCTGATCAAGCTGAAGGTCCGCCACCCGCAGGCCCTGGTGGCGGCCCATCCGGAATGCCCCGATTCCATCCTGGCCCATGCCGACCACATCGGCTCGACCCGCGGCCTGCTGGACTTCGTGCTGACATCGGACGGTGCCGAATTCATCATCGCCACCGAGCCCCACATCATCCACCAGATGAGCAAGGCCGCCCCGCACAAGACCTTCATCCCGGCCCCCGGCGCCGATGGCGGCTGCTCGTGCGCGGATTGCCCGTTCATGGCCAAGAACACCCTGGAGAAGATCTACCTGGCCATGCTCAATCGCGCGCCGGCCATCGCCATCCCCGAGGATCTGCGGGTCCGCGCGCTGAAGCCGCTGGAGCGCATGCTGGAGATGAGCGCCTCGGTCCCGATGTCGTCCGGACCCAAGGCGGGCACCCCCAATGCCGCCTGATCTGGACCTCGCCGATGCCCGCCGGGTGATCGCCGCCGCGCTGGCCGAGGATGTGGGCGGCGACGATATCGAGCGGGGCGACATCACCTCGGCCCATGTGATTCCGGCCGGGCTGCGCTTCACCGGGGTGATGCAGGCCCGCCACGACATGGTGGTGGCCGGCCTGCCGGTGGCGGCCGAGGCCTTCCGCGCGGTGGTGCCGGATTGCCGCTTCAGCCCCCGCGTCGAGGACGGCGCCGAGGTCGGGCCGGGCACCGTGCTGGCCGAGATCGAGGGGCCGGCCCGCGGCATGCTCACCGCCGAGCGCACGGCGCTGAACCTGCTGCAGCTGATGTCGGGCATCGCCACCCTGGCCCGCACCTACGCCCGGCGCATCGAGGGCACCGGCTGCACCCTGCTCGACACCCGCAAGACCATTCCCGGCCTGCGCAAACTGTCGAAATACGCCACCGTCTGCGGCGGGGCCCGCAACCACCGCATGGGCCTTTACGATGGCGTGCTGATCAAGGACAACCACATCGCCGTGTGCGGCGGCATCGGCGCCGCGGTGCGGGCCGCCAAGGCCGCCGGCCTGCCCAACGTGGAGGCCGAGTGCGACACCCTGGACCAGGTCGCCGAGGCGGTGGCGGCGGGGGCCGACATCGTGCTGCTGGACAACATGGGACCCGACATGCTGCGCCGCGCCGTGGCGGTGGTGGCCGGACGGGCCAAGACCGAGGCCTCGGGCGGGGTGACCCTGGACACCATCCGCGCCATCGCCCAGACCGGGGTCGACTTCGTCTCGGTGGGCCGCATCACCCAGTCGGCGCCGGCCGCCGACATCGGACTGGACTGGAGCTGAAGGCCATGACCGCGTCCTACGATCTGGTGGTGGTGGGCTCGGGCGGCGCCGGCCTGACCCTGGCGCTCAGGCTGCTGGAACTGAAGCCCGACGCCCGAATCGCCATCCTGGCCAAGGGACCGCTGTCGGAAGGCTCGACCATGTACGCCCAGGGCGGCATCGCCGCCGTGCTGGACGCCGCCGATTCCACCGAATCGCACATCATCGACACGCTGGGGGCCGGCGCCGGCCTGTGCAACGTCGATACCGTGCAGTTCACCGTCGAGCGGGCGCGCGAGGGCATCGACTGGCTGATCGCCCAAGGGGTGGCGTTCGATCGCGACGGCGCCGTCTATCACCTGACCCGCGAGGGCGGTCACTCCCACCGCCGCGTCATCCACTCCGCCGACGCCACCGGCCGGGCCATGCAGACCACGCTGATGGAGCGGGTGCGGGCCTCGTCGGCGGAAGTGTTCGAGGGCCACAACGCCATCGACCTGATCCGCGAGCGCCTGGGCGGCGGCCGCCTGGGCCGCTGCGTCGGGGTCTACGGGCTGGACCGCGCCAGCGGCCGGGTGCGCGGCTTCCCCGCCCGCGCGGTGGCGCTGGCCAGCGGCGGCGCCTCGCGCGTCTACCTCTATTCCACCAATCCCGACGGCTCCACCGGCGACGGCATCGCCATGGCCTGGCGCGCCGGCTGCCGCGTCGCCAACATGGAATTCAGCCAGTTCCACCCCACCTGCCTGTACCACCCCAAGGCCAAGTCGTTCCTGATCTCCGAGGCGGTGCGCGGCGAGGGCGGCAGGCTGCTGCGCCCCGACGGCACCCGCTTCATGGACGAGTACGATGCCCGGGGCGAGCTGGCGCCGCGCGACATCGTGGCGCGCGCCATCGACGACGTCATGAAGCGGCTGGGCTGCGAGTGCGTCTATCTCGACATCAGCCACAAGTCCGAGGACTTCCTGGCCAGCCATTTCCCCAACATCCTGGCCACCTGCCGGCAATACGGCATCGACCCGGCGCGCGAGCCGATCCCGGTGGTGCCGGCCGCCCATTTCACCTGCGGCGGCGTGCTCACCGATCTGAGCGGGCGGACCGACGTGGACGGCCTCTACGCCGTCGGCGAGGTCGCCAGCACCGGCCTGCACGGAGCCAACCGCCTGGCCTCCAACTCGCTGCTGGAATGCCTGGTGTTCGGCGCCTCGGCCGCCGCCGACCTGGCCCAGCGCCTGGGCAGCCTGCCGGCGCCGCCGGTGATCCCGGCCTGGGACGAAAGCTGGGTCACCGATTCCGACGAGGAGGTGGTGGTCGCCCACAACTGGGACGAGCTGCGCCGCTTCATGTGGGACTATGTCGGCATCGTGCGCTCGACCAAGCGGCTGGAGCGGGCCAAGCACCGGGTCAAGCTGCTGCTCAACGAGATCGCCGAGTATTACGGCACCTTCCGCGTCACCTCGGACCTGCTGGAACTGCGCAACCTGGCCATGGTCGCCGATCTGATCGTGCGCTCGGCCCTGGCGCGGCGGGAAAGCCGCGGCCTGCACTTCACCATCGACTATCCCGGCACCGACGTGATCGCGCCGGCCCAGAACACCGTGCTGGTGCCGAAGAACTTCTCCGCCCGGCGGGCGATTTAGCAGGGAGCGGAAAAACGCTGTTTGCCACCCTCTGATTCGTCACCCCCGCGAAGGCGGGGGTCCATGCGGGGGCAACAGGGCGATATGACCGCAATACAGAGTGTGCCGAGGCATGGATTCCCGCCTGCGCGGGAATGACGGAAAAAACAGGGGCTTTCCAGGGGAGACTTGCCATGCAGGACGTCGCCAGTTCGCGCCGCAAGGTGTTCGCCGCCGGCACCCGGATCTTCGCCGAGGGCGAGCCGGGGCACGAGGCCTATGTGGTCGAATACGGCCGCGTCGCCGTGTTCAAGACGGTGAAGGGCAAGCCGGTGCCGCTGGGCACCGTGGTCCAGGGCGGCATCTTCGGCGAGATGGCGCTGATCGACGACCAGCCGCGCATGGCCTCGGCCCAGGCCGAGGAGGAGACCGCCTGCGTGGTGATCGGCAAGGACCGCCTGACCGCCCAGCTGCACCAGGCGCCCGAGGCGGTGCAGGCGGTGGTCGGCGCGTTGCTGGGCAACATCCGCCTGATGGGCGCCGAACTGGCCGAGGCGCGGGTGGTGCTGGCCGAGGACCGGCCGTGATCGCGCGCCGCGCCCTGCTGCTGGCCGCCGCCCTGCTGCCCCTGGCCGCCGGCCCCGCCGCCGCCGCCAGCAAGGGCGGCCCCGCCTATGCCAAGATCGGCTCCATCGTGGTCGAGTTCTGGGACCAGAACGGCCTGTTCCACGTGGTCAACGCCGACCTCACCGCCGTTCTGATCTCGCCCGAGGCCAAGCTGGACAAGCGCATCGCCGAGAAGATCACCCACGCGCTGTCCGCCATGTCGTGGGAGGAATTCTCGACCGGCAACCCGGCCTCGACCCTGAAGGCCATCGCGCTCGACATCGTGCGCAAGGAACCCGGCGGCGAGCTGGTGGCGGAAGTGCTGGTGGTCAAGCTGATGCTGCGCTGAGGGGTCGGCCGACACGGACGTCCCGCATCTATTTTCCCTCGGTGCTGTGGTATCCTTCGGACATGACCAAGCTTTGGTTGTTCCTGTTCTGGATTTCGGTGGCGGCGGCAATGACACTTGCCGTCCCTGGTGCCGCGCATGCCGATGACATGCTGAAGGGGTTTGAAGGTGTTCGGTCCATGACCCGGACACATGCCGACAGCCAATGCATCGGGACGCCGCGAACACCACTATGCGCCGTTGAGACGCTGCTGGGGTGCTGGGCAAAAAAGGTCCCCGCCTTCTGCGACATGGTTTGGGATTTCAACCAAGTTTCTGAGGATGAAGAGCAATCATATTATTACAAATTCCGCTCAGCAAAGGTGTTGGAGCTGTCTGACTACGGGCCAATGGGGCGCATGGACATTTCTGTTCCAGGTGATGTTTTATTGATTTTGGATGAGTATTCCTGCGTAGACGGGTATTGCCGTTTCCCCTATTTCGACGGGACAGAATGGATCCTTCGCAAGGACGGCGACAACTGGCGTGTACTTTATTATTCGTCAGAAGGGGCGGAGGACGATGATTGAGGGGAGTTAGGTGGGGGCTTTCACTGACCCCCACCTATCCATCTCTTATTTCCTGCGCCGCTTCGACCCGGGCGCCGAGGATCGCCAAGGGGGTGCCGTCGCCGTCCTTTGGCGAAACGTACCGCATCAACCTTCCCTCGGTACTGTGATATCTTTAGCCATGGTCAAGCTTCGGTTGGTCCTGTTCGGGATTTTGGCGGCGGGTCTGGCGGGCAACACGCCCGCAAGGGGCGCCGAAGCGGAGTTGACGTACAAAATCGCCTGCCCGCCCACATGGCCGGGGCCGGGAAAGCCGCTGCCGTTGAGTTACAACGACGTCTGGATCGACTGGACCTTTTCGACCACCGGGGACATCCCCTTGATAGACGACCTATCGAATACCAGGCCGGGGACCATCCAGATGGATTGCGCCTACGGGCCGGAAAAATATAGGTCCTGGCGCAGGGTCACGCTGAAGGTTCCCGGTTCCGTCCGGAAATGCACGTCGGAGCAAATTCCGGGAAGTTGGCGGCACAAGGTTCCTTTTACGTGCGAAACCAGGCCTGAGCCCGACCGTGCCCTCGGAGAGGTGGCCTGGCAGGTCGCCGCGCCGGTCAGCGTCGAACTGCGGCTGTTCGGCATCGGTCTCGACATGACGGCTGGTCAGATTCGCGATTTCGCCGCACGCGACGGCTATAATTTGGACGAGGAGGCGGGCCGGCTGGTTCTGGTGCGGCCGGGACGGCGGTTCGAGATCGCTTTTTGGGGTGACACGGAGCGGCCCCGCGAGATCGTCCTGGTGTCCGATGATTATGACGGCTTAGGCAATGCAGTCTATGCGTTCGGGTTCGATTTCAAGCTCAGGACACTGCATTTCATTCCCCCCAATATCGGCATCAGCAAGTGGCAATGGTTTTCACCGGACCGAAGAACGGTCCTGGAGTATTGGCCGCCCGTCCAGGAGGGCGAGCGACCGTCTCTGCACTTGATCGATCAGCGATGAACGTCACCGGCGCTGGATGATCCGGTAATTACCCGGAGAAACGGGCCTGACCTCGGCGGGCTTTTCACCTCTGCCGGGGCGGCTGGAGACGGGGCCGGAATTCTGGTCGAGAATCTTTATCTGGCCGGTTCCCTTGTCCCATTCCACGAAAATTCCGGCGTGATTGCCGCTCGGCTTGCTGGGGGAGTTGCCGTTCTTGTCCCAGCCGGTGGCGATGGGCGTGCCGGGCTTGGTGTCGGGTCCCACCAGGTCGCCCGCCTTCCAGTCCCGCGTCAACTTTCCCTCGGAACTATGATATCTTTAGCCATGGTCAAGCTTCGGTTGTTCCTGTTCGGGATTTTGGCGGCGGGTCTGGCGGGCAACACGCCCGCAAGGGGCGCCGAAGCGGAGTTGACGTACAAAATCGCCTGCCCGCCCACATGGCCGGGGCCGGGAAAGCCGCTGCCGTTGAGTTACAACAGCGTCTGGGTCGATTGGAGCATGGTGGCGAACGGCGACATCCCCTGGATCGACGATTTGTCGGATACCAAGCCGGGTTCAGTCCAAATGGATTGCGCCTACGGGCCGGAAAAATATAGGTCCTGGCGCAGGGTCACGCTGAAGGTTCCCGGTTCCGTCCGGAAATGCACGTCGGAGAAAATTCCGGGAAGCTGGCGGCACAAGGTTCCTTTTACGTGCGAAACCAGGCCTGAGCCCGACCGTGCCCTCGGAGAGGTGGCCTGGCAGGTCGCCGCGCCCGTCAGCGTGGAACTGCGGCTGTTCGGCATCGGTCTCGACATGACGGCTGGTCAGATTCGCGACTTCGCCGCACGCGACGGCTATGATTTGGACGAGGAGGCGGGCCGGCTGGTTCTGGTGCGGCCGGGACGGCGGTTCGAGATCGCTTTTTGGGGTGACACGGAGCGGCCCCGCGAGATCGTCCTGGTGTCCGATGATTATGACGACGCAGGCAGTGCAGTCTATGCGTTCGGGTTCGATTTCAGGCACAGGGTCCTGCATCAGGCGTCGCCGAATAGCTTTTTCTTCAAGCTGCAATGGTTTTCGCCAGACCAAATGACGGTGTTGGAGTATTGGCCGCCCATCCATAAGGACGAGCGGCCGTCTCTGCACCTGATTGATCGGCGATGACAGTCACCGGCGCTGGATGATGCGGTAGTCACCGGGGGAAACAGGCCTGACCTCGGCGGGCTTTTCACCTCTGCCGGGGCGGCTGGAGACGGGGCCGGAATTCTGGTCGAGAATCTTTATCTGGCCGGTTCCCTTATCCCATTCCACGAAAATTCCGGCGTGATTGCCGCTCGGCTTGCTGGGGTAGTTGCCGTTCTTGTCCCAGCCGGTGGCGATGGGCGTGCCGGGCTTGGTGTCGGGTCCCACCAGGTCGCCCGCCTTCCAGTCCCGCGTCGGCCCCAGTTCGGGCACGGCGGCCTTGACCAGGGCGACGCATTCCTTGCTGCCCTTGTCCGCACCGGCCGAAAGCCATCCACCTTGTGCGGCGGCCTTCTCCAACAGCGCATCGACCGAGTCCTTCGCCTGCAGGGGCGATGGAGACGACGACGAATCCTGGGCCGGCGGCTGGGACCCGTCCGCGATCTGCGGACCGAGGCCCTCCGGACCGGACCCGATCTCGCCGGGTGCCTGATCCCCCGGTGCGGGGGGCTGGCCGTCTTCGCCGCCCCCGTCCGCCGGCGGCGCCGTGTCGCCGCCGCCGTCTCCACCCTCGCCGTCTCCGCCATCGCCGCCGGCACTGCCTTTGTCGGCCATAAGCTGCACGTAGTCGGGCTGGTTGGTACGCTCCGGCATCGGCATCGGCTTGCCTTCCATGCCCTTTTTCAACAGAAAGTTCTGGGTGTCTTTGGGCGCAGGCCCGTCCCCCGCACCGCCCATGCCGGGGGGCGGCGGTTCGCGGTCGTGGGCTTCGACCATCACCGGCACGCCATCGACCATGCGGGTATGGGCGCGCACATGCACCGGTCCGCCCTGGGCCACCAGCGTGCCGTCCGACGCATAGATGTGGCCGTCCGGCCCCTGGTGGCGCGGCAGCGCGTCGGTATGGTCGCCGCGCATGGTCTCGTCCGGGTACAGGGTGGCCCAGCCGCGCGACACCATGTCGCGCCAGGATTGCGATTCCGGATGGCGGGACTTGTAGTAGCGCGGGTCGCTGACCGCCTTGCGCAGGTTCTTCTCGGTCAGGGGGAAGGGGAACGTCATGGCAGGCTCCTTTCGGGGAGCATCGGCCCCGGGACGGGTTGGAAAAACAAAACGCCCGGCACCGCTGGCGCGGTCCGGGCGTGGTCGTGGTGATGCCGATCCCTATTTAGAACATAAAGAGAACAATGTCAAGGAAATCCCGTATTTCCGTTACTCCCTCACCCCGCCTCCAGCGTTCCCTCCGGCATGACGAAGGGGTGGGCGGCGGTGACGTCGATGATGTTGATGACGCCGCGGCCGGGCTGGTCCATCTCCAGCTGCAGCCAGCAGAATTCCATGATCTCGGCGGTGCGCTCGGCCGGCACCAGGATGAAGATCTCCTCGTTCTCGACGAAGCGGGCGATGCGGCCGCGGGTGCGGGTGTGGTCGGCGGCGGCGCGGCGCGCGCCGGTGTAGAAGACGTTCCAGATGTCCTTCTCGCGCGCCAGCCGCGACAGGAAGGGGCGCGACGCGCCGCCGAACACCACGCAGTGGATCAGGCGCCAGGCCTCAGCGCTCGCCAACGATCTTCTCCAGGATGTCGGGCGGGATGTGGGTGGCCGCCTTCTCCACCGGGGTGACGTAGATGAAGCCCATGCCGGGAGTGTCCAGCTTGCCGGCCAGGAACATGCGCTCGAACACGAAGTTCAGCTGCTCGCGGCTGACGGCGATGGTCACCACCTCCTTCTCGGCGTTCACCGCGATGGACCACAGGCCCAGCTTCTCGCGCAGGCCGGTGCCGCGGGCGTAGTGGATGGTGGCGCCCTCGGCGCCGGCCTCGATGGCGGCCTGGACCACCGCGTCGGCGCGGCCGCGCTGGACGATGCAGGTGATCAGGTGGACGTCGGTGAGAATGGGGATGGTCAGGCTCATGGATGCACCTCCTCGACCGTCACGGTGCCGTGGGGAACGGCCGGGGCGGCGGCGCGCTGGCGGATGGTGATGGCCAGGCCCATGGCCAGCACCGCGACGATCGGCCCCAGCGAGGCCAGGGCCAGCACGCCGAAACCCTCGGTGGCCCCGACCGCGCCGCCGAAGGCCAGGCCCATGGCCAGCACCAGCGGCACCGTCACCGGCCCGGTGGTGACTCCGGCGGCATCCCAGGCCACCGCGGTGAAGGTCTCGCTCGAGGCCCAGGTCATCAGCAGCGCCACCACGTAGCCGGGCAGCAGGAACCACCACAGCGGCAGCCCGAACACCAGCTTGGCGGTGCCCAGGGCCAGCCCGGCGGCGACTCCGCCCGACACCGCGTAGATCAGCATGGACTTGCCGAAGGCGCCGTTGGACAGGGTCTCGACGGTGGTCCCCATGGCGTTCAGCGCCGGCTCGGCGATGGTGGCGCCGAAGCCCAGGGCGGCGGCGAACAGCACCGCCACCAATACCCCCAGGGCGAATTCGTACATGGGCGAGCCGGCCACCGACGGCACGGCGGCGAAGGCGCCCGGCACCGCGGTGCCCGACTGCGCCCCCAAATTGGCCAGGCCATAGGTCAGGCCCAGGTTGAACAGGATCATGCCGGCCAGGGCGAAGGCCACGCCCACCCCCACCACCAGACGGTCGGAGATGGTGGCGCGGGCCAGGCGGGCCACCAGCAGCAGGAAGGCGACCAGCGGCACGATGGCGCGCAGGGCGCCGGCGGCCTCGCTCCACGGGCTGCGGTCCAGCCACGAACCCGCGCCGCCGCTGCCGTCGCCCAGGGCCGCCGCCTCCAGGGGGGTATGGGTCCAGGACAGCGCCAGGCCCAGCAGCATCACCGCGATCACCGGCACCAGCGAGGCCATGGTGACGATACCGAAGCCGGTCAGCGAACTTTCGCCCTTGCCGGCCGAGCCGGCGACGCCGATGCCCAGCGCCAGCACCAGCGGCACCGTCACCGGGCCGGTGGTCACCGCGCCGCAATCCCAGGCCAGGCCGACCACGTGGGCGAGGTCGGGGTCCTTGGCCAGCAGCAGGGTGAGCAGCAGCGCGGCGCCGACCAGAACCATCACCGGTCCCTTCAGGCTCCAGGCGCGGATGAACATCAGCATGCCGACCACCGCGGCGACGCCGACGCCCGCCCCCACCGCCGCCACCAGATAGGGCGACCACGCCCCCAGCAGGGCGTAGAGGTACGGCGCGCGTTCCGCCTCGACCAGGGCGCCGGCGGCCCTGAGGGCGCCGATGGCCGGCTCGGCGAAGGTGACGCCCACACCCAGCGCGAAGGCCACCCCCAGCACCACCGGCAGCGAGCGGCTGCGCGGCAGCTCGTGCCCGATCAACTCGCCCAGCGGCATCAGGCCGAGGCGCAGGCCCTCCATGAACAGCATCAGCCCGGCCAGCACCGCCACCAGCCCGCCCAGCACCAGCAGCGGGTCGCGCACCCCCTGGTGCAGCACCAGCAACTGGAAGGCGGCGAGGTAGAGGGCCAGCGGCACCACCGCGCGGACCTGCTCGGACCCCTTGCTCCACAGATAGGGCGACACGATGGTCCAGCGGGCGCGCGCATCCAGATGCACCCGCCGCCACCGCGGCGTTCCCGCCTCGGCCCGCTTGCGCGCGGCGAAGCGGGTGAGCTTGCTGTAGCTGACCAGCCGGCGGCGGACCCGCGTCTCGCGCCGGTAGTCGCTGTAACGGATGCGGATTTCCTCGGCCATCGTCCCCCTCTCCTCCCGCAGCCGCATAGTGCGGGGCAGGGGCGGGGTTGGCAAGCGGCGGGTATTGTGGCCGCGAACGCTGTCATACTATACTTTGGTTGAGTCGGCCGGCGGGCCGGGGGGCGGGCATCGGGCCGCTGGAAAATGTCCGCCGTCGCCGTTGGTGCGGATTGCCCATGCGTCCTGTCGCGCTTTCCGAAATCATGACCCGCGCCGTGGTGACCGTGGCGCCGGACTGCCCGCTCGCCCAGGCGCTGGCGATCATGGGCGAGCGCCGCATCAGCTGCCTGGTGGTGGCGGAAGGGCGCCTGCCCGTCGGCATCCTCACCGAGCGCGACATCGTCCGCCTGCTGCGGTCGCAGGCCGGGGCCGACGCGCCGCCCACCATCGGCCAGGTGATGAGTTCGCCGCTGCGCACCGTCCCGGCCGATGCCACCCTGCTGGAGGCGGTGGACGCGCTGAAGGACGCCCAGGTGCGCCATCTGGTGGTGCTCGACGGCGACGGGCGGGCGGTGGGCGTGGTCGGCGAGCACGAGATCGTCAAGGGACTGGAGAGCGAGTACGTCGCCCATCTGGAAGGCATCATCGCCGAGAAGAACGCCGCGTTGGCCGCCCTCGCCGAGGCCCATGCCGCGCTGCAGGCGACCGAGCGCGAAGCCCGCTTCGCCATGATCGTCACCGAGCGCATGGCCGACGCCACCGTCTGGCTGAGCCCGGAGGGGCGCCACCTCTACACCAACCGGGCGTGGAGCGACCTGTCCGGCTTCAGCGCCGAGGAAACCCGGGAAAAATACGTCTGGGACTTCACGCCCAACTTCCCGCGCGAGGACTGGCTGGCCCATTGGCAGGCCCTGCGCATCCAGGGGGCGCTGACCTTCGAGGCGATCCTGGTCAACAAGGACGGCGCCCCGATCCCCTGCGAGGTCGCCGCCAACCACATCGTCTTCGATGGCACCGAATACAACGTCGGCATCATCCGCGACCTGCGCGGGCGGCGGAAGCTCGAGGCGGACCTGCGCGAACGCGAGGAGCGCCTGCGCCTGGTCCTGGAGGCCACCACGGACGGGATCTGGGACTGGGACCTGGTGGCCGACCGGGTCCTGTTGAACCATCGTTACTACGAATTGCTGGGATATGCCCCGGGCGAGTTCGAACCCAGTTCGACCTCGCTCCCGCGCATCGTCCACCCCGAAGATCTCCCCGGCGTGCTGGCGGGACTGGACGCCTGCGCGCGCGGCGGGGTCGCCGATTACGACAACGAGATCCGGATGGTGACCAAGGCCGGCGAGGTCAAATGGGTCCATGTCCGCGGCCGCATCGTCGAACGCGACGCAGCGGGGCAGGGGTGCCGCATGGTCGGCACTATCACCGACATCACCGCCCGCAAGGCGTTGGAGCGGGGGATACGCGAGCGCGAGGCCTTCTACCGCGCAGCCATCGAGACCACCGGCGACGGCTTCTGGCTGTGCGACCGGGACGGCACCATCCTCGACGTCAACTCCGCCTACGCCAGGATGTCGGGCTATGCGGTCGAAGAGTTGCGCGGCAAGCACATCTCCGACCTGGATGCCGAGGAAAGCCCGGCCGAGACCCAGGCCCGGCTTCGCGACATCCTGACCGTCGGCGACGCCACCTTCGAGCGCCGCCACCGGCGCAAGGACGGCTCGTTGTGGGACGTCGAGGTGTCCGCCCTGGTATCCGACGTCGAGGGCGGCCGCTGCTTCGCCTTCCTGCGCGACCTGGCGGCCCGCCGCCGCGCCGAGACCCTGCTCAAGGCGCGGCTGCACCTGTCCGAGATCGGGCGCGCCGGCGACATCGACGCGCTGATGACCGAGGTGCTCGACACCGCCGAGCGTCTGACCGCCAGCACCATCGGGTTCTTCCACTTCGTCGATGACGACCAGGACAGCCTGACGCTGCAGGCATGGTCCACCAACACGCTGGCCAACATGTGCAGGGCAGAGGCCAAGGGCCAGCACTACGCCGTCGCCGAGGCGGGGGTCTGGGCCGACTGCCTGCGCCAGGGCCGGCCGGTCATCTGCAACGACTACGCCGCGCAGCCGGCCAGGCGCGGCCTGCCCGAGGGCCACGCCGCGGTCACCCGGCTGCTGTCGGTGCCGGTGCCCGGCGAGACCGGCTTCCAGGCGGTCATCGGGGTGGGCAACAAGTCGGCGGACTACGACGCCGAGGATCTCGCCGTCGTCGCCGAGCTGGCCGGCATCGCCATGGACATCGTCAACTGGGTGCGGGCCGAGACCCGCCTGCGGGAAAGCGAGTTCTTCCTGCGCGAGACCCAGCGGGTGGGAAAGCTGGGCGGCTGGAAGGTCAATCCCGAGGCCGGCACGCTGACCTGGACCGACGAGGTCTACGCCATGGTCGAGGAACCGCTGGCGTTCCGTCCCGCTCTGGAGACCGGCATCAACTACTACCTGCCGCAGTACCGCGAGCCCCTGCGCCGCACCTTCGAGGAGGCCTTCGCCGAACGCCGGCCCTTCGCCATGGAACTGGAGCTGCTGTCGCGCACCGGCCGGCACCGCTGGGTGGAACTGCGCGGCGCCCCCAACGTCACCGAGGGCCGGCCCGACTACCTGATCGGGACCGTGCAGGACATCAGCGAACGCAAGGAGGCCGAGGCCCGCCTGCTGCGCACCATCGACGAGCTGACCCGCTCCAACACCGAGTTGGAGCGCTTCGCCTATGTCGCCTCGCACGACCTGCAGGAACCGCTGCGCAACGTGGTCGCCTTCTGCCAGCTGCTGGAGCGCCAGATGGGCGCGCGCCTCGGGGCCGAGGAACGCGAATCCCTGGACATCATCGTCGGCGGCGCGCGACGCATGCGCGATCTGGTGCGCGACCTGCTGGAATATTCCCGTGCCGGCCAGTTCGAGGACGAACGCGAACCGGTGAAACTCTCTGACCTGGTCGCCGCCGCCGCCGCCAATCTGCAGGGTGCCATCGCCGAATCCGGAAGCATCGTCGAGTGCGACGGCGACGTGGTGATGGCGGTGGTCGAACTGCCGATGATGCAGGTGGTCCAGAACCTGATCTCCAACGCCGTCAAGTTCCGCCACCCCGAACGGAAGCTGCGGGTGCGCGTCCACGGCGAACGGACGCCCGCCGGCATCGAGATCGCCGTTGCCGACAACGGCATGGGCATCGATCCGGCCTATCTCGACCAGGTCTTCGTCATCTTCAAGCGCCTGCACCGCCCCAGCGACATCCCCGGCACCGGCCTTGGCCTCGCCATCTGCCGCCGCATCGTGGAAAACCACGGCGGCCGCATCTGGGCGGAGTCCGAGGGGCCGGGAAAGGGGACAACCATCCGGCTGGTCTTGCCGGCGGCAAGGTGACGGTGGGCGGACCGGCGCTGGCGGATCACATGGCGCCCTGCGCGGCGCGTCGGATCAGGCGCTGCATGTCGCGCTCCCAGGCGCCGTATTGGGCGCGGAAGGCGGAATCGGCCGTCCGCTCCGCGGCGGTCGCCAGAACGGCGGCCTGGGCGCCGGCAATGGCCGTGAGGTCGCAGTCCAGCATGGGCAGCAGGGTGGCCAGGCTCAGCACCACCTCGCCGTTGGGCCGGGCGGCGGCGCGGGCGACGGTGTCGGGGAAGCCGGGAACGGTGCGCCCGAGCATCTCGCCGTAGGCGCGGACCAGCGCCGCCTGGACCCGCAAGTCCGCCCGTTCGGCATCGAAGCCGGCGCGCTCCACCACCGCCTTGTCGCGGTAGACCACCGGCGCGTCCGGGCCGGTGCCGCAGGCCCAGCCCGGGCGGGGGATCAGCAGCTCGGCCTGGTCTGCCTCGTCGCGCCAGGCCAGGAACGGCATGGCGCGGCAGCGCAGCGGCTTGCTGTCGTGGATGCGGCACAGCCCGTCCTCGCCCCGGCAGGGGCAGGGCTCGGCCGGCGGCAGGAACAGGTTGGGCGCCACCCGCAGCGCCACCTGCCGTTTGTCCTTCAGCCGCACCGTGAGGCCCAGCCGGGCGGTGGTGTCGAACGCCTTGTGCCCCTGGCGGACTGGGGTCAGCACCACCGCCATGGGGAAGATGGCGGCGAAGCGCGGCACCTCGGCGAAGGTCAGCGGCAGGCGGCCGACGCAACACTTGCCGCAGGCGGTGCAGGCGAAGCGGCGCTCCACCATGTCAGGCGCCGCAGCACTTCTTGTATTTCTTCCCCGAGCCGCAGGGGCAGGGGTCGTTGCGTCCGACCTTCTCCACCTGGCGCGGCGCCTGCCTGGGGTTGACCTCGCCGTCGACATACAGCCAGTCGCCGTTCTCGTGGCGGAAGCTGGCCAGTTCGTGGTGCAGGTAGGGCTCGCCGCGCACCTTGAAGCGGGCGACGTATTCCACGCTGGCGGTGCCGTCCTCCCCGCTCTCCACCTTGCGCAGCTCGAAGCCCAGGCCGCTGGCGTCCTTGGCCGACATCTCGACCTCGACGGCGTCGAACTCGGCCTGCTTTTCGGGCGCCAGGGTGCGGGTCAGATAGGCCATGTCGGCCTGCAGGAAGGCGACGTAGCGCGCGCGCATCAGCGCCTCGGGAGCGGGCGCCGGGGCGCCGGCCAGCAGCGGACCGCAGCAGGCATCGAAGTCGCGGCCGGAGCCGCAGGGGCAGGTGGTCATGGAGGTCTCCATCGTCGCGCCGGCAGGATAGCCGGGCGCGCCGGGGGCGGCAACGCCCGGACGTTGACCTTCCGTCCCGCCGGGCTTAGGTTTCGGCCTTTCCCCCAGCCGTCCGGGTGCCGCCATGTCCGATCTTTCCCAGCTCGCCCGCACCTCCACCGCCTGGCCGTTCCAGGAGGCCAGGACGCTGCTGGACGAGCGGCTCAAGGGCCAATGCCCGGACAAGGGCTATGTGCTGTTCGAGACCGGCTACGGCCCCTCGGGCCTGCCCCATATCGGCACCTTCGGCGAGGTGGTGCGCACCACCATGGTGCGCAATGCCTTCCGCGTCCTCGCCCCGCACATCCCGACCCGCCTGTTCGCCTTCTCCGACGACATGGACGGCCTCAGGAAGGTGCCCGACAACGTCCCCAACCAGGATCTGCTGCGGCCGCATCTGGGCAAGCCGCTGACCCGCATCCCCGATCCCTTCGGCACCCACGAGAGCTTCGGCCACCACAACAACGCGCGGCTGCGGGCGTTCCTGGACGCCTTCGGCTTCGAGTACGAGTTCCAGTCGGCCACCGAGTGGTATACCTCGGGCCGCTTCGACGCCGCCTTGCTGACCGTGCTGAGGCACTACGACCAGGTCATCAAGGTGGTGCTGCCGACCCTGGGCGACGAACGCCGCCAGACCTACTCGCCGTTCCTCCCCGTTTGCCCCGACACCGGCATCGTGCTGCAGGTGCCGGTGGTCGAGACCAGGCCCGAGGCCGGCACCATCGTCTACCGCCGCGACGACGGCAGGCTGGTGGAGACGCCGGTGACCGGCGGCGCCTGCAAGATGCAGTGGAAGGCCGACTGGGCCATGCGCTGGTACGCCCTGGGCGTCGATTACGAAATGAGCGGCAAGGACCTGATCCCCTCGGTCGAGCTGTCGGGCCGCATCTGCCGCATCCTCGGCGCCACGCCGCCCATGAACCTGACCTACGAGCTGTTCCTGGACGACCAGGGCCAGAAGATCTCCAAGTCCAAGGGCAACGGCCTGGCGGTGGAGGACTGGCTGACCTATGCCCCCCAGGAAAGCCTGTCCCTGTTCATGTACCAGAAGCCGAAGGCGGCCAAGCGGCTGCATTTCGACGTCATCCCGCGCTCGGTGGACGACTGGCTGACCTACCTGGCCAAGTTCGAATCCGAGGATGCCGCCAAGCGCCTGGACAACCCGGCCTGGCACATCCATGCCGGCACCCCGCCGCGCGAGGACAGCCACCTGTCGTTCAGCATCCTGCTCAACCTCGCCTCGGTGTGCAATTCCGAGGACAAGGCGGTGCTGTGGGGCTTCATCCGGCGCTACGCCCCCGGGGCGGCGCCCGAGACGGCGCCGATCCTCGACAAGCTGGTCGACGGCGCCGTCGCCTATTACCGCGACTTCGTCAAGCCGGCCAAGCACTACCGCACCGCCACGCCCGACGAGGCGGCGGCCTTCGCCGACCTCAGGGCCAAGCTGGCGAGCCTGACGCCCGAGGCCACCGCCGAGGAGATCCAGAACGCCGTCTACGAGATCGGCAAGCGCGACGCCTTCCCCGAGCTGAAGGCCTGGTTCAAGGCCTGCTACGAGGTGCTGCTGGGCCAGGACCAGGGGCCGCGCATGGGCAGCTTCATCAAGCTCTACGGCATCGACAACACCATCGCGCTGCTGGACAAGGCGGCAAAGGGCGAGAGCCTGGGCTGACAGCGCTTCGCTGTTTCCCCGTCATGGCCGGGCTTGACCCCCTTCGGTCCGGTTTATTTTTCGGAGAGCC
>NZ_CACVCG010000062.1 GCF_902729435.1 Magnetospirillum sp. UT-4
TACGGATAGGGAATGACCTCGATTGAGGCCAGGAGGGGTTGGGGGACCCAAAACGGCGAAATTTGACCCCGCCTCCCCCCAAGGCTATAAGGGCGCCATGCGCGCCAAGGTTCTCAAGGTCGTCCTCGTCAATCTCGCCCTGCTCCTCGGCCTGGTGGTGGTCGCCGAACTCATCTTCGGCGACTGGCTGCGCAGCGACCCCATCGCCCGCCTCGACCTGCCGCGCGGCACCGCCGTCACCGTCAATCCCGAGGGGCTCTATCCGGGCGCGCAGCCGTTCCTCTACCGGCGCGATCGGTGGGCACTGCGCGGCGCAGGCGTGGACCCGGCGAAGGTGACCATCCTCACCATCGGCGGCAGCACCACCAACCAGCTGTTCCTGCCCGACGAGCAGACCTGGCAGGCGGTGGCCGAGCGCGAGTTCCGCGCCCAGGGCCGCGACGACGTGGTGGTGGCCAATGCCGGCATCGACGGCCAGAGCACCGTCGGCCACATCAAGTCGCTGGAGGACTGGTTCCCCGCCATCCCGAACCTCAGGCCGCGCTTCGTGCTGGCCTATGTCGGGCTGAACGACGTCCACGTCTCGGGCGCCTGGATCGACGATCTGCGCCACCCCGACCCGATCAAGCGGTTCCGCCAGCGCAGCGCCATCATCCGCGCCTGGGGCAAGGTCGCCGGCATCCTGAAGGCGCGCCAGGCCAAGCTCACCCACCACCGGGTCGATTACGCCGGCGTGGAATGGACCGACACCCCCGCCGAGCCCGATTTCTCGGCCGGCCCCAATTCCACCCCCGAGGCCTACAAGGCGCGCCTGAAGCGGATGGCCCAGCTGATCCACGAGATGGGCGCGGTGCCGGTGCTGGTCACCCAGCCGCGCGGCGACTACCGGGTGGTGGACGGCAAGGTGCTGGGAGTGGCGAGCACGGAAGGCCGCAACGGCGTCGATAATTACCGCCTGCTGGCGCGCTTCAACCAGGCCACCCGCGAGGTCTGCCGCGACGAGGGGCTGCTGTGCCTGGACCTGGCCCGCGAGCTGACCTTCGAGACCGGGGATTTCTACGACCTTCTCCATACCAGCCCGAGCGGGTCGGAGAAGATCGGCCGCTGGCTCCACGCCAAGCTCGCGGGTCTGGTATGAGCGCGTGATTCCGGGTAAACAGGTTGCCCCCGATTCTTGAATTTTCGAGCATGGTGATGGACGACAAGCTGGTGATCGCGCTGCCCAAGGGCCGCATCCTCGACGAAGCGATGCCCCTGGTGCGTGCCGCAGGCATCGAGCCCGAGGCCGCCTTCGACGACCCCAAGAGCCGTCTGCTGCGCTTCGCCACCAACCACCCGCACATCGACATCATCCGGGTGCGCTCGTTCGACGTCGCCACCTTCGTCGCCTTCGGCGCCGCCCATCTCGGCATCGCCGGCAACGACGTGCTGATGGAGTTCGACTATCCCGAACTCTATGCCCCCCTCGATCTGGGCATCGGCGCCTGCCGCCTGTCGGTGGCCGAGCCGGCCGACCTGGCCGCCACCGACGATCCGCGCCGCTGGAGTCACGTCCGCATCGCCACCAAGTATCCCGAGGTGACCCGGCGCTTCTTTGCCGAGCGCGGGGTCCAGGCCGAGTGCGTCAAGCTCAACGGCGCCATGGAACTGGCTCCGTCGCTGGGCCTGTGCAGCCGCATCGTCGACCTGGTGTCCACCGGCTCGACGTTGAAGGCCAACGGCCTGAAGGAGGTGGAGGTGATCGCCGACGTGACCAGCCGCCTGATCGTCAACCGCGCCGCGCTGAAGACCCGCCCGGGGGAACTGACCGGGTGGATCGAGCGCTTCCGCATCGCCCGCGAGACCGCCGATGCTGCGGCTTGAGTCCCGCGCCCCCGGCTTCGAGGCCGGCTTCGCCGCCCTTCTCGACATGAAGCGTGAGAACGACGTCGATGTGAACGCCGCCGTCGCCGCCATCATCGCCGACGTCAAGGCGCGCGGCGACGAGGCGCTGATCGAGTACACCGCCCGCTTCGACCGCCTGCCCGGCCTCACGCCCGAAACCCTGCGCATCCCCGCCGCCGAGGTCGATGCCGCCATCGCCCAGGTTCCGGCCGAGCTGATCGCCGCCCTCGAACTGGCGGCCGACCGCATCGGCGAATTCCACCGCCGCCAGCTGCCCGAGGGCTACGCCTACACCGATGCCGCCGGAGTGCGGCTGGGCTGCCGCTGGACCGCGGTCGAGGCCGCCGGCCTCTATGTCCCGGGCGGCACCGCCGCCTATCCGTCGTCGGTGCTGATGAACGCCATCCCGGCCAAGGTCGCCGGAGTCGGGCGGCTGGTGATGGTGGTCCCCACCCCCGACGGCCGGCTCAATCCGCTGGTGCTGGCCGCCGCCCGCCTGGCCGGGGTGGACGAGATCTACCGCGTCGGCGGCGCCCAGGCGGTGGCGGCGCTGGCCTTTGGGACCGCCACCATCCGCCCGGTGGACAAGATCGTCGGACCCGGCAACGCCTATGTCGCCGCCGCCAAGCGCCAGGTGTTCGGCATCGTCGGCATCGACATGATCGCCGGCCCGTCGGAAATCCTGGTGGTCGCCGACGGCGCCAACGATCCCGCCTGGATCGCCGCCGACCTGCTGTCCCAGGCCGAGCACGACACCGCCGCCCAGTCGATCCTGATCACCGACGATGCCGGCTTCGGCGAGCGGGTGGTGCAGGCGGTGGCCTCCCACCTCGCCACCCTGCCCCGCGCCGCCATCGCCCGCGAGAGCTGGGAAGCCCACGGCGCCGTCATCGTGGTGCCCGATCTGCTGGCCGATGCGCCGGCCCTGGTCGACCGCATCGCGCCCGAGCACCTGGAACTGGCGGTGGCCGACCCCGATGCCCTGGCGGCGCGCATCCGCAACGCCGGCGCCATCTTCCTGGGGCGCTACACGCCCGAGGCGGTCGGCGACTATGTCGGCGGCCCCAACCACGTGCTGCCCACCGCCCGCTCGGCCCGCTTCTCGTCGGGGCTGGGGGTGCACGACTTCATGAAGCGCACCACCCTGATCGGCTGCGACGCCGAGTCCCTGCGCGCCGTCGGCCCCGCCGCCCTGGCCCTGGCCGAGGCCGAGGGGTTGGGGGCGCACGGCCTGTCGGTGGCGTTGCGCCTGAATCTGGGTCGGGGGTAGCCATGCCGCACCGGCAGCGCATCGTCCACGTCCAGCTCGACGAGAAGACCATGGTGCGGCGCCGGCCCGAGGTCGAGCACGAGCGCAACATCGCCATCTACGACCTGCTCGAGGAGAACTACTTCGCGCCGCAGGGGGGCGACTACGTCGGCCCCTACAACCTGCACCTCTCGCTCGAGGACAACCGGCTGCTGTTCGACATCCGCACCCAGGAGGACCTGCCGCAGTTGCAGGTGCCGCTGCCGCTGATGCCGTTCAAGTCCATCGTCAAGGACTACTTCCTGGTCTGCGAGAGCTACTACGCCGCCATCAAGAAGTCCTCGCCCTCGCAGATCGAGGCCATCGACATGGGCCGGCGCGGGCTGCACAACGAGGGCTCGGACCTGCTGAAGGACCGGCTGGCGGGGAAGGTCGACATCGACTTCGACACCGCCCGGCGGCTTTTCACGCTGATCTGCGTCCTGCACATCCGGGGCTGAGCCGGTGGGCGAGCTGCCCTCCGCCGTGCTGTTCTGCTGCACCTTCAATTCCATCCGCTCGCCCATGGCCGAGGGCATCATGAAGCGCCTGTTCGGCACCCGGGTGTTCGTGGATTCGGTGGGGGTGAAGCCGGGCCAGCTCGATCCCTTCGTGGTCGAGGTGATGGAGGAGATCGGCGTCGATTTGCGCAAGCACCACGCCAAGACCTTCGACGAGCTCGAGGACGACAGCTTCGACCTGGTGGTCTCGCTGTCGCCCGAGGCCCACCACTCGGCGCTGGAGCTGACCCGCACCCTGGCCTGCGAGGTCGAGTTCTGGCCCACCTTCGATCCCACCCTGATCGAGGGCAGCCGCGACGCCCGCCTGGACGCCTATCGCCAGGTGCGCGACGACCTGATGGCCCGCATCCGAAAACGCTTCCCCTCGGCCACCCTGGCGCGGGAATAGGGACGGCCGCGTCCGGGCGCAAAAGGGCTTGACCTGGGGTGGCTTAGCGCTCACTTATGTGCCCGGCTATGACTTGAACCGCCGATGGAAGGACCTATGGCGAAAGAGGACGTGATCGAATTCTCCGGTACCGTGTCCGAACTGCTTCCCAACGCCATGTTCCGGGTCAAGCTGGACAACGAGCACGAAATCCTCGCCCACACCTCCGGCAAGATGCGCAAGAACCGCATCCGCGTGCTGGCCGGAGACCGGGTCAACGTCGAGATGACGCCCTACGACCTGACCAAGGGTCGCATCACCTTCCGCTTCAAGTAGCCGCGTTGACCGAGATCGACCGGCTGGTCCTCGCCTCCGCCTCGCCCCGGCGCCTCGACCTGCTGCGTCAGGTCGGCATCATCCCCGCCGCGGTCGATCCCGCCGACATCGACGAATCACCGCTGAAGGGCGAACTGCCGCTGCCCCACGCCGCCCGCCTGGCCGAGGCCAAGGCCCGCGCCGTCGCCGCCCGCCATCCCGAATGCTTCGTCCTGGCCGCCGACACCGTGGTCGCCTGCGGGCGGCGCATCCTGCCCAAGGCCGAGGACCAGCGCACCGCCGCCAAATGCCTGGAGCTGCTGTCGGGGCGGCGCCACCGCGTCCATGGCGGCGTGGCGCTGCTGGGACCCGACGGCCGGCTGCTGGCCCGCACCGTCACCACCACCGTCACCGTCAAGCGCCTGGACCGGGCCGAGCTGGCCGCCTATCTCGAGTCCGGCGAATGGCACGGCAAGGCCGGCGGCTACGCCATCCAGGGCCTGGCCGCCGCCTTCGTGCGCCAGCTCTCGGGCTCCTATTCCAACGTGGTCGGCCTGCCACTGTTCGAGACCGTGCAGATGCTGCGCGGAGCGGGATTGCATGGCCACTGACATCCTCTATTCCTGGGGACCGGGTGAAAGCCGCATCGCCCTGGTGCGCGAAGGCCGCCTGGTCGAGGTCGCCATGGTGCGGCCCGAGCTGCTGGCCGGGGCGGTGGTGCTGGGCCGGGTGGTGGAGATGGCGCCCAAGCTGGGCGCCGCCTTCGTCGATATCGGCCAGGACCGTCCCGCCTTCCTGCAGGGCACCAAGGGGCTGACCCGCGGCGCCGCCGTGCTGGCCCAGGTCCGGGCCGATGCCGTCGGCTCCAAGGGCGCGACGCTGTCGGCCGACATCGTGCTGCCCGGCCGCCTGCTGGCCTATTCCCGCCTGCGGTCCGGCGTGACCCTGCCGAAGAAGCTGGCCGAGGACAAGCGCGCCCGCCTGCTGGAGAAGCTGGAGCCGCTGCTGGCCGAGGGCGAGGGGGTGGCGACCCGCATCGGCGCCCTGACCGCCTCCGAGCCCGAGCTGGAGGCCGAGCTGGTTTCCCACCGCGCCGCCTGGAGCGCCATCCAGGCCGCCGCCGCCGGCGCGCCGCCGCTGGTGGCGTGGCGGCCCGACCCGGTGGCCCGGCTGCTGGCCGACCATCCCGGCACCCATCGCATCCTGGTCGATGATGCCGCCGCCTTCGCCGAATTGCGCGGCCGCTTCGGCGCCCTGGTCGAGCACCATCAGGCCGGCCCGGTCTTCGCCCTGTCCGGCGTCGAGGACGCGCTGCAGGCGGCCGCCGAGCCCGAGGTTCGGTTGCCCTGCGGCGGCCGCGTCGCCATCGAGCCGACCGCCGCGCTGATCGCCATCGACGTGGATTCCGGCCCGGCCACGGCGGCCGAGGCCAACACCCAGGCGGTGGCGGTGATCGCCCGCCAGCTCCGCCTGCGCAACCTGTCGGGCCAGTTCGCGGTGGACTTCGTCTCGGGCGGCGGCAAGGGTGCCCTGCTCAAGCTGATGTCGGCACTGAAACAGGCGGTGGCCGCCGACCCGGTGGCCACCCATGTCATCGGCACGACGGCGCTGGGCCTGATCGAGATGACCCGCGAGCGTCGCGGCCCCTCCCTGGCCGAGCTGTCCGGCGAACGCGACTGGCGCGCCTCGGCTGAGGCGCTGGCCCTGGCTGCCCTGCGCCTGGCCCTGGCCGAAGCCCGCCACCGCCCCGGCCGCGCCCTGACCCTGACGGTGGCCCCCGACCTCGCCGCCGCCCTCGCCCGCCGCCCCCAGGCGCTGGCGGAAGCGGAAGCCCGCCTGGGCCGCCCGCTGACCATCCGCACCGAGTCCGCCCGCCGGCGCGAGGATGTCGGCATCGAGGAGGTCTGACCATGCCGCCCGCCCCCGCCAACACCAACAAGCCCTGCCCGGTCTGCGGCAAGCCCGCCGACGCCAAATTCCGCCCTTTCTGCTCGCGCCGCTGCGCCGACGTCGACCTCCACCGCTGGCTCGGCGGCGCCTACCGGGTCGAGACCGACGAGGCCGGGGAAACAGGCGGAAATGCTGGCGACGACGACGTTTGACAGCCTCGCCGAAACCCGTTATAAGCGCCCTCTCTTTCGGCCAGAAGCCGCCGTGCCCAGGTAGCTCAGTTGGTAGAGCATGCGACTGAAAATCGCAGTGTCGCTGGTTCGATTCCGGCCCTGGGCACCATTTATTCCCTTGAAATCAAGGCTTTAACGCCCCGCCAGAAGCGGGGCGTTTCTGCGTCTGTGCCGCTCTCCCCCAATTCTCCCCCAATACTTTCTTCTTCGAGCCAAAGACCAGCCCACCGGACACCGAGCGGGGAGCCGCCATCGGGCTTGCCGAGGCACGCCAGCGGCGCGACCATGCCCGCGACCGTCACCGACCCGCCGCCCAACGCGAAGCCGCCGCCAATCGTGCAAGGAACGTCAGTGACAGAAATGCCGCCGAGCGTTTCGAGCGGGCGGCACAAGCGGTCAGGGCTGGTGACCCCGTCGCCATCGCCGCCACTCGGTGCGGCGACACCGTCCCAGTGGTTTGCACTTTGGGTTGATCTGATAAAGTCGCCTGAGCCGCCCCAATTATTTCGATGGAGAGGGGCTATGAAGGGGATCGGAGCGGTTGCCGCTCGCCTGATGCTTGCGTCCTGCGTCGCGATTCGCCCACCTTGCGTTCGGCCAGTTGGCTGACCGCCTCGTCGGGTTCGCGCCGCAGCTTGTCGATGGAGGCGGCGATGACGGGCCGCTGCTGAAGGCGGGAACCGGCTGCGGCTCATGCGTCGCCGAACTGAAGGCCCTGCTGGCCCAGGACACCGTCGCGGCGTGAGCCGGGCGACATGGGCATTGCCGGTACGGCCATTGATCAAGAGCAAGGACAACCCCGCGGATCAAATGGTATCTCGGTTCGTGATGATGCCGGAGGCCTAGGAAATGCGGGCGGGTTGGCCGATCGTGGTCTTGTTGTTGGCCCTCGCGGGGGCGGCGCGGGCGGGCGAAATATCCGTCCAGTCACCTTGGACCCGGGCCACCGCCGCCACGGCCAGGACGGGCGCGATCTACTTCACGCTGATCAACCGGGGCGCTGTCCCCGACCGGCTGATGGCCGCCACCTCTCCCGTCGCCGAAACAGTGGAGCTGCATACGCACATCGAGGAAGGCGATGTGCTGAAGATGAGGCCGGTCGAGGCCGTTGAGGTTCCGGCGGACGGGCGGGTCACCTTTCAGCCCAGCGGGCTGCACGTCATGCTGATCGGCCTGAGGAAGGCGTTGAAGGAAGGCCAGTCGGTGCCGGTGGTCCTGATCTTCGAGAAGGCGGGAAGAATCGCCACGGAAGCGCGCGTCCTGCCGGTGCGGGCGCAGGCGCCGCAATAGCCGCCAAGGATTCGGCCGGCCCTGTGCGGCGCCCTGGCGGATTTTCCGCCGGCGAAGAGCGGGTGAACGATTTCTCTTTTCCGGTTTGACCGCGATCAATATGCTGCTTGGCCAGGTGAGCTACCTTGCCGACGGCTACCATCAGGGACGCAACCGCGATGTCACGGTCCGGCCACAGCATTCATTCCAGGACGGGGCGCCGCTGGGCGGCCCTGCTGGGTGTGCTGGCGCTGGTGGTCCAGATCCTGCTGCCGCTGTCGCAGCCCCGCGCCGCCTGGGTCGAGGAGGGGTTGTTCCCGCCCACCTGTTCGGTGCATCTGGCCGACGCTGCCGGGACCGATGCCGATGCCGACGGCGTTGCGCCCGGTCACTGCCCGCTGTGCCAGCTGGCGGCGGCGGTCGCCATCGAGCCCTCGATCCTGGTGCTGCCCTTCGCCTGGCCGGCCGGCGTGGCCGTGCCCGACATGGCGGCCGACGACCGCCCGGTTCGCGCGGCCTTCCCGCCATCCTCTCCCCCCCGAGGGCCACCCTCCCACGCGTAAGCAATCGTGCTTCACGCAAATGTGGGAGATGAGTGATGAGCAAATCCGTTTCCGTCGCGGCCCGTGATGGGTCCGCCGCGTCGTCGGTGGTCCTGGGCACCGGCCTGACCCTGGCCTCGCTGATCCTGGTGCCGGCGCTGTCGCAGGCGGTGGGCCTGGGACCCAGCCTGACCAGCGCCTTGCGCATCGTGCTGATGAAGGCCGCCGCCCGGGTATGAGCCCCGTGCGTCCGTCCTTCATCGCGCTGGCCGGCTTGGCCGGCGCCGTCGCGGCGTTGGGTGCGACCTTCGTCGATGCCGGGCTGCGTTCGGCGGCGGCGGGGCCGGGCTTGGCCGCGCGGGGCGCCCTGGCGGCGCGGCTGGAGCTGACCGACCTCGCCCTGTTCACCGAGGCGCGCTACACCCGCAACCCCAGCCAGGCCGACCTGCACGCCGCCTTCCAGGACCATCCCTTCGCCTTCGAGCACTTCCCCACCGGGTCGCTGGTGGCGCCGGCAGCGGCGAAACGGGGGCGGCCATGACCGCCGGCTGGATCAGCCGCCAGCGGCACCTGCTGGACTTCGCCCTGTCGTCGCTGGGCCGGCGGCGGGGCAAGAATCTCGGGCTGCTGGCGGTCTACACCCTGGTGGTGTTCGTGCTGGCCTCGGTGATGCTGTTCAGCCACGCCATCCGCCACGAGGCGCGGCTGGTGCTGAAGGACAGCCCCGAGGTGGTGGTGCAGAAGCTGGTGGCGGGGCGCCACGACCTCATTCCCGCCGGCCATCTCGAGGCGATCCGCGGCGTGCGCGGCGTGCGCGCGGCGGAAGGGCGGCTGTGGGGCTACCTGTTCGACCCGGCGGCGGCGGCCAATTACACCCTGATGGTGCCGCGCGACCAGCCGCCGGCGCCGGGCACCGCCCTGATCGGCAGCGGCGTCGCCGCCGTGCGCGACGCCGCCCCCGGCGACACGCTGAGCTTCCGCGCCCATGACGGCCAGCTGGTGCAGTTCACCGTGGCGGGAACCCTGGAGCGGGACTCGGCGCTGGTCTCGGCCGACCTGTTCCTGGTCTCCGAGGCCGATTTCCGCCGCCTGTTCGGGGTACCGGAGGGCCGCTTCACCGACATCGTCGCCTCGGTGCGCAATCCGCGCGAAATCCGCACGGTGGCCGAGAAGATCGACGCGGCGCTGCCCGACACCCGCATCATCCTGAGGGACGAGATCCTGCGCACCTACGATTCGGTGTTCGACTGGCGCGAGGGCATGCTGCTGGTGCTGCTGTCGGGCGCCATCCTGGCCTTTGGCATCTTCGCCTGGGAGAAGGCGTCGGGCCTGTCGGCCGAGGAGCGGCGCGAGATCGGCATCCTCAAGGCGGTGGGCTGGGAGACCTCGGACGTCATCAGGCTCAAGACCCTGGAAGGCATGGTCATCTCGCTGACCGCCTTCCTGGCCGGCTACGTGCTGGGCTATCTCCACGTCTTCCACTTCGGCGCGCCGCTGTTCGAGCCGGTGCTGAAGGGCTGGGCGGTGCTCTATCCCGATTTCCGGCTGACCCCGTTCGTGGACGAGTTGCAGGTGGCGACCCTGTTCTTCTTCACCGTCTTTCCCTACACGGTGGCCACCGTGGTGCCGATCTGGCGCGCCGCCACCGTCGATCCCGATCAGGTGATGCGATGAGGCCGCCGCCATGATCCGCCTCACCGACGTCAGAAAGGCCTTCAACCAGGGGCGCCACAACGAGTTCTGGGCGCTGAAGGGCATCGATCTGCGGCTCGCGGCCGGCGCGGTGACGGTGTTCCGCGGCCCCAGCGGCTCGGGCAAGACCACGCTGCTGACCATGGTCGGCGCCCTGGCGCGGCCGACCTCGGGCCGGGTGCACCTGGAGGAGCGCGACATCTCGGCCATGCCCGAGCGGTTCCTCACCGAAATACGGCGCTCCACCTTCGGCTTCGTGTTCCAGAACTTCAACCTGATCAAGGGCCTGTCCGTGGTCGAGAACGTCATGATCCCGGCCTATCCGGTGGGGCTGCCCCATGGCCGGCTGAAGGCGCGGGCGATGGACTTGCTGGAGCGCCTGGAGATGGCCGACAAGGCCGAGGCCCGCGCCGAATGGCTGTCGGGCGGCGAGGCCCAGCGGGCGGCCATCGCGCGGGCGCTGATCAACGATCCCCGGGTGCTGATTGCCGACGAACCGACCGCCAACCTGGACAGCGAGCGCTCGGCCCAGTTCCTGTCCATCGTCGCGGGATTGAAGCGCGACGGACGCACGTTGCTGATGACCAGCCACGACCCGATGGTGGCCGAGGCGGCGGTGGTCGATCGCGTGGTCTCGCTCCGCGACGGCCGGCAGGTGGAGGCGCGCTGATGCTGTTCCAGCCGGCCATCATCGCGCTGATCCTGGCCTCGGCGGTCTCGACCCTGATGCTGGCCTCGTCGCTGCCCTTCGTGGTGCGGGTGCTGCGGCGCTGGGACATGGCCAGCGGCGCCGAGACGCAGCTGGAGATGGAGCGCCGGACCTATCTGGTCGCCACCCTGCTGAAGCTGGTCCTGGTCGCCCAGGGGGCGGCGCTGGTGCTGTTCGTCTTCAACGCCGACCGCATGGCCTCGCTGTTCACCGGGGCGATGTGCGCGGTGGGGACGCTGAAGGTGGATCGCTGGGGCTTTCCCGCCCTCTACCTGCACATGGCGGTGTTCTTCCTGTCGGCCTTCTGGCTGGTGCTCAACCATGTCGACAACCTGGGCTGGGACTATCCGCTGATCCGGCTGAAATACGCCGCCCTGCTGGGGCTGGCGCCGGTGGTGGCGGTGGCCGGCGGGGTCCAACTGGCCTATTTCCTGGGCCTGCGCGCCGACGTCATCACCTCGTGCTGCTCGACCCTGTTCAGCGGCAACGGCATCACCGTCACCAGCAACGCCCTGGCCGCCATGCCGCACGGGGTGGCGTTGGGCCTGCTGGCGGCCGGCCTGGCGGCGGTGGCCGCCAGCGGCGCCCATTTCCTGCTGCGCGGTTCGGGCGGCGTGGTTCATGCCTTGGCCTCGGCGGCGGTGCTGGGGATCGGGCTGGCGGCGGTGGTGTCGACCATTTCCGTCTACGTCTACGAGCTGCCGCACCACCATTGCCCGTTCTGCCTGCTCAAGCGCGAATACGGCCATGTCGGCTACGCCCTCTATCTGCCGCTGTTCCTCGGCACGGTGTGCGGCGTGGGCGGCGGCATCGCGGCGCGGACCCGGCGCCATCCCAGCCTGGCCCTGGCGGCGCCGCGGGCGGCGCGGCGGCTGGTCGGGGTTTCGCTGGCCTGCTTCGCCGCCTTCGGCGTGGTCGCCCTGTGGCTGGTCCTGCGCTCGCACCTGATCCTGTTCGAGGCGGCGCCATGATCGCCCGCGTCCTCGCCTTGACCATCCTGCTGCTGGCCGCCGGCTGCGACGACGGCCCCGGCGCTCCCCATGTGGGCGAGCCGGTGCGGCCGTTCTCGGCCAAGGCCCTGACCGGCGAGACCATCGAGCTGCCGGCGGCGGCGGCCGGCAAGGTGGTGGTGGTGCGCTTCTGGGCCAGCTGGTGCGCCTTCTGCAAGGACGAGATGAAAGCCATCGAGCCGATCTGGCGCCGGCACCGTGACGACGGATTGCTGGTGCTGGCGGTCAATGCCGGCCAGAGCCGCAAGGACATCGAGGCGTTCGTGGCGCCCATGGACCTGTCCTATCCCATCCTGCTCGACCCGGGATCGAAGATTTCCCGCGCCTGGGGGGTGACCGCGCTGCCCATGACCGTGCTGGTCGGCCGCGACGGCACGGTGAAGCGGCGCATCCTGGGCGAGACGGACGAGGCGGCCTTCCGCCAAGCGGTGGAGGACCTGCTGTGAGCGGCGACCGGCAGCCCTGCGACCTGTGCGGCCTGCCGGTCGAGCGGCCCGGATATGACCATCGATCACGCGGCCGGACCCTGCGGTTCTGCTGCGAGGGGTGCCGGGACATCTGGCGAATGTTGAACGAAGACGAGAAGGAGAACGATCATGAGTGCTGATTGCCCGCTTTGCGAGGAAGCCCTGACCCACGCCGCCGGCGGCATGTCCATGGGCAAGGGGGCGGTGATCGCCGCCGCCGGCATCGGCGCGGTGGCCGGCCGCTCGCTGCTGGGGCGGCTGGTCTCGAGCCCGGTGGTGCTGTTCGCCGCCGGCGTGGCGGTGGGCTATTACGGCTTCAAGTACCGCAAGGAGATCGCCGCCGCGGTGGCCAAGGGCTCCGACATGGGCCGCGACATGGTGCTGAACGCCAAGGAAAGCCTGGCCGATCTGGTCGAGGAGACCCGCGCCGGCGAGGCCGCCCCCAAGGAGTAGCCGCCATGGCCCTGCGCGCCAGGAAGCCGGCGGAGCCGCCGGGCCGCCCGCTGTGGCGGCAGATGGCCGTGCGCCACCGCGCCCCCGGCCACCTGCGGTTCGACCTGCCGGCGCCGCTGTGTTCCGCCGCCGCCGCCGACATCATCGAGGCCGGCCTGTCGCGGCTGGACGGCGTGACCCGGGTGACGGTGTTCACCGCCAGCCGCAAGCTGTCGATCCGCTGGATCGAGGAACTGTGCCCGACCGCCGACGTGGTGCGCACCCTGGCGGCCATCGTCGACGGCATCGGCGTGCCGCTGCCGACTCCCGCCGCCCCGGCCGGGGGGGTGGTGGGGCGGCTCAAGCGGGCCGTGCCGCTGGCCCGCTGGCGGGCGCGCTACGCCGACCTCAAGGCCAAGGCGTCGGTGCTGTCCCAGATCATCGCCATCAAGACCGGGCGCAAGCCGCCGCTGCCGGCCGAGGCTGCGGACTGGGCCATCAATTTCGCCAACGATCTGGTGGTGTTCTATCTGGTGCGGCTGCACTGGCAGCGCATCACAACGATGTGGCTGCCCAATCCCTGGACCTACCGCACCCAATGGCTGGCGGTGATCTACCTGACCTTCCTGCTGGTGCGCTACCGCAAGGCGCGCAAGGCCCAGGCCGAGGCGGAACCGCCGCCGCCCTGCTGCGGAGGGTGACGGTGGAGCACATCGTCCCGGTCCATGTCCTCCGGCACCGTGTCCGCGCCGTCGCCCCCGCCCTGCGCGGCGATTCCGAGCGCGCCTGCCTGCTCGAGATCCTGCTGCGCAAACACGAGGCGGTGCGCCAGGTGCGGGTGGTGGCCGCGATCGGCTCGGTCACGGTGCGTTTCGATCCCCGCCGACTGCCGGCGGGCGCCGTGCTGACGCTGCTGGACCGGGTGGTGGGCAATCTCGGGCGCGCCACCCCCAGGCCGATGGCGGCGCCGCCGCCCGACGGGCCGGTGAATACCGTGCGGGTCGCCGTCGGCGGCATGACCTGCGCCTCGTGCGCCGCCTTGATCCAGATGCGTCTCGGCCGCGACCCGCGGGTGCGGACGGCCTCGGTCAACTTCGCCAGCGAGACCGCCGAGATCGTCGGCCGGCTCGATCGCGGCGCGGTGGACTCGGTGGTGGCCGCCCTGGGCTACGAGGCCCGGCCCATGGACACCCTGGCGCAACGCCGCCTGGCGGCCGAGCGCGACCGCGCCCGCCTGGCCGAGGCGCGGCGGCGCGCCATCGAATCGGGGCTGCTGTCCCTGCCGGTGATGGCCCTGGGCATGGCCATGCCCCGGTTCTGGCTGTGGCGCTGGGTCGAGCTGGCGCTGACGGTGCCGGTGGTGCTGGGGCTGGGCCGGCCGTTCTTCGCGCGGGCGCTGCGGCTGGCGCGCCAGCGCAGTGCCAACATGGATACCCTGATCGCCCTGGGCTCGGGGGCGGCGCTGGGCCATTCCACCCTGTCGCTGCTGGCCGGCCGCCATCACCTCTATTTCGAGGCGGCGGCCGGCATCGTCTCGTTCGTCCTGCTGGGGCGCTGGCTGGAGGAACGGGCCAAGGGCCGGGCCGGCGAGGCCATCCGCCGGCTGATCGCGCTGCAGCCCGACACCGCGACCCTTCTGTGCGACGGCGTCGCCACGGTGGTGCCGGTGGATCGGTTGGCGGTCGGCGATCTCATCCTGGTCCGCCCGGGCGAGCGCATCGCCCTGGACGGCGAGGTGGTTGCCGGGCTGTCGGCGGTGGACGAATCCCTGGTCACCGGCGAGAGCATGCCGGTGGTGCGCGGGAAGGGAGCCCGGGTGGTGGGCGGCTGCATCAACGGCGACGGCGCCCTGACGGTGCGGGTGTCGGCCACCGGCGGCGACACCGTACTGGCCGGCATCGTCCGCATGGTCGATCACGCGCAAGGGGCCAAGCTGCCGGTGCAGCGCCTGGCCGACCGGGTCTCGGCGGTGTTCGTGCCGGCGGTGGTGGCCGCCGCCGCGCTGACCCTGGCCGGCAACCTGGCCGCCGGGCGGCGGCCGGGGGCGGCGGTGGACGCCGCCGTCTCGGTGTTGCTGATCGCCTGTCCCTGCGCCCTCGGTCTGGCCACGCCCACCGCCATCATGGCGGCCATCGGCGCCGCCGCCCGCCGGGGCATCTACATCCGCGACGGCGCCGCCCTGGAAGCGGCGGCGGACCTGTCGGTGCTGATCTTCGATAAGACCGGCACCCTCACCGAGGGACGCCCGGTGGTGGAGAGCCTGCGCATCCTCGACGGCGACGAAGGCGAGGTGCTGGCCCTTCTGGCCGCGGCCGAGGCCGGGTCCGAACACCCCCTCGGCCGCGCCGTGCTCGCCCTGGCCGCCGCCCGGGGCGTCCGGCCGCCGCCGGCCGAGGACTTCACGGCGGTGCCGGGCAGCGGGGTGCGGGCGAGGGTGGACGGCCGCCTGGTCGAGATCGGCAACCTTCCGTTCGAGGGCGAGCCGGCGGCGGCGGGAACCCGGGCCTATGCCCGCATCGACGGCCGCCCGGCGGCGGTGCTGGCCTTCGCCGACCGGCCCCGCGACGGTGCCGCTCAGGCGATCCAGGCCTTGCACGACCTCGGCGTGCGCACCCTCATGGTCACCGGCGACGCCGAGGAGCCGGCCCGGGCGGTCGCCGCCGCCATCGGCATCGCCGAGGTGGTGGCCGGCGCCACCCCGGCCCGCAAGCACGACATCGTCGCCGAATTGAAGGCGGCCGGCCTGAAGGTCGGCATGATCGGCGACGGACTCAACGACGCCCCGGCCTTGGCCGCCGCCGATGTGGGCTTCGCCATCGGCACCGGTACCGACGTGGCCATGGATTCGGCCGCGATCACCCTGGTCGGCGGCGACATCGCCAAGGTCGCCGCCATGATCGCCCTGGCCCGGCGCACCCGCGCGATCATGCGCCAGAACCTGGCCTGGGCGCTGGGCTACAACACCCTGGCCATTCCCACCGCCGCCATGGGGCGCCTGACTCCCATGGTGGCGTCCATGGCCATGGCGGCGTCGTCGGTGTCGGTGGTGGCCAATTCCCTGAGGCTGCAGCGATGACCGGGGCCGGTATCGATCTGGGGCTGGCCTTCACCGCCGGGCTGCTGGGCAGCGGCCATTGCCTCGGCATGTGCGGCGCCCTGGCCTCGGGCTTCTTCATCCGCATGGGCGAGGCCGGAAAGGGCGTGCTGCCGCTGGCCGGCTACCACGGCACCCGGCTGGCGGTCTACGCCGTGGTCGGCGCCGTCGCCGCCCTGCTGGGCCTGGCCCTGGTCTCCACCGGCATCATCGGCAAGGCCCAGGCGGTGCTGCAGATCCTGGCCGGCGTGGTGGTGATCGCCCTGGGGCTGGACGTGCTCGGACTCGTGCGGCTGCCGGCTCTGGGCCTGCCCACCGCCGTGGCCCGGCGCATCTTCCACCGGGCCGGCACCGCCTCGCCGCTGGCCGGCGCCGCCATGGGCGGCCTGGTCAACGGGCTGATGCCCTGCGCCCTGACCCTGGCCATGGCGGTCAAGGCCACGTCTTCGGGAGGGCCGGGTCAGGGGGCGCTGCTGATGCTGGCCTTCGGCGCCGGCACCCTGCCGGCGATGCTGTTCGTCAGCGTGATTTTCGGCCGCCTGGGCGCGGCCTTGCGGGGTTGGATGCTCAAGGGAGCGGCCGCGGTGGTCATCGCCATGGGCGTGGCCACGCTGTTCCAGGGGATTCGCTTCTTCGAAGTGATGCTGCCCCTGGCCAATTGGTGAGAGGGAGAAAGACCATGAATCGTCGCAATTTCCTGCTGGCCGGCAGCGCCGTCGCCGCCATCGCCGCCGCCGTGCCGGCCGCCCGGGCCGCCGAGGGTGACGGCACGCCCATGCAGTTCATGCCCAAGACGCCCAAGGATGCCAATCCGCTGGACAACGACATCGGGAAGTACCCGAAGTGCCCCTATTGCGGCATGGACCGCAAGCAGTACCACTTCAGCCGTCATCTCATTCACTACTCGGACGACCTGGTGGACGGCACCTGCTCGCTGCATTGCGCCGCCATCTCGCTGTCGCTGAACCTGGACCGGGTGCCGAAGGCCATCTATGCCCCGGACAACGGCTCGGGCCTCGAGATCAAGCCGCTGACCAACGCCGAGCAGGCGTTCTACGTCATCGGCGGCGACCACAAGCCGGTGATGAGCAAGACCCCCAAGACCTCGTTCGCCGCCAAGGTCGCCGCCGAGGCCGCCAAGGGCACCGGCGAGGTGGTCGATTTCGACAAGGCGCTGATGCTGAGCTACATGAGCATGGCCGACGACACCAAGATGATCCGCATGAGGCGGGAGGAACGGCGCCGCGCCATGCAGCACAAGGGGCATTGACCATGATCCGCCGCCTCGCTTTGCTTGCGCTCCTGCTGCTGGCGGCGCCCGCGCAAGCGGGCGAGGTGGTGACCCCGCCGCCGGCGCCCAACACCGTCTGTCCGGTCTGCGGCATGTTCGTCGCCAAATACCCCGAATGGGTGGCGACGGTGCTGTACAAGGACGGTCACGCCCATCACTTCGACGGCGCCAAGGACCTGTTCAAGTTCCTGGCCTCGCCGAAGCAATACGTGGCCGGCCACCGACCCGACGACGTGGCCACGGTGGCGGTGACCGACTATTACGCGGTCACCCGCATCGACGCCCGTGACGCCTTCTACGTCATCGGCTCGGACGTGCTCGGCCCCATGGGCCACGAACTGGTGCCGTTCCTCACCCACGCCGAGGCCGAGGAGTTCATGAAGGACCACAGCGGCAAGGAAATCCTGTCTTTCGGACAGGTTACGCCGGAGGTGATCCATCGCCTGGACCGCGGGCGCTTCAAATAGCAGGCCCGCTCGGACCGGTTTCAATCCACGCCCCCGTGAGGGGGCGACGGCGATCTACTACAACACGACCGACGCGGCAATGTTTCAATCCACGCCCCCGTGAGGGGGCGACGCTTCATCTGGTCCGCCGTCTCTCCCTGGCGGGAGTTTCAATCCACGCCCCCGTGAGGGGGCGACGCGACACGGCATGGTAGACAACCCTGCTGAACGGTTTCAATCCACGCCCCCGTGAGGGGGCGACGCTGGTTACTATCAAGTATCCGCAGGCGCTGAAATGTTTCAATCCACGCCCCCGTGAGGGGGCGACGCGCCTCACCGGAGACTAGGGGCGGAGACAGGAAATGTTTCAATCCACGCCCCCGTGAGGGGGCGACAATGCCGGGCCGTCGCTCGGCGCCGGCGGCGGCAAGGTTTCAATCCACGCCCCCGTGAGGGGGCGACGCGTCCGCGTTCATCGGCAGGCTGTCGATTCCAATGTTTCAATCCACGCCCCCGTGAGGGGGCGACCGCGGCGCCGGGGGCCATGTCGTATCCGTGGCGCTGGTTTCAATCCACGCCCCCGTGAGGGGGCGACTTGCACAACCGACTTTACCTCGGCGAGGTGACGTGGTTTCAATCCACGCCCCCGTGAGGGGGCGACGCGATGCTTCCGCCGTGACCATCCTGCAAAACATGTTTCAATCCACGCCCCCGTGAGGGGGCGACCTGGCCCGCGCGGTGGCCTGGCTGTACCTGTTCAAGTTTCAATCCACGCCCCCGTGAGGGGGCGACGGCGCCGGACGAGGCGGATGACGCGGCGGCCATCAGTTTCAATCCACGCCCCCGTGAGGGGGCGACACTTGCCCGCCGTCAGGGGGCCGGTGCCGATGACGTTTCAATCCACGCCCCCGTGAGGGGGCGACCTGCAAAAGGTGGCGGAGTTTGTCCGCCGTATCGTGTTTCAATCCACGCCCCCGTGAGGGGGCGACGCACCGCATCGGCCGCAGCATCACCCGGCTGGGTGTTTCAATCCACGCCCCCGTGAGGGGGCGACCCGATCACTGCCGCGAAGTCATGCTCGTCAAGATGTTTCAATCCACGCCCCCGTGAGGGGGCGACAGCGTGGTGGCTCCGGTATTGTCGCCGCTGGCGAGTTTCAATCCACGCCCCCGTGAGGGGGCGACGGCCATGGCGCGGTCGTAGAACCCCATCCATACCTGTTTCAATCCACGCCCCCGTGAGGGGGCGACAAATGTCACAGGCTTTGTGCCGTCAGCCGCAAACGTTTCAATCCACGCCCCCGTGAGGGGGCGACAGCCGACCGCGACGGCGTTCGCCACCTCGGGGCGTTTCAATCCACGCCCCCGTGAGGGGGCGACCGCTATCAGTTGGCCTAGACGCCACCATCTCCACGTTTCAATCCACGCCCCCGTGAGGGGGCGACATCGAAGTTCGGGGCCACCTTCAAGGTGGTGGCCAGGTTTCAATCCACGCCCCCGTGAGGGGGCGACCTGCGCCTTGCGCTGCCGGTACAGGCGGGTGTTGGTGTTTCAATCCACGCCCCCGTGAGGGGGCGACGCGTGGGCCGATTTCTACGAAGTGCCGGAACAGGTTTCAATCCACGCCCCCGTGAGGGGGCGACGCGTTCCAAGCGGCGCTTGAGTCGACGCGCCCGGGTTTCAATCCACGCCCCCGTGAGGGGGCGACGCCCCCTCATTGCCGAAATGCTGCGCACCAGGCAGTTTCAATCCACGCCCCCGTGAGGGGGCGACGAGGCTTTCAGCCCAGCCACCTCCCCGATTGACGACGTTTCAATCCACGCCCCCGTGAGGGGGCGACCCGGCGAGGTCAAGCCGGTGTGGGCAAGCCTGTCGGTTTCAATCCACGCCCCCGTGAGGGGGCGACAGGTGCTGCGCATCCCCTATGTGGCGATGCTGCTGTTTCAATCCACGCCCCCGTGAGGGGGCGACCCTGTTCGGCTCCGCCGCCTGCGGAGTCGACGTGTTTCAATCCACGCCCCCGTGAGGGGGCGACCCATAATCTCCAGTGTTACACGACAAGCCGCCAGGTTTCAATCCACGCCCCCGTGAGGGGGCGACCAGGTCCACAGGCGCAAGCGCCGGTTCGTAGCTGACGTTTCAATCCACGCCCCCGTGAGGGGGCGACCAAGATCCGCAAGCTCCTCGCCATGACCGTCGAGTTTCAATCCACGCCCCCGTGAGGGGGCGACTGGCGTCGCCAGTCATATCGCCGGCGCGTTATTGTTTCAATCCACGCCCCCGTGAGGGGGCGACCGCCCTTCGAGATGGTTGAGGTGTGGATCGAGATGTTTCAATCCACGCCCCCGTGAGGGGGCGACGCAACGTGGTGATTTCGGGCCTGGAGCAGATTCAGTTTCAATCCACGCCCCCGTGAGGGGGCGACGCGACCTCTAGCCATGACGCAACCCCACCAAAAGTTTCAATCCACGCCCCCGTGAGGGGGCGACCGCGGCGGGCCCGACCCGTGGGCCGGCGCCACCGAGTTTCAATCCACGCCCCCGTGAGGGGGCGACCGTCGGCGTCCTGGAAGTGCAGCACGCGGGCGTCGGTTTCAATCCACGCCCCCGTGAGGGGGCGACACCCACGAATTCGCCACCCAGATGGCCGGCCTCAAAGTTTCAATCCACGCCCCCGTGAGGGGGCGACGCAGGCCGACAATCTTGCGGACAATCTTGGGGTCGTTTCAATCCACGCCCCCGTGAGGGGGCGACGCCGATGCCGCTGCGCCCGGCCCGGGAATTGTTGTCGTTTCAATCCACGCCCCCGTGAGGGGGCGACGAAGACCGGGGCTTCCATGAACGTGAGGTTCATGTTTCAATCCACGCCCCCGTGAGGGGGCGACGAGAACGTTTCGTTTAAGGCGACACAGGAAATCTTGTTTCAATCCACGCCCCCGTGAGGGGGCGACGAGCCGCCGGTGACGACCAGGCCCGCCGCCAAGCGGTTTCAATCCACGCCCCCGTGAGGGGGCGACCGAACACGTAAGGCAGGTGGCTTGGATTCACGATGTTTCAATCCACGCCCCCGTGAGGGGGCGACCTATAGGCACTGGCGCGGTTAACGATTGCGCAACGTTTCAATCCACGCCCCCGTGAGGGGGCGACGCCAGCAGCAGCAGCGCCAGCAGCCGCCCGCCCAGTTTCAATCCACGCCCCCGTGAGGGGGCGACGGCGGCGGGTCTTTCGAGGCCGGCGCAGCCTGGAAGTTTCAATCCACGCCCCCGTGAGGGGGCGACTTTCAGTCGGCGTCGGCCTTGTCAACTTGCTGAGGTTTCAATCCACGCCCCCGTGAGGGGGCGACCGCGTAATCGCGTGGGGCTCAGGTCAGACTTAGGGTTTCAATCCACGCCCCCGTGAGGGGGCGACGTCATGGCGGGTTCCTCTCAGACGAGAAGCTGTTGTTTCAATCCACGCCCCCGTGAGGGGGCGACCAACCAGGCCGCCTTCGAGGCCCTGACCTGGAAGGTTTCAATCCACGCCCCCGTGAGGGGGCGACCTTCTGCCGTCGCGCCGCCTGGTGCTGGCTAATTGTTTCAATCCACGCCCCCGTGAGGGGGCGACCGGTTCGGCTACAGCGACACTCCCGCCATCGTCGAAGTTTCAATCCACGCCCCCGTGAGGGGGCGACTCCTCCAGCATAACATCTTGCAGGAATTCGGCAAAATCTGGGGTTGGCGCGATTGCGGGGTGGAGCGGTCGGTATGGGGGGTGGCGTTGGCGTCGGCCGTCTCGGGAATGGCGGATTTCCGGGTTGTCGGGGCTGCCGCGAACCTGGCGGGTTTTTCCGGGGCGCTTGGGGTTCGCGGCTACAGCAGCAGCGGGCCGTCCAGGTCCAGGGGCTTGCGGTTGCCGATGTGCTCGACGCGGCGCTGGCCGTCGGCGCCCAGGTTGTAGAAGCGCAGCGAGTCCTTGCTTGGGTCGACGATGGCCAGCAGGCGGGCGCGCAGTTCCACCCAGCGGGCCGGGCTGACCTCGCATTCGAACACCGAGAACTGGACTCGCTGGCCGTAATCCTGGCAGGCCTTGGCGACCTTGCGCAGGCGCTTGCGGCCCGCCGCATCCTCGGTATTGACGTCGTAGGAGACCACCACCAGCACCGCCGTCAGGCCCAGATCAGCGGCGGGTAAAGGTCGAGGTCGCCGCGCAGATGGCGGGCCAGCAGCAGCGCCTGCAGGTGGGGCAGCAGGCCGATGGGGGCGTCCTCGTCGAGGAAGGGGTGGCGGATCTCCTTGGCCTTGCGCTCCTGCCAGGCGGTGATCACCGCCTTGCGGGTGTCGTCGTCCATCACCACCGCGCCGCCGTCCTGGGTGAGGAAGCCGGCGGCCTCGACCTGGCGGCGGTTGATCAGCGACAGCACGATGCGGTCGGCCAGGATGGGGCGCAGCTCCTCCTCGAGGTCGAGGGCGAGGCTGGCACGGCCGGGGCGGTCGCGGTGGAGGAAGCCCACATAGGGGTCCAGCCCCACCCCCTCCAGCGCCGAGCGCAAATCGTGGGCGAGCAGGGTGTAGACGAAGGACAGCAGGCAGTTGACGGCGTCGCGCGGCGGCCGGCGGTTGCGGCCGGAAAAGGCGAAGGCCGGATCGTCCACCCGGATCAGGGCGGCGAAGGCCGACCAGTACACAGCCGCCGCGTCGCCCTCGACCCCGCGCAGGCCGTCCACATGGGTCTCGCGGTCCAGGCGGGTCAGCGCGGCGGTGTGGATGTCGGCGGCGCGGGTCAGGCGCTCGGCCCGAACCTGGTCCTGAGCCTCGCGCGCGCCCCGGCGCAAAACGGTGCGGGCGTTGCCCAGCTTGCCTTTCAACACGCAGCGGGCGATGGACGCCGACCCCGCCTCGTCATCGGCGCGGCGGTACTGCTCGCGGCGCAGCAGCACGTTGCCGCGAACCTCGCCGTGGACGCTGGCCAGGAAGCGGCCATTCTCGGTCAGGTAGGTGATGGTCACGCCCTTCTCGGCGCAGGCGGCCATCAGATAGGGACTGACCGTGACCCGCCCCAGGCAGATGATGCCCTGCAGGTTGGTCAGGGGAATGCGCCGGGGCGAGGCGCCGTCCTGGCGCACCGACACGCATTCGCCCTCCTTGCCCAGATAGGTCTCGGGCGTGGTGATGTAGAGGACGTTGAGCAGGTCCTTCATGGCCCACCCAATTGTCGGCGCAGGTAGCGCGAAACCGAGCGCTTCCCCAGTGAATCCGGCAGGCACAGATCCTTCAGCGAGCAGCCGCGGCAGGCGGGGATGGCCACCGCCGGCGGGGTGCGCCCGGCATCGAGCATGGCGGCCATGGCGCGGGCGGCGTTCTCGGTGCGGCGGCGCAAGCCTTCGTCGAAGGTTACCGCGAGGCGGCGCCGGGTCTTGCCGTAGAACAGGGCGCCGGCCGGCACCGCGCGGCCGGTCATCTCCTCCAGGCACAGTCCTTGAGCGCACAATTGCGCGCGGTCGCGGTCGTCCTCCTTCTCGCGGCCGCGCTTGTGCTCGATGGGGAAGGGGGTGTCGCCCCCGTCGGAACCGGGGTGGAACTCCACCACATCCGCCCGGCCGGACAGCCGCAGCCGGTCGCTGCGCAACGGCAGCCCGGTGACCCGCCGCACCCCGTCGCGGGCCACCGCGCCGGCCTTATCGACGGCCGCATGCATGACGTTCCCCTCGGCGGTCAGCCGGTTGTCCTCCCACTGCTGCTCAAGATGTATGAGCGCGCATTGGCGCGGACAGACCAGGTAATGTTGTAGCGCCGACAGCGGGATGAGGGAATCGTCGGTATCGTCCATGGGGGGCTGCTACAGCACCTCCAGCACCTCCACCCCCGCCGGCAGGCCGGCACGGTCGATGGAAACGGTGAAGTCCGTCCAGGCGCGCGGGGTGTCGGCGTTCTGGGCCACCGTCACCCGCTCCAGCAGGGTTTCGGCGCGGGCGTTGCCCAGCAGGCTGTCGTGGCGGAAGGCGATCAGGCGGCGGGTGGACATCAGGCCGCGGGCGGCCGAGCGGTCGAGGTCGAACATGCCGCCCAGCGCCTCCCACAGCAGGGCCAGATCGGCCTCGGTGAAGCCGGTGCCCTTGTCGCCCTGGGCCAGATGGGGCGAGATGAAGCCGCTGGCGCGATACAGGCCGTAGGCGACGGTGGACTTGCCGCCCATCTCGGTGCTGCCGCCTTCCGCCGCACGGGCCTCGGTCTCGCGGGCGACGCGGGTGATGGTGTGGTCGGCGGGCAGGATGCGGTTGACCGAGCGGGCGAAGGTGATCTGCACCGGGCCGCGGACCTGGCCGGCATTGAACTTCTTGGTCGACATGACGGCACCGAAGGTGCGGACGTCGAAGAAGTTGGCGCACATGCGGGCGCGGGCCTTCTCCTCCGAGGCCTTCTCGCCATCCTTCAGGTCGATGTAGGCGTCCTTGCGCTGCTCCTGCAGCACCGCGCCCTCGCGGACATAGATGGCGTTGGGCGGGGTGTTACCGGTCTTCAGGCCGACATAGTTGCGGATCTTGCGCTTGATGGCGACGTCGGTGACCAGGCCCTGGCCGGTCTCGGGGTCGATGCGCGGCTGGTTGCCGGCGTCGGGATCGCCATTGGGGTTGCCGTCCTTGACGTCGAACAGCAGGACGAAATCGTAGCGGTTGGAGATAACCGGGCTGGTCATGGTGGTGGCTCCCGTCAGGCTTCGGATTCGGTGGTGATGGTGTCCTGCGGGTCGGCTTCGGCGCGCTCCCACAGGCGGTGGCTTTGGTGGTGGTAGCCGAGGACGAAGCGGCCTTGATCCTCGAGTGAAAGAGTCGCGGGATAGGCCCGGTCGGCGTCCATCAGGTGGAAGACTCGCTGCAGGGGATCGCCGAAGCGGCGGGGAAAGCCGCCCCGGAACTTGCGCCGATGAGCGGCGTTCAGGCGCTCGAGCTGCGGATAGACGGAGCGCGGCGCCGTCATGGCGGCCGAGAAATAACGGTCGCGGATGGTGACGTTGCTCTTGGTGCCGCCCTGGCTGCTGCGCTGGACGGCCTCGTACAGGGCGAACAGACGCCCCAGCAGATAGCCCGCATTGGTGTTGTCGTCATCGAGACCCACGGTGATCTCCCTTTGGTTGTCGGCGCGCAGGCGCGTGTTGCGGTTCAGGCTGGCCTTGATCACGGCGGCGCGGATCGGCCACACCCCCTGTTCCGCCTGACAGCGGTGGATGGTGCGGGCCAGCAGGGTGGCGGGGTAGGGGGTTTCCTTCAGGATGGCGGCGACCAGATCCTTCGACAGGGCGCGGCGCAATTGGTCCGAGAAGGTTCCGACGTCACCGCCCTTGGCCGCCGCCGACAGCAGGTGCCACAGGCCGGGCGCCTTGCCCTTGTCCCACAACCCGTCCACGTCGAGGTCGTCGAAATGGCGCCCGATGGAACGGGCGATGGCCTCCACCGTGCCCTGGTGCCAGAAGAACACCGCCAGCCGGGCGGCGTTGGGGGCGAGGCCGAGGATGCAGAACGGGGTGCTGTCGGTGTCCAGTTTCCGCAGCGCCTTGCGGATGGCGGCGAAGACGTCGAGCACCTTCTGCCCGTCGGGAATCTCGCCGCTCTCCTCGTCCTGGAAGGCGCCGCCGGTGATGAGGCTGAGAAAGCTCTCCTCCAGCGGCGTCGGGCCGGTGGCCCAGAACACATAGGTGGCGTCGCCCTCCACATGGTGGTGGCGGTCCTGCTCGCGGGCCAGCAGAAAGCTGAGTGCTGATGCGTAGGCGTGCGCTGCCGCTACGCTGACGGGGGCATTGTACCCCTGCGTCCATCCATGCGAGCCAAATGCCGGATTTTCCAAGGTGTTGATCGCTACAAGGCTAACCGGCTTTGATGCCCCGGGTACGTTCTTGATGTTGGGATGCAGGCGGGCGGGGATGGCCGCCTGGCCGGTGACTAGGCACCAGGCGGAGGCCTCTGCGGCGCTCTCGGCCCCCATCAGCGCGCCCCGCAAGCCGGGGCGCCCGCACACCAGTCCGGGGTCGCCCTCCAGCCGGAACGAGACGTTGGCGCCGCCGGCCCGCAGCTCGTCCCAGCTGTCCGCCGTCGCCATTGCCGACCAATCCCCGGCCGACAAATAAGTCAGCACGGCCGCCAGCCCGGCATCGGCCTTGGCATCCTCGGGCAGCGCCTTCAGGCGAGCGAGGAAGGCGGCATGGCGTTCCGGCACCTTGGCCGCCTGCTTCTCGGTCAGGCCGGGGCGGGCCAGGCCAAACACGTATTCGGCATTGTCCCACAGCAGGTTGGCCTTGATTCCGGCAGCTTTAATGACTTCCGCCGGGACTACGAACGTCTTGCCCCGTCCTTTCTCGTCCCGGGTCGAGCGCAGCGCGATGAAGCGGCCCTCGGCATCCAGGGTGACGACGAAATGGATCTCCTTGTCCTGGAACCCGGTGGGCTGGGCCAGGCCGTCGGCCAGCAGGCGCTGGTAGTAGTCATGAAGGCGCTGCAGGATCATCGCCGCACCTCCACCGAATCGGCCGGCGGCACGTGCAGGGTGCCGTTCTCCAGTTTCGCCTTGAAGAACAGCGGCACCGGCGCCGTGCCGGCATGGTCGATGTCCAGCAGCATCCAGCCCAGCTCGGGGCTGTCGGGGATGGGGGCGGGGAGGGAATCGCCGTCCTCGACCAGGGCGAAGTCTGCGGCGAATTCCCGCGTCCCCAGGCAGGGGCGGTGGAAGCATTGGCCGTTGGCGGCGCGGCGGCGGAACATCTCGACGTATTTGGTGAGGTTGGTGTCGGGCGGTGCCTTGGCGGTCAGGGTGATCCGGGCGGTGATGACATAGTCCACGTCGCGCAGAATTACCGAGGCGCGCTGCTGGCGGTGGTCCTCGGCATCGATGCCGTGGGGGTTGGCGGCCTTGGTGCCGACCTCGTTGCGGCGCACGGTCTGGAACCGGATGGGCTTCAGCACGTCGATGCGCTCGACCCGCCACGCCATTTCCGGCTTCCACAGCACCGCCTCCAGGATGCCGCGCGCCGCTGAGGGCGTACAGACATCGTAGGAGACGCGCTCAACCTTCATTTCAGGCCGGGTGAACAGGGCTGCGTCTCCCCACACTCGCAGGCGGAGGGGGGCGGAATAATGGCTTTCACTCATTTCAGCCTCTCATCGACTGGTTCGCCCATGGGGGGTGGGGGCGTGTTGGGTCGCGGCAATGGTGCATGACGTATCCTCACGGCGGGACGAGAGTCACCATAGCGCCACTTCGGCCATCACGTCAATTCCTATAATGTGTTGTTAGGTAGTGATGCCGGAAAAATTCCGGCTGCCTTTCGCCTCCCCCTAAATCCAGCTATTGTCACGGCTCATCCCACAAAGGGATGTGGATTGAAACCTATAGTGTGTAGTGATCGAGAATGGGGCCGGCCCGTCCGGCCCCATTTTCAGTTCAGTCTCCCGTTGCCAGCATCAGCCCCACCCCTTCCCGGTCATACAGCTCGTCCCTGACCAGAACGGTCACGGTACCGATGTCCTCGGCCGCGCCGGTCTCGCGCAGCTGAGCCAGAGCCTTCGGTCGGACCGGCACGGTGTAGCGCTGCAGGGCGCGCAGGGTGGCCCGCGACGGGCCGTCGCGGCGCAATTCCTCAACCGCGGCTTCGGCGCGCTGGTCGAACAGCACCACCAGCGGCTCCTCGCGCTGGTCGATCATGCGGAACGCGTCGGCGGCGGTGCGGAAGGCGATATCGTACCAGGGGCGGCCGGGGCGCTTCTCTCCCAGGCCCAGCATCCGGCCGATGCCGTGGGGGTCCAGGCTGCGTTTGCTCCAGTACAGCTCGTTGAAATAGGTGATGAAGGCCTCCGGGTGGAACGGAGCCTCGGGATGCTTGCGCAATGCCGCCTCGGCGGCCTCGGCAGCCTGGGCCAAGTGGCCGTGCAGTCGGCCGCCCTCGGGACGGAACACCACCATCCGGCCCTTGTCGGGCAATAGCCCCTCGCGGTTGCAGCGGCCCGCCGCCTGGGCGATGGCATCCAGGCCGGCCATGGCCCGCCAGACCGCGGGGAAGTCGATGTCCACCCCGGCCTCGACCAGCGAGGTGGAGACCACCCGGGCCGGGCCGCCTTCCTTCAGCCTGGCCAGCAATCGCGCACGGTGGGCGGCGCATTGCCAGGTGGAGAGGTGAATCGCCCCGGCCGGCAGCAGGCCGTGCAACGTGCGGCAGTCGGCGCGGCTGTTGACGATGGCGAGGGCGCGGTCCTCGGCCGTCATGGCGGCGGCGATGGCCTCCCACGACTGGCGCTCGCCGGGCTGGGGGAAGCTGACCCGCACCCGATCCAGCGCCGCGAACAGGGCCGGCGGATCGGGGGCGATCTCGATCGGCCTCGGCAACTCCTTGAACACCGCCCCAAGCGCCGGCTGGGTGGCGGTGCACAGCACCACGGTGACTCCGTAGCCCTCCACCAGTTCGGCCAGCGCCGCGGTGATGGGGAGCAGCAGGTCCGGCGGCAGCGCCTGGGCCTCGTCCAGCACCACGACGCTGCCGGCGATGTTGTGCAGCTTGCGCAGGCGCGAGGTGCGGCTGGCGAACAGGGATTCGAACAGCTGCACGGTGGTGGTGACCACCACCGGGGCGTCCCAGGTCTCGGCGGCCAGCCGGTTGCGGTTGCTCTCTTCCCGGCTCCCCTCGTCCAGCGCGCTGTGGTGCTCCAGCACCGCGTCGTCGCCCAGGGTCTCGCGGAACACCGCGGCGGTCTGCTCTATGATGCTGGTGAAGGGGACGGCGTAGATGACGCGGCGAAGCCGGTCAGGATGGTGGTGGACGTGGTCGAGGGCGAAGGCCAGGGACGCCAGGGTCTTGCCGCCGCCGGTGGGCACGGTCAGGGCATACAGGCCGGGCTGGCCCTTGGCGGCATCGCGGGCGGCGGCCAGCACCGTCGCGCGCACCTGGTTGACCGGGCCGGATGCACCGGCGAAACGCGAGAGCCTTTGGTCCAGGCGCGGCCGCAGCGTCCCCATATCCGCCCAGCCGGACCTTGCCCCGGATCGGCCCGGGTCGAAGAAGGCTTCGGTGTCGAGGAAATCGGCCTCGAACACCGCCGAGGCCAGCATGCGGATCCACAGGCTGGGGTCGCGTTCCGGCGGGCGCTTCAATGGCGGCGGTGCAAGCAGGTCGGCGGGCGCCGCAGCCATGGCGGCACCCAGCAGGAGATCGGCGTCTCCCAGGCGGTCCTTCAGGCCTTTTCGCGAGTCTTCGCCCTGAAAATCGGGCAGTCCGGCGTGATGGCCGGCAATGACGAAGGCCAACGCCAGGCCGGTGTCGCCGAGCGCCTTCACCGCGTGCAGGGCGCCGGCACTGGAGTGATCGACGCGACGCCGTGCCTCCTCCAGATGGGCATCCTCGTCGAGGACGGTGCGGATCATCGCCTGGAAATCGGCGGAATACTTCCCCAGATCGTGCCAGAGTGCGGCACATGCGGCGAACCCGCCGCAGTTCCAGCGGTCAGCGAAACGTCGCGCCAAGACCCCGGCATCGCGCAGATGCTGATCCAGGGGGTGTATCCTGTCCCCGGCAGGAGCGACATGGGCGATTGGCTGCGGAGGGCTCGACATCGCCCCGGATTATGCCTGTCGGCCCCGGCCATATGCAATCTATAATAGGCTACGTAGTTGACATATATTCCCTGGGATGCAGCGAAATTGCAGTGCAGATCGCGCTCACCCCGGCCAGACGAATCGATAGCTGGTGTTCCTGCTTCCGCCGGGGTTCTTCTCCAGCACGCCCCGGCCGACCAGATCGGTGATGTCGCGCTGCGCCGTATCGGCGGAGCAGCCGCAGATCGCCATCCACTTCCGGGTGGTGATGGCTCCTTCGAATCCGTCGAGAAGCTTCCCAAGCACCTTTCGCTGGCGGTCGCTGAAGGGGTGCGGCGCGTGGGCATGCCAGAACCTCGCCTTGGCGATCACCCTGTCGGCGGTGGCCTCGGCGGCGGCGATGGCGTCGGTGTAGCACCGGGAAAACCATGACAGCCACCCGGTGAGGTCAAGGTCGCCCTTCTGGGTCTCTTCCAGGATCTCGTAGTACCGGCCCCGGTTGACCGCGATCTGGCTCGACATGCTGTAGAAGCGCTGGCCGCTGTTTTCCGTCCGGGCGACCGCCAGGTCCGCGATGGCCCTTGCCATGCGGCCATTCCCATCGTCCATCGGGTGGATGGTGACGAACCAGAGATGGGCGATGCCGGCCCTGATCAGGGGGTCCATTCCGGTGTCACCGCGCGCGTCGTTGAACCAGGCCAGGAACGTCGCCATGTCCTCCGCCACCCGGGCGGCCGAAGGAGCCTCGAAATGGACCCGGGCCCGGGGAGAGTAGGGCTGCGAAACCACCTGCATGGTCCCGTGGTGGTCGGTCCGCCATTGGCCGACGTCGATCCCGACGTTACGCATCATCCCGAGGAATCGCCCCTGCCGGAACCGGGCCTCGGTGAGCACAGGCAGCAGCCTGTTCGCGTCCCAGCGAAAGGATGGCCAGGTCGGGCGCTGCCAGATGTGGCGAGCCATTCAGGCGCCTTTCGCCGCATGTCATGCGGTGAATACGGGCGCATTCTCCGCAAACCGCAACGCGGCGCGAGGGGAGCTGGCCCCCCGGCGGCGGCGCGCTGTCTTGCCATCCATTCTGCGGGGAAATTGGCGCAACCGGTAGGATTCGAACCTACGACCTCTGCCTTCGGAGGGCAGCGCTCTATCCAGCTGAGCTACGGCTGCGCGGGTCTTGGGCTTGCCAAGAGCCGAGGTTTATAGCGCGGTTCGGGTTGGATGGCAAAGGGGGAAACGCGGGGAAGTGCGGCGGCAGAAGTCGTCTGTTCTAACCCTACCGGCTGCGCTGTGGCTGGGGTGTGCCGGGAAGGGGTATTCCGTCGAATTGGTGCCAAGGACCGTGCGCCTCTGCCGGCGGGGTGGTGCCTCACCATCCCACCCGCGTCAGTAGACCAGCCGACATGATCGGCGAGGAACTTGGCGAACAAGAGATCTTCAATGCTCATGGCGCTACCTTGTCGCCGGGTTGCTGGACGATCCACCGGGATGGCTTCTGGGCGCAGTTCACGGCGATGACACCATGCAGTGTCTGGGGGCCGTTCCCCGACCTTCTGACGAAACTGCAGGGGGGCTTTGCCTCCCCTGCGGTTCTCGATGGCAATCATCATACCCCCACCGGAAAAATCAGGCGGCGCGGCGCACAGTATTGAGGATCTGCCCGCAACCGATCAGAACGGCCCCGGCGACGACCAAGGCGCTGCCCATGATCACCAACGCGGTCTTGGTGTTGAGCGCATGCAGGTTGGCGATCCTGCCGATGTCGCCATAGCCCGATCCGTTGGACGGGTCCATGACGACGCCCCACAGGGATAGGCAGATACCGAGAGCGAGGAGCAGGGCGCCGGCCCAGGGCATCTTCGATGACGGGATGCGGGGCGGCTCCATCGTGATGGGCTTGGCGACCGGCTGGGCTTTCTCCCGTGCGGCCTGTTCCTCTGCTTCCTGGGCCTGGGCGGCGCGGCGCGCCTCTTCAGGGATGTCGCCCTTGCACTTCCAGCACTTGGTCGCAGTGGGCTCATTCCAGGCCTGGCAATTCTGACACTCAATTTTCGACATTTGTGTCCCTCTCTATTGAAAATGTGGGCGCGACGACGGCAACGGGCGCCCGTGGGGTAAGTGCCTAGAGCCAAAGGGCCACCACGGTTTAGGTCACCTGATCAGCGAACCCGCGAACGCCTCGGACTCCTCCCGTCCTTTCTCGGATAAATCCGATGTTGTCAAAAAAACAACTGTCAGGCGTATTACAAAATGCGCTGGTTATGAAACAAACTGGCGCAAAAAATATGCAAAGTAATGTATTTGTGTTGTGGCTCATGCGGCACCGGGAGCAACTGCGCTGTATATGACAGCGCGGCTAAGAGGCGGGTGGTGGATTTGATTTAGCCCGACGACGCTCGGAGCGAAGTCGCTCCAACCGCGCTTCCTCGCCAGGGACGCATTCGTCCACTCGCTTGGTATTCCACCAACATTCGTCGGTCGCGACGCATAGCGTTGCACACCAGCCGCGTGGGTCGATCATGAGCTGCTTGGCGTTTGCCACCTCATACCCGCGATTCTGCAGACACCTGGCGGTTCCCATGTTTCTGTAGCGTTCCTGTTCGCGAGCCGCGTGAAGCTGACCCGCAATGAACCCTCCGATTGCTCCAGTGACAACATCACCACCAACACTCCCGCTTGAAGATCCAAGCGCTACGGCGCCGATACCAGACCCAACGCCACTCTTGGCTGCCGCCATCATGCCGTCATACGTCTGTTGAAGCTCAGATGTCAGGTGGTAATCCGCCAAGGTGACGCACTCGATCAGATCCTTCTGGTATTGCTGCGGATCATCCACCGCCTTCAAATCGATGAGCGGCTTTGGCAGTGGCGATGCGCACGCCGAAACCGTCAGCGCCAGGAAGACGATCGACCAGCGCCTCATCGCCGCACCACGCCGATGACCGAGTGGCCGCGCCCCTCCAGGCACTTGGTGGTGGCGCTGTCCTCCAGGCCGTACTTGTTGACGAGCCATTCGCAGCCCATCCAGTCCATCTGCGCCTCGGCCGGGTTCTTGGACGCCTTGAGGTCCATGACCGGCTCGTAGGTTGGTGAACTGCAAGCGCTAACCC
>NZ_CACVCG010000065.1 GCF_902729435.1 Magnetospirillum sp. UT-4
TAGGACGGGCTAACTCGTCATGGCCGGGCGGGGGCCACTTCTGTCCGGTTTATTTTTCGGAGAGCCTTCGGGAGCCCTTGGTGTCGGCCGCGTCCAGGGTGATGTTGGCGGAAGCGGACAGATTACCCTCGCCCGCCTGCGGGAGAGGGAGGGACCCGTCGCGCCAGCGACGGGAGGGAGAGGGCGCGCACCGCCAGGTGCGCTTCGCGACAGCGAAAGCGGCTGTCTCTCCAGGTCTTGGGCGCGTGGACACGCGCCGCCCTCACCCCGGCTCGCTGACGCTCGCCCCCCTCTCCCGCAGGCGGGCGAGGGGGCATGGGCCAGCCGAGAATTAAACCGGACAGAAGTGGGCGGGGGCTGCCATGAAATTCGTCTTCGCGGTCATCTGGAATTTTCTGCAAATCATCGTGACGCTCACGATCCTGGGGGCGCTGTTCCTGAGACCCTGACGGTGGCGGAGCCGGGTGTCGCTGTGGTGAACCCCTGCATTCGGACGCAGGAAAAACCTCTAGCCATCCGGCTCCGGCGGGTCTAAAAAACGCCTCGAACAATCCAGGCGCCCGTCGCCGCCCGTCGGGGCTGCGTCCGGGCGGCTCAGCATTGGTGTGCCATGGACCTTTTTCCGATCATCCTCGTCATCCATCTGTTGCTGGCCATCGCCCTGGTGGGGGTCATCCTGCTGCAGCGCTCCGAGGGCGGCGCGCTCGGCATCGGCGGCGGCGGCGGCGGGCTGATGACCGGCCGGGCCGCCGGCAACCTGCTGACGCGCACCACCGCCATCCTGGCCGGGGCGTTCTTCCTGACCAGCCTGGGCCTGGCCATCATCGCCAACAACCGCACCACCGGCTCGACCTCGCCGTTCGATGCGGTTCCGGCCCAGCCGGCGGCGCCGGCCGCTCCGGCGGTTCCGGCCGAGCCGAGCGCCCCGCTGGCGCGCTGAGGCGCCGGCCGGTACGGGTAGAGGACGGGTATCCCGCGCCTTCCACGGGCGGGACACTGGTGCGCGGTGGGGACCGGGACCGCGAGCGCGAGCGAGGGACATCGGGTTAGGGGCCAATGACGCGTTTCATCTTCATCACCGGTGGCGTGGTTTCCTCGCTGGGCAAGGGCCTGGCCTCGGCGGCGCTGGGCGCCTGCCTGCAGGCGCGCGGGTTCAAGGTCCGCCTGAGGAAGCTCGACCCCTACCTCAACGTCGATCCGGGCACCATGAGCCCCTACCAGCACGGCGAGGTCTACGTCACCGATGACGGCGCCGAGACCGACCTGGATCTGGGCCATTACGAGCGCTTCACCGGGGTGGCCAGCCGCAAGTCGGACAACATCACCACCGGGCGCATCTATTCCGACGTCATCGCCAAGGAGCGGCGCGGCGACTATCTCGGCGCCACCGTCCAGGTCATCCCGCACGTCACCAACGCCATCAAGGATTTCGTCAAGTCGGACATCACCGACGAGGACTTCGTCCTGTGCGAGATCGGCGGCACCGTCGGCGACATCGAATCGCTGCCCTTCCTGGAAGCGATCCGCCAGCTCGGCAACGAGCTGGGCCGCGACCGCACCATGTTCATCCACTTGACCCTGCTGCCCTACATCCCCTCGGCCGGCGAGCTCAAGACCAAGCCGACCCAGCATTCGGTGAAGGAGCTGCTGAGCGTCGGCATCCAGCCCGACCTGCTGATGTGCCGCTCGGACCGCGACATCCCCGAGGGCGAGCGCAAGAAGATCGCGCTGTTCTGCAACGTCGGCTACCAGGCGGTGATCCCGGCGCTGGACGTGGACACCATCTACCAGGTGCCGGTCAGCTATCACGAGCAGGGCCTGGACGAGCAGGTCTGCCGCCACTTCCACATCGAATCCAAGGCCGCCCTCGACCTCAACCGCTGGGTCAACATCGTCGAGCGGGTGCGCCAGCCCGAGGGCGAGGTCACCATCGCGGTGGTCGGCAAGTACACCAGCCTGCTCGACAGCTACAAGTCGCTGGCCGAGGCGCTGACCCATGGCGGCATCGCCAACAACGTGAAGGTCCGCCTCGACTGGATCGACAGCCAGATCTTCGAGCGCGAGGACGCGGTCCAGCACCTGGAGCCGTGCCACGGCATCCTGGTCCCCGGCGGCTTCGGCGAACGCGGCGCGTCGGGCAAGATCGAGGCGGTGCGCTTCGCCCGCGAACGCCGGGTGCCCTATTTCGGCATCTGCTTCGGCATGCAGATGGCGGTGATCGAGACGGCGCGCAATCTGGTCGGGCTCAAGGGCGCCAATTCCACCGAGTTCGGCTCGTGCGAGCACCCCGTGGTCGGCCTGATGACCGAATGGCTGAAGGGCAATCTGCTGGAGAAGCGCACCGCCACCGGCGACATGGGCGGCACCTTGCGCCTGGGCGCCTATGACTGCGATCTCAAGGCCGGCAGCCGGGTGCGCGAGGTCTACGGCGCCACCCGCATCTCCGAGCGCCACCGCCACCGTTACGAGGTCAACATGGACTACCGGAGCCGCCTGGAAGAGGCGGGACTGGTGTTCTCGGGCCTGTCGCCCGACGGCGTGCTGCCCGAGATCGTCGAGCGCCCCGACCATCCCTGGTTCATCGGCGTCCAGTTCCATCCCGAGCTGAAATCCAAGCCCTTCGACCCCCATCCGCTGTTCACCAGCTTCATCGAAGCGGCGGTGCGGCAATCGCGACTGGTGTAAGCCCCATGACCTGCCATCACGTCGCCGTCGGCCGCTCGCTCATTCTGGGCAACGATCTGCCGCTGGCGCTGATCGCCGGTCCCTGCCAGATGGAAAGCCGGGCGCACGCGCTGGAATGCGCGGCGGCGCTGAAGGACATGGCGGAGAAGGCCGGCATCGGCCTGATCTACAAGTCGTCCTTCGACAAGGCCAACCGCACCTCCATCTCGGGCCGGCGCGGCATCGGCCTGGCCGACGCGCTGCCGGTCTTCGCCGAGATCAAGGAGAGCCTGGGCCTGCCGGTGCTCACCGACGTCCACACCGAGGAGCAATGCACCGCCGTCGCCAAGGTGGTGGACGTGCTGCAGATCCCCGCCTTCCTGTGCCGCCAGACCGATCTGCTGGTGGCGGCCGGGCGCACCGGCGCGGTGATCAACGTGAAAAAGGGCCAGTTCCTCGCCCCCGACCAGATGGCCAACGTCGCGGCCAAGGTGGAAAGCACCGGCAACAGCCGCATCGTGCTGACCGAGCGCGGCGCCTCGTTCGGCTATGGCGACCTGGTGGCCGACATGCGCGCCCTGCCGATCATGGCCAGCACCGGCTTCCCGGTGGTGATGGATGCCACCCACGCGGTGCAAAGCCCGGGCGGCCAGGGCGGCTCGTCGGGCGGCGACCGCCGCTTCGCCCCCATCCTGGCCCGCGCCGCGGTCAGCCTCGGCATCGCCGGCGTGTTCATCGAGACCCATCCCGATCCCGACCACGCCCCCTCGGACGGACCCAACATGATCCCCCTGGCCGCCATGCCCGAGCTGATCGCAACGCTCATGTCATTCGACAAGCTGGCCAAGGCGTGTCCAATTACTTTGTGATTTGATCCAACCGACAGAAGTTTGGAGAGAAGACCCATGACCGCCATCATCGACATTCACGCCCGCGAGATCCTCGATTCCCGCGGCAATCCCACCGTCGAAGTGGACGTGGTGCTGGAAAGCGGAATCACCGGCCGCGCCGCCGTGCCCTCGGGCGCCTCCACCGGCGCCCACGAGGCGGTGGAGCTGCGTGACGGCGACAAGAAGCGCTATGGCGGCAAGGGCGTGCTGAAGGCGGTGGAAAGCGTCAACGGCGAGATCTACGACGCCCTGTCGGGCATGGACGTCGAGGAGCAGCTGGTCCTCGACAAGACCATGATCGACCTGGACGGCACCGCCAACAAGGCCCGCCTGGGCGCCAACGCCATCCTCGGCGTGTCGCTTGCGTGTGCGAAGGCCGCCGCGGAAGAGGCCGGCCTGCCGCTCTACCGCTATGTGGGCGGCGCCTTCGCCAGCCTGCTGCCGGTGCCGATGATGAACATCATCAACGGCGGCATGCATGCCGACAACCCCATCGACATCCAGGAATTCATGGTCATGCCGGTGGGCGCCCCCACCCTGGCCGACGCGGTGCGCATGGGCTCCGAGGTGTTCCAGGCCCTCAAGGGCCAGCTCAAGGCGGCCGGCCACAACACCAATGTCGGCGACGAGGGCGGCTTCGCCCCCAACCTGAAGTCGGCCGAGGCGGCGCTGGACTTCATCATGCAGTCCATCGAGAAGGCCGGCTACAAGCCCGGCGACGACGTCATGCTGGCCCTCGACTCGGCCTCGACCGAGTTCTTCAAGAAGGGCAAGTACGAGATGGAAGGGGCGAAGAAGAGCTTCGACCAGAAGGGCATCGTCAAGTTCTACGCCAAGCTGGTGAAGAACTACCCGATCCTGTCCATCGAGGACGGCTGCGCCGAGGACGACATGGAAGGCTGGGCCATGCTGACCGAGGAACTGGGCGGCGCCATCCAGCTGGTGGGCGACGACCTGTTCGTCACCAACCCCAGCCGCCTGGCCATGGGCATCGAGAAGGGTCTGGCCAATTCCATCCTGGTCAAGGTCAACCAGATCGGCACCCTGTCCGAGACCCTGGAAGCCGTCGACATGGCTCACAAGGCCGGCTACACCGCGGTGATGAGCCACCGCTCGGGCGAGACCGAGGATGCCACCATCGCCGACCTGGCGGTGGCCACCAATTGCGGCCAGATCAAGACCGGCTCGCTGTCGCGCTCGGACCGGCTGGCCAAGTACAACCAGCTGATCCGCATCGAAGAGGAGCTTGGCCCGGCCGCCCGCTACGCCGGCAAGGCCATCGTGCGGCGCTAGATTTTCCGCCGCGGCGAAACGGAAACGGCCGGGGGAGACCCCGGCCGTCTTCGTTTGTGAGTCTTTTCTGCAACAGAGTGGACTCTGAAACAGAAAAAGTGAATCCGTCGAATCTCGACTTGTTGACGTCATGAATCGGTCGTGATTCCATCGCGCCCATGTTGCAGGAACTCAATGGCCGTCTTCGCCATGTCATGGGGCCGCTGATCGGGTTCGGCGCCATGGCGTATTTCGCCTACCACACGGTGGAAGGCGATCGCGGCGTGCTGGCCTGGGTCAGGCTGAAGAACGAGATCCTGGAGGCCGAGATGCATCTGGCCAAGGTCAGCACCGAACGCCAGATGCTGGAGCACCGGGTACTGCTGCTGCGCCCCGACCACCTCGACCCCGACATGCTGGAAGAACGCGCCCGCGCCATGCTCAACATGGGCCGCGAGGACGAAGTGGTCATCTTCGACAAGCGCTGACCTGCATCCCTCGCGTCTCACCCGGCGAACTTCGGCACCCCGCCGTATTCCGCCAGTTCCACCACCACCCCGTCGGGATCGCGCACGTATGCCATGCGCTTGCCCACCGGCACGATGTGGCGCGGCACCTCGACCACCGGCGGCGGGTCGGGCAGCGCGGCCAGGCAGGTGTCCAGGTTGTCGACCCGCACCGCGAAGTGGCGCAGGCCCGGGGCGGCGAGGGGGGGCAGCGGGCATGCCCCCGGCGGCTCGAAGGCCAGTAATTCGACCCGGCAGCCGCCCTCCGGGCGGTCGAGGATGATGCAGCGGGCCCGCGCCCCGGGGATGCCGGTCAGGCGTTCGAACCACGCACCATCGAGGATGCGGTCCATCACCGGCGCCAGGCCCAGCAGGGCGCGGTAGAACGCCACCGACCGCTCCGGGTCGGCGACGACGACGTTGACGTGGTCGAGCACGGTGTCCTACCTGGGCAGGTCGTTGTAGAAGGCGATCAGCAGCGGCGCCTTGCGCTCGCGTTCGGCGTTGGACTGGCCCAGCGTCTGGATCAGCTGCTTGACGAACATGCGATCGACCTTGGGCAGGTCGAAGAAGGCGCGGATGGCCAGCAGGTCGCCGCCATTGCTGTCCAGCCGCTCCATGGTGGCGATCAGGCCGTCGCGGAAGGCGCCGGGGCGGGCCTGTTCCAGTCTGGTCTTGGGCTGGAATTCCTGCTCGTAGAGCTGCGCCAGCGAGTGCCAGGCCGCGGACAGCAGTTCGGGCTCCATGCGGATGATCCGCTGCAGCATGGGGATGTCGGACGGGTAGGGCGGGATGTAGCCGAACTTGGCGGCGTCCTCGCGGAACAGCGGCCAGGGATCGTCCTCGGGCAGGCGGCCGCGCGGCTTGCCGTCCTTGTCCTTCAGCTGGCTTTTGGGGTCCAGGGCCTCCCAGCGGGCGTTCCACTGGTGCAGCACCGGGTTGTGCGGGTCGCTGGACAGCACCATGCCGAGCAGCCGGCCGGCCGCCCCCTCGTCGCTCCATTCCCGACCGACCGCCATCTCGCGCAGGCGCTTGGACGAGCGCATGGTCGGCAGCACCATTTCGCGCAGCACCCGCTCGTAGCACAGGGCGAAGCTGGGGGCGACGATGAACGGCGGCGGGATGTGGACGCGGCTTCCGGTGGCGCCCAGGGCGCGCAGCACGGCGCGGGCGTGGCGGGTGATGGACTCGTCGAACAGGCTCGGGAAGTCCTCGTAGGTGGGCGGCGCCTCGTTCTCGGCGTGCAGCTCGTCCATCACCGCCTGGGTGGTCTCGGTGGGGGGGGCGGCGCCGGTGGCGCCGGCCAGCAGCGGCTTGGCCAGGTCGAACAGCATCCAGCGCTCGGCGTCCTGGTCCTTGTCGTCGCCGGGCGGCAGCAGGGGGTCGAAATGGTCGGCCCCGGCGGCCTCGAGGGCCGCGAAGGACATCCGCTGCAGGGCGTTGGTGAGAATGACGTTGAAGATCAGCTCAAGCTGGCGCTGACTGGCCCATTGCAGGCTTTGCGGATCGTTGAGCGTAAGCCGCCGCAGCATCAATATCCGCGAGACTTCCATCTGGCGGGTCAAGGCGACGAGATTGGCGACCTTGCTTTCGAAATCCTTTTTCACGCCCCGTCCACTTGTGCCATCGCGGCCGGCCTGCCTGGTCGCGGCCGCGTTCCCCACCCCGTTTATGGGATAACAGGTGTGGTGGGGCCGCGCAAGGGTGCGCGCGTCATTCGGACAGGGTCCTGGTGAAGGACGCAAGGTAGGGGGCGCTGCGGTGCCGCTCGGCGTCGTTGCGGCCGAAATTGGTGAGCAGGCGGCGCAGGAACGCCGCGTTGATCTCGGGGTACACGAAGTGGGCCTTGATGGCCAGGAACTCCCCGACATGCTCGGGCAGCTTGCTGCCCCACTTCATCAGCCCGTCCCGGAAGGCGCCATCGCGGGCCTGCTGCTGCTGCGCGCCGGGGCGGAACTCCTGCTGATAGAGCTGGGTCAGCTCGCGCCAGGCCTTGGCCAGGGAATCGGGTTCGTACCGCAGCAGGTCCTGCAGGATCTGCAGGTCGTCGTCGCCCGGCGGCTCGTAATCCGAGCGGGTGGCGTCCTCGCGCAGCAGCGGCCAGGGATTGTCCTCGGCCTTCAGCTTGGAGCGGTCCTTGACGCGGAAGGCGCCCCAGCGGTTGTCCCAGTTGTGCAGGACGGGGTTGTTCTTCTCGCCGCCCTGGATGATCTCGAACAGCTTGAGGCCGCCCAGCTCGGCCCAATTATACGCGGTGCCCAGCGTCTGGATGTGGCGCGAGGTGCGCATCTGCGGCAGCACGAAGCGGCGCAGCACCTCCTCGAAGCAGGCCGAGAATTCGGGGGCGACGATGAACGGCCGCCGGCCGGGCCGCACGGCGTTCTGCACCTGCAGCAGGCCCAGGGTCTTGCGCAGGACCGAGCAGACGGTGTCGTCGAACAGGGTGGGGAAGTCGACGAAGCTCTTCTCCGGCCCGTCCATCACCTCGTCAACGCGGATGTCCAGGGCGGACTGGGCGACGTCCATGCCCATCTGGGCGGCGAACAGGGGCGGCGGCTCCTTGACCGCCGCCGGACGACGCGCCGCCGGCGGCTTCGGCCCCTGCCGCGCCATGGTGAGGATGCGGGCCAGCGCGTCCCAGTATTCCGAGGACGAGGCCAACGGCTGGACCTGCGCCTCCTCCGGCTCCTCCTCGGTCGGAAGCACGTCGGGGCCGACCAACTGGTTGACCTGCTCGGCCAGCACCTGGGCTTCCGCCTCGCTGGCATCCGGCGGCAGCAGTCCGGCGAAATCCTTTCGCCGCGCCTCGCGCAGCGCGTCCAGGCCCATCCGCTCCAGCGCCTTGGACAGCACCACCGCGAAAACCACCTGAAGCTGCCGCTCGGTGGCCCATTTCCGGCTTTCCGTGTCGGCCATGGTGAGGCGGCGCAGCAGCAGGATCTGGGGAACGGCTATATGGCGCGTGGCGGCGATCAGGTTGGCGACCTTGGTGTCGAACGCCTTGTTGTCGCGCGGACCTTCGCTCATCCCCATCCTCGCTGGCGGCGCCGATGCCGTTACAATGGGCGTACAGCACAATGAAGCGGCATTCAAGTGCCGCCTCATCCTGTTTGGATAGTTGTCGGGTTAAACCCTTAGAGCCGGATGCTATCAGGTTGAATCGCGAGGCGATCCAACCTGATAGCTGAATCCGCCTCTAAATCAATAAATTAGAGTGCGATTCAGACATTAGGTCGGCGCACCCCGTGCGCCGACCTAATGTCATCGCGCTCTAGGATGAGATGCGGACGATCTCGCCGTGGCGGGTGCAGGTGGCCTCCGCCAGGTCGACGAAGGTGCCGGCGACCTGGTCGGGCTGCACCAGACTCGTCGGGTCCTCGCCCGGGAAGGCGATGGCGCGCATGCGGGTGGCGACCACGCCGGGGTCGATCAGGTTGACCCGCAGCGGGCTGATACGCTCGACCTCGGCCGCCCAGCTCAGCACCATGGCCTCCAGCGCCGCCTTCGAGGCGGCGTAGATGCCCCAATAGGGCAGTGCCGCCCGGGCGGCACCCGAGGTGACGAACATCGCCCGTCCGGCCGCCGAGGCCCGCAGCAGCGGCTCGAAGGCGCGGATCAGGCGCCAGTTGGCGATGACGTTGAGGTCGAAGGCCTCGGCCACGTGCTTGGGCTTGTAATGCCCCACCGGACCCAGGCCGCCGCCGATGTCGCCGGCATTGCCGACCAGCACGTCGAGCCGCCCGAACCGCTCGAACAGCGCCGCCGCCACCTGGTCGATCCTGTCGAATTCGCGCAGATCGAGCGGGCACAGCACCGCCTTGCCGGCGCCCAGGGCGGCGATCTCGTCGTCCAGCTCCTCCAGCGCCCCCTGGGTGCGGGCGACGCACACCACCTCGGCGCCCTCGGCGGCGAAGCGCTTCGCCACGGCGCGGCCGATACCGCGCGAGGCGCCGGTGACCAGCGCGACCCGTCCCGCCAGCCGGCCCATCAGTCGGCCACCTCGGCCAGCAGCGACAGCTGCTTGGACTCCTGCTGCACGCCCTGGTAGTCGGTGGGCGCCACCGGATAGTCGCCGGTGAAGCAGGCGTCGCAGAATTGCGGGTTGGCGTCGTCGCGGCCCGGCTCGCCGACCGCGCGGTAGAGGCCCTCGAGCGAGATGAAGGCCAACGAGTCGACACCGATCAGCTTGGCCATCCCCTCCACGTCGTAGCGGGCGGCCAGCAGCTTGTCGCGTTCGGGCGTGTCGATGCCGAAATAGCAGGAATAGGTGGTCGGCGGCGACGAGATGCGCATGTGCACCTCGGAGGCGCCGGCCTGGCGCACCATCTCGACGATCTTGCGGCTGGTGGTGCCGCGCACGATGGAATCATCCACCAGCACCACCCGTTTGCCGGCGATGGTGGCGCGGTTGGGGTTGTGCTTCATCTTGACGCCGGCGTGGCGGGTGCGGTCGGTGGGCTGGATGAAGGTGCGCCCGACATAGTGGTTGCGGATGATCCCCAGCTCGAAGGGAATGCCGGCCTCGGCGGCATAGCCCAGCGCCGCCGGCACGCCGGAATCGGGGACCGGCACCACCACGTCGGCATCGACCAGGCTTTCGCGCGCCAGCTCGGCGCCGATCAGCTTGCGCGCCTCGTAGACGCTGGTGCCTTCGACCACCGAATCGGGGCGGGCGAAGTAGATGTATTCGAAGATGCAGAAGCGCGGGCGCCGCACCGGGAAGGGGCGGATCGAGCGCACGCCGTCCTTGGTCAGCACCACGATCTCGCCGGGCTCGACGTCGCGCACGAACTCGGCGCCGATGATGTCGAGCGCGCAGGATTCCGAGGCCAGGCACCAGGCGCCGTCGAGCCGGCCCAGAACCAGCGGGCGGATGCCCAGCGGATCGCGCACGCCGAACACCGCATCGGGGGTCAGGCAGACCAGCGAATAGGCGCCCTCGATCTGGCGCAGCGCGTCGATCAGCCGGTCCTCGACGGTGGAATACAGGCTGATGGCGATGAGGTGGATGATCACCTCGGTGTCGGTGGTCGATTGGAACAGGCAGCCGCGCTTGACCAGCGAGCGGCGGAGCGCCTGGGCATTGGTGAGGTTGCCGTTGTGGCCCAGCGCCAGCCCGCCGAACTCCATCTCGGCGAACAGGGGCTGGACGTTCCGCAGCAGCGTCTCGCCGGTGGTGGAATAGCGGACATGGCCGACCGAGTTGCGGCCCTTCAGCTTGCGGATCACCGATTCGTTGCCGAAGCAGTCCTCCACATGGCCGAGGTCGCGGTGGTTGTGGAACTGGCCGCCGTCATAGCTGACGATGCCGGCCGCCTCCTGGCCCCGGTGCTGCAGGGCGTGCAGCCCCAGCGCCACCAGCGCCGCCGCCTCGTCGTGGCCGAAGATGCCGAAGACCCCGCATTCCTCGCGCAGGTGATCGCCGTCGAAGGGGTTGGTGGTCACCATGCCTGCTCCTGCCAATAAGGCATCACTGGTTGCTCTGGATCAGCCGTTCCAGCTGGCTGCGGCTGTCCTTGTCGTATCCCTGGGCCGGTCCCCCCGGCGCCGGCTCGGCCGGCTGGGGGGCGACGAACTTGCGGAAGGTCTCTTCCGTCCGCTGCAATTCGCGCGCCTCGTCGGACATCTGGCGGGTGGTGGCCTCGGCCGCCCCCATGCCCTCGGGCGCCATCGCCTGCAGCAGCCCCGCCCCGCGCTCCAGCCAGGGCTGGGACTTGGCGTTGGCCAGCCAGGCGGGCGGCGCCTCGGGGGCCATCATCCAGGCCACCGCCAGATAGGCCAGGCACAGCAGCAGCGCGCCGCGGGCGAGGCCGAAGACGAAGCCCAGCGACGAATCGACGCTGTTCAGCGCGCTCTTGCGCACCCGGTCGGAAACCGCGCGGGTGAGGATCGAGAGCAGCAGCAGGGTGACCAGGAACAGGCTGGCCCCGGCGGCGGCGTCGGCCGCCCAGATGGTGCCGATCTGGTCGCGGAAGAACGGCTGCACGTGGCGGAAGCCGTAAAGGGCGGCCAGGCCGGCGCCGACCCAGGCCAGGATGGCCAGAACCTCGTGGACGAAACCGCGCAGGAAGGCGAAGCCGGCCGAGCCCAGCAGCACGACGATCACCACGACATCGACGGCGGTCAGGGGGAAATTGCCCATGGGCGGCTCGGCTCTCTCGTCCTCACTCAGGGGCGGAACAGCCCCAGCAGATCCTGCAGGTGTCCGATGGTGCGAACCGCCAGGGGGCCGGCCGCCGGACTTTTCCCCTTGCGCGGGCTGGCCGGAACCAGACCTTGCGCGAACCCAAGCTTGGCCGCCTCCTTGAGGCGAAGTTCCATCTGCGCCACCGCGCGGACCTCGCCGGACAGGCCGATTTCGCCGAACACCACCATGTCGGCGGGAACCGGCACGTCGGTGGCCGAGGATACCAGCGCCGCGGCCACCGCCAGGTCGGCGGCAGGCTCGCCGATGCGCAGGCCACCGGCGACGTTCAAATAAACGTCATTGCCCGACAAAGCAAGCCCGCATCGGGCGTCGAGCACCGCCAGCACCATGGACAGCCGCCCGGAATCCCAGCCCACCACGGCGCGGCGGGGACTGGACAGCGACGACGGCGCGACCAGGGCCTGGATTTCCACCAGCATGGGGCGCGAGCCCTCGATGCCGGCGAAGACGCAGGAGCCCGAGACGTTGCCGCGCCGCTCGGCCAGGAACAGGGCCGAGGGGTTGAGCACCTCGGCCAGCCCGGCATCGGTCATCTCGAACACCCCGATCTCGTCGGTGGCGCCGAAGCGGTTCTTGACGGCGCGCAGGATGCGGAACTGGTGGCCGCGCTCGCCCTCGAAATACAGCACGGTGTCGACCATGTGCTCGAGCACCCGGGGGCCGGCGATGGCGCCCTCCTTGGTGACGTGGCCGACCAGGAAGACCACGAAGCCGCGGCGCTTGGCCAGCCGGATCAGCTCGTGGGCGCAGACGCGGACCTGGGTGACGGTGCCGGGCGCCGAATCCACGTTGTCGGCGTACATGGTCTGGATGGAATCGATGACCACCACCTTGGGGGCGTCGGGGTGGTCCAGGGTGGCGACGATGTCGCGCAAGGAGGTGGCCGAGGCCAGGGCGACGGGGGCGTTGGCCAGCCCCAGGCGACCGGCCCGCATGCGCACCTGATCCACCGCCTCCTCGCCCGAGATGTAGGCGACCCGCTGGCCGCCCGCCAATCCGCCCGCCGCCTGCAGCAGCAGCGTCGACTTGCCGATGCCGGGATCGCCGCCCACCAGCAGCGCCGAGCCGGGCACCAGCCCGCCGCCGCACACCCGGTCCAACTCGCCGATGCCGGTGAGCATGCGCGGCGGATTGGCGGCGGCGCCGTCCAGACCGACGAACTCGATGCGCTTGCCCTGCCGGGTCCCCAGCCCCTTGGGCGCCGATTCGGGCGCCGCCTCCTCGGTGATGGAGTTCCATTCGCCGCACCCCTCGCACTTGCCCGCCCACTTGGTGGTGACGGTGCCGCAGGACTGGCAGACGAAGCGGGAGGCGGGCTTGGCCAAGGTCAGTCGCTCCCGTGGTCGCAGAGATGCTCGCGCCGGCGGATGAAGGCGATCACCGGCAGCAGGCTGTTGGCCTGCGGATTGCCGCGCGGCCCCAGCATCCGCATCAGGCTCTTGGGTGGCGTGCCGACCGCCCTGCCCAGTTCGTCGAAGCCGATGGTGGCGTTGATGTAGTCGCGCAGGATGGCCTTGGCGGTGGCGAAATCGCCGTCCAGCAGGTGTTCGCTCGCTTCGGTCACCAGCGCGCGGCGGAAGTCCGGGTCGCGTTCGGCCCGCGCCTTGACGGTGTCCTTGAAATCGCGGGTCAGGGGCATCAGGGATTGGCCTTCTTGCGCTTGCGGTAATCCTGCCACAACGCCTTGGCTTGGGCGATGTCGCGGGGCTGGGTGGTCTTGTCGCCGCCCAGAAGCAACAGGATCAGGGCGGTGCCGTCATTGCCGAAATAGAGCCGGTATCCCGGGCCGTGGTCGATCCGGTATTCGGACACGCCTTCCCCCACCGCCTTGACGTTGCCCATGTGGCCGGCCGCCAGCTTGATCCGTGCGACGGCGACCTTGGCGGCAGCACGGGCGTCCAGGCGCTCGAACCAGCGGCCGAACGGGCTTGCGCCTTGTTCGTCAAGATATTCCAGGACCGCGGGCATGGCAATGGTGGCCTATGTGTTACCTATATGCGGCGCTACTGCACCGCCGCTGGCGGCGGGGCGAGAGGGCGTTCGATGCGCCGGACGCGGTCGGTGTTGTCGGTTTCGGCCATGGAGTCCTCCCGAACGGGCGCACCATAGCATTGGAACATTAGGGAAACAAGCGGGGCGGTTGAGGGCCAGGCCGGCGGCGCGCTTTTCCCCCGTCCGGGACCATGGCATCATGCCGTCATGGGAAGGCTGGATCGACTGCGCGCACATCGTGACGATCTTCTCGGCCTCGCCTTGCGCTTCGGGGCCAGGGACGTGCGGGTGTTCGGCTCGGTGGCGCGCGGCGAGGATGATGGCGACAGCGATATCGACCTTCTGGTCCGCTGGGCGGCCGGCGCCAGCCTGACCGATTGGGCCGGCTTCCAGCAGGCCGCCGAAACTCTGCTGGGGGCGCGGGTGGACGTGGTTTCGGAGGCGTCCCTGCACTGGTACATCCGCGACAAGGTCCTGGCCGAGGCCCGGCCCCTGCCATGAAGGACCTCAAGCTCTACCGGTCCTGGGGGCGGCGGAGGGACTCTGTTTGCCCCCTCTGATCCGTCACCCCCGGGCCTGACCCGGGGGTCCACGGCGACGAAGTCGCCCGCTGTTGCATGGATGCCCGGGTCAAGTCCACTTCTGTCCGGTTTAAATTTCGGAGAGCCTTCGGGAGCCCTTGGTGTCGGCCGCGTCCAGGGTGATGTTGGCGGAAGCGGACAGATTACCCTCGCCCGCCTGCGGGAGAGGGNGGCGGAAGCGGACAGATTACCCTCGCCCGCCTGCGGGAGAGGGAGGGACCCGTCGCGCCAGCGACGGGAGGGAGAGGGCGCGCGCCGTCAGGTGCGCTTCGCGACAGCGAAAACCTCTGCGTTTTCAGGTCTTGGGCGCGTGGACACGCGCCGCCCTCACCCCGGCTCGCTGACGCTCGCCCCCCTCTCCCGCAGGCGGGCGAGGGGGCATGGGCCAGCCGAGAATTAAACCGGACAGCCGTGGGTCAAGCCCGGGCATGACGACTGGGGGGGAGCGCTACGCGCGCAGTTCCATCGTGATCGGGCCTTCGGCCCGCCCGTGGATGAACTGATCGACGAATTCGTTGCCGGAATGGTCGATGTCCCTGGCCGGGCCGACCCAGATCAGGCGGCCCTTGTAGAGCATGGCGATGCGGTCGGCGATCTTGCGGGCGGATGCCATGTCGTGGGTGATGGACAGGGCGGTGGCGCCCAGTTCCTTGGTGCACTTGACGATCAGGTCGTTGATGACGTCGGCCATGATGGGGTCGAGGCCGGTGGTCGGCTCGTCGAAGAAGATGATCTCGGGGTTGGCGGCGATGGCGCGGGCCAGCGACACGCGCTTCTGCATGCCGCCCGACAGCTCGGCCGGCCACAGCTCGCCGACGCTTTCGGCCATGCCGACGGCGGCCAGTTTCTCGATGGCGATGGCGCGGGCCTGCTCGCGCGGCATGTTGCGGCCCTGGATCAGGCCGAAGGCGACGTTCTCCCACACCTTCAGCGAATCGAACAGGGCGCCGCCCTGGAACAGCATGCCGAACTTGCCCATCAGGCGGTCGCGCTGCTTGGCGCCGACGCCCACGGTCTCCTCGCCGTCGATGCGGATCGAGCCGCGTTCGGGCCGCATCAGGCCGAGGATGCATTTCAGCATCACCGACTTGCCGGTGCCCGAACCGCCGATCACCACCACCGATTCGCCCCGGGCCACCTGGAGGTCGATGCCGTCGAGCACGACCTTGGGGCCGAACGCCTTGCGCACGCCGGTCAGCTCGATCTTGGGAGTGTCGGTCATGGCGCTCACTTGCCGAAGAAAAGGGCGGTGATGACGTAGTTGAAGATCAGGATCATGATCGCCGCCGAGACCACGGAATTGGTGGTGGCGGTGCCGACGCCCTGGGCGCCGCCCTTGGAATAATAGCCGTGGTAGCAACCCATCAGCGAGATCAGGAAGCCGAACACCGAGGCCTTGGTCAGGCCCGAGATGACGTCCAGCGGCTCCAGGTATTCCCAGGTCCGGGCGATGTAGGTGGCGGGGTTGAAGCCCAGCTTGTAGACGCCGACGATGTAGCCGCCGAAAACGCCGATGATGTCGGCCACCAGCACCAGGAACGGCACCATCAGCAGCCCGGCCAGCAGGCGCGGCGCCACCAGGTACTTGAACGGGTTGGTGGACAGGGTGGTCAGCGCGTCGATCTGCTCGGTCACCCGCATGGTGCCGATCTCGGCCGCCATCGAGGCGCCGATGCGCCCGGCCACCATCAGGCCGGCCAGCACCGGCCCCAACTCGCGGGTCATGGACAGCACCACCACGGTGGCCACCGCGCCCTCGGCGGCGAAGCGCGAGAAGCCGGAATAGGATTGCAGCGCCAGCACCATGCCCGAGAAGATGGCGGTCAGCCCGACCACGGGAAGCGAGAAATACCCGATCTCGACCACCGAGCGCAGGATCAGGCGGGGATAGAAGGGCGGGCGCACCACATGCGACACCGCGGTGCCGGTGAACGCCGACAGCCGCCCGACATGGGACAGGAAGGCCAGGAAGAAGCGGCCTACGCCGGCGACGAAGTCCATCATCGGGCGCCGCCGGCATAGACCCGGTGGTAGCGCGCGCCCAGCGCGGTCAGCACCTCGTAGCCGATGGTGCCGGCCTCGAGGGCGAGGTCATCGACTGTATGGTCGGGGCCCAGCAGCTCGATCACGGCACCCGGGCGGGCGACGTCGGGGGCCAGCCCGCTGACGTCGAAGGTGGTCAGATCCATGGAAATGCGGCCCACCACCGGTACCCTTACCCCCTCGATGACGCCGAAGCCGCGATTGCCCAGCGAGCGGAACAGACCGTCGGCATAGCCGGCCGCGACGGTGGCGATACGCCCTTTGGCCGCGACATGGTGGGTGGCACCATAGCCAACCGTCTGGGGGGTGTCAACGTCCCGGACTTGCAGGATTTTCGCCTCCAGACGGGCGACCGGCGCCATGGGATTGGGCTGGCCGGGGACCGGGTTGACTCCGTACAGCGCCGCCCCCGGGCGGACCATGTCGAAGTGGTAGTCGGCCCCCAGGAACACCGTCGAGGACGCCGCCAGCGACCGCGGCGCCGCCAGGCCGAGCCGGCCGGCGAGGGCGTTGAAGGCGTCGAGCTGGGCGCGGTTCATGGCGTGGCCGGGCTCGTCGGCGCAGGCCATGTGGCTCATCACCAGCGGCACCGAGAGCCCTTCCAGCAGCGCCGGCTCGGCGGCCAGATGGGCCACCGCCGCCGCGTCCAGGCCCAGGCGGTTCATGCCGGTGTCGATATGGAGGATTGCGGGCAGGGCCTCGCCTGTGGCACGGCCGAGGCCCAGCCACAGGCCGATCTGCTCCAGGCTGTTGAGCACCGGCACCAGGCGGTGCGCCACCAGGTCCATGCCGGCGCCGGGCAACGGGCCGCACAGGACGTAGAGCGCCTGTTCGGGCAGCACCTTCCTGAGCGCGATGCCCTCGTCGATGGTGGCGACGAAGAAGCTGCGGCAGCCGGCCCGCGCCAGCGCCTTGGCCACCCGCGCCGCGCCCAGGCCGTAGCCGTCGGCCTTGACCACAGCGGCGGCCTCGGCGCCGGGGGCGCGGGCCTTGATCAGCCGCCAGTTGGCGACCACGGCGTCGAGGTCGATCGCGAGGATGGCGGGGGCGCGGTCGTGATTGGTCATGAACCAGCATCCGGAAGGAGGGGCGGCGCCACCTTACCGCATCGGCCGGCCCGGACGGAAGCGCCCTCCCACGCCATTGGTGGCGACTTGGCCCGGCGCCTCGCCTCATTCGGGCCTCATCCTGAGGAGCCGCCGAAGGCGGCGTCTCGAAGGATCAGGCCCGCCGCACGCTGATCATGGCCCGCCCCATCCTTCGAGCCGAGCGCCACGCGCTCTCAGGATGAGGCTACGGATGCGGAATGGCCGACGTCAGCGCCCATGGAGGTTGAAGGGAGCCCCTCACTTCTCCGCCTTCTTCTCCATGTGCTTGCGGAAGCCCTCGCACGGGTCGGGGCGTTCGGCGCGGGGGGTGAACCACGCCGCGTCGAAGGGCAGGCGGTCGGCATCGTAGAGTTCGGCGTAGGCGGCCGGCTCGGTGCGTCCCTCCTGCACCTCGAGGAAGGCGAGCACGAAGGTGCCGCGCCCCGGCGCCATGGCCGCCAGGTGCAGGGGCACGCCGCGATCGGCGCGGGCGTGGCCGGTGCCGGCGATCAGCACCGCGCTGCCGCGCGCCGCCAGCCCGTCGGCGACGGCGCGGGCCATCATGGCGTCGCGGGCGCGCTGGACCCGGACCATGGCGGGCAGGGCGCGGTCGGGCAGCATGTCGCAATGGCCGGAGCGGATCTCGGCCTCCATGGCCTGGCGCAGCCCGGCCTCGACCGGCTGCTCCAGCCCCAGGCGGCCGGCCAGAGCGGTCGGAACGTTGCCCTTGGCGATGGCGCGGGTGTCCTCGCGCGACAGATTGGCCGGGGCCATGCCGCCGGCGGCCAGCGCCGCCTCGGCGATGGGGCGGTAGAGGGTCCAGTCGGGCCAGCCGCTCTTGTCCCAGCCCAGCGCCGCGCCCAGGCCGGCGGTGTCGGCGGGGCGGGCGGCCAGATGGGCGGCCAGCGCCTCGCCTTGGCTGGTGTCGATCATCTCGAAGGCCACCAGCGGCCGCCGGTCGGCGGCGACCAGGCGGCGCAGCGCCCAGGCCTGCAAGGCGTGGTGGTCGGCGTTGTCGTGGGTCTCGCCCAGCAGCACCGCATCGGCGCGGCGCATGCGCTCCACCACCTCGTCGGCGGTGGTGAACATGGCGCGGTCCGGCAGCCAGATGCGGCCCACCAGCGGATGGCCCTGGTCCAGCGGCGCCGTCAGCGGCGGCGGCGGCTCGGCGGCGGCGGGAAGGGCGGCGAGCAGGAAGGCGAGGACCATGAGGACGCGCATGCGGACACCACCGGAGCGATTCGGGCTGACCACAATGTAGTGCGCGGAGGGGCCGCCGTCGCCCCCGCTCATCGACCGGAGGGGGAGTATCGCGCCGGCGGTGCCGTTTGGTAAGGTCGCGCCATGAAAGCCGCCTCTCCCCGCCGCGCCGCCGTCTCGTGGGCGCTCTACGACTGGGCCAACTCGCCGTTCGCGACGCTGGTGGTGACCTTCGTCTTTCCCGCCTATTTCGCCAGCGCGGTGGTCGGCGACCCGGTGGCGGGGCAGGCCGAGTGGGGCTACGCCATGGGGCTGTCGGGCCTGCTGGTGGCCGTGACCGCGCCGGTGTTCGGCGCCGTCGCCGATACCGGCGGGCGGCGCAAGCGGTGGCTGGCGGCCTTCACCCTGCTGTGCGCCGCGGCGTCGGCGGCGCTGTGGCTGGTGCGGCCCGAGGCGGCGGCGGTGACGCTGGCGGTAACGCTGGTGGTGCTGGCCAATTGGGGCTTGGAGGCGGCCGGAGTGTTCTACAACGCCATGCTGCCCGACATCGCCGGCCCGGGGCGCATGGGCCGGCTGTCGGGCTGGGCCTGGGGCCTGGGCTACGCCGGCGGCCTTGCCGCCCTGGTGCTGGCGCTGGTGGCGCTGGTGATGCCCGAGACGCCGTGGTTCGGCATTCCCAAGGAGGGCGCCGCCCATATCCGGCTGATCGGACCGCTGGTGGCGGCCTGGCTGCTGATCTTCGCGCTGCCGCTGTTCCTGTGGGTGCCCGAGGCGTCCCCCGCCGCCGCCCCGGCCCTGCGGGTGCGGGCGGCGTTGCGGTCCCTGGGCCGCTCGCTGGCCGAGGTGGCGCGGATGGGGCCCACCGGGCGCTTCCTGCTGGCCCATCTGCTCTATGCCGACGGGCTGGCCACCCTGTTCGCCATGGGCGGGGTGTTCGTCGCCGGGGCGCACGGCTTCACCCTGGAAGAGGTGATGCTGTTCGGCATCGTCCTCAACGTCACCGCCGGGCTGGGCGCCGCCGGCTTCGCCTGGATGGACGACCTGGCCGGGCCGAAGCCGACCATCCTGGTCGCCCTGGCCGGGCTGATCGCCGCCGGGGCCGGCATCCTGCTGGCCGAGCAGCGGCTGCTGGTGTGGGTGCTGGGGGGCGCGCTGGGGATCTTCGTCGGGCCGGCCCAGGCCGCCGGCCGTTCGCTGCTGGCCCGCCTGGCGCCGCCCGAGCGCCGCACCGAGTTGTTCGGCCTCTACGCCCTGTCGGGCAAGGCCACCGCTTTCCTGGGGCCGTGGGCGGTGGGCGCCGTCACCATCGCCAGCGGCAGCCAGGCCGCCGGCATGGCGGTGATCCTGGCGTTCTTCGCGGCCGGCGCGGCGGTGCTGGCGACGGTGCGCCCAGAGCGCTGACCCGGGCCATGCCGTATCCGTAGCCTCATCCTGAGGAGAGCGCGCAGCGCTCGTCTCGAAGGATGCGGCCCGAATGAAGCGAGGGTCCGGCCCGTGCCGCCAAGCGGGGCCTCTACCCCTCGAGCTTCTTCAGCATGTCGGCGGTGATCAGCGTCACCCCCTTGTCGGTGCGGAAGAAGCGCTTGGCGTCGAGGATGGCGTCGTCGCCCACCACCAGGCCGGGGGGAATGACGCAGCCCTGGTCGACGATGCACTTCTTCAGCCGCGCGTGGCGGCCGATATCGACGTCGGGCAGCACCACCGAATCCTCGACCAGGCAATAGGAATTGACCCGGACGTTGGAATAGAGCAGCGACCGGCGCACCACCGCACCCGAGATGACGCAGCCGCCCGAGACCATGGAATCCACCGCCATGCCGCGGCGGTTGTCGGCGTCGAAGACGAACTTGGCCGGCGGCAGCTGGGCCTGATAGGTCCAGATCGGCCAGTTGGTGTCGTAGAGGTTGAGCGACGGCGTCACCGTGGTGAGGTCGATGTTGGCCTCCCAGTAGGCATCGACGGTGCCGACGTCGCGCCAGTAATGCTCGCGCGCGCCCTCGTGCATGACGCAGGAATCCTGGAAGCGATGGGCCACCAGCTTGCGCCGGCCGACCAGCGCCGGAATCAGGTCCTTGCCGAAGTCGTGGCTGGTATCCACCGCCATGGAATCCTGGGCCAGCAGGTCATAAAGGAAATTGGCGTTGAAGATGTAGATGCCCATGCTGGCCAGGGCGATGCCGGGCTGGCCGGGGATGGACTGGGGATTGGCCGGCTTCTCGTCGAAGCGGATGATGTTGTCCTCGCCGTCCACCGCCATGACGCCGAAGCCCTTGGCGTCCTCGCACGGCACCTCGAGGCAGGCGACGGTGACGTCGGCCTGGACCGCCAGGTGATGGGCCAGCATCTTGCCGTAATCCATCTTGTAGACGTGGTCGCCGGCCAGAACCAGGATGTATTCCGGCTTGTGGCTGCGGACGATGTCCAGGTTCTGGAACACCGCGTCGGCGGTGCCCTTGTACCAGTTCTCGCCCTCGGTGCGCTGCTGGGCGGGCAACAGCTCGACGAACTCGCCGAACTCGCCGCGCAGGAAGCCCCAGCCGCGCTGGATGTGCTGGATCAGCGAATGCGCCTTGTACTGGGTCAGCACGCCGATGCGGCGGATGCCGGAATTGATGCAGTTGGAGAGGGTGAAGTCGATGATGCGGAACTTGCCGGCGAAGGGGATGCCGGGCTTGGCGTGCCAGTCGGTCAGCGCCATCAGGCGCGAGCCGCGGCCGCCCGCCAGTACCAGCGCCAGGGTGCGGCGCAGGCGGAGGTTGACTTCGAAATCCTGGTTCAGTCTGTCTTCCGGCAGCACCTCAGCTCTCCTCGTGATCGTTCATCCTGGGATGGCTGGCTCCCCGCCCCCGCGAGCGCCGTTGCCGGGACCCTGCCACAATAACACCAACGGCACAACAGCCGGTCGGGTAGGTCGCAGCCCCTGCCGCGCGACGATTTCGTGAAGGGGCCGAAGCGGCTTTGCGCCGGCCTGGGCTTGGGATAGGGTATGACCTTAAGAAAAGGGAAACGTCCGACGGGTGGAACCATGCGCGTCCTGTTCGCATCTTCCGAGGTATTTCCGCTGGTCAAGACCGGCGGGCTGGCCGATGTCTCCGGCGCGTTGCCGGCGGCCCTGGCCGAATCCGGCATCGACGTGCGCGTGCTGATGCCCGGCTATCCCGAGGCGATGGAGCGCACCGAGGCCAAACGCCATGTGGGTTCGTTCGGCGATCCGCTGGCGGTGGGCGGCGAGGCCAAGCTGGTCTCGGGCAAGCTGCCCGGCTCCGGCGTGCCGGTCTGGCTGCTCGACTGCCCGGCGCTTTATGACCGGCCGGGCGGGCCCTACCAGGCGACGGCCGGGCACGACCATCCCGACAACCACCTGCGCTTCGGCCTGCTGTCATGGGCGGCGGCCCAGCTGGCGGTGGACGGCTCGCCGGTGAAGTGGCGGCCGCAGCTGCTGCACGGCAACGACTGGCAGACCGGCTTGGCCCCCGCCTACCTGCATGCCTGGAGCCCGGCCGAGCGCCCGGCGACCGTGTTCACCATCCACAACATCGCCTATCAGGGCCAGTTCCCGCCCGATGCCGTGCCGCGCCTGGGCCTGCCCGCCGCCATGTACCAGATGGACGGGCTGGAATATTACGACCACCTGTCGTTCCTAAAGGCCGGCCTGTTCTACAGCGACCGCCTGACCACGGTGAGCCCGCGCTACGCCCGCGAGATTCAGTCGGCGCCGCACGGCTGCGGCATCGAGGGGCTGCTGACCGAGCGTGCCGCCGATCTGGTCGGCATCGTCAACGGCGCCGACTATTCGGTGTGGGACCCGGCGGCCGATTCCCATCTGGTGCGCCCCTACCGCGCCGCCGACGTGGCCGAGGGCAAGGCCGCCAACAAGGCGGCGCTGCAGGCCGAGCTGGGGCTGGCCAAGGACCCCGACGCGCCGCTGATGGTGGTGGTCAGCCGCCTCAACGACCTCAAGGGCATGGACATGGTGCTGGCGGTGCTGCCGGTGCTGCTGCGCGAGGGCGCCCAGCTGGCGGTGGTCGGCACCGGCGACCGCGTCATGGAGGACGCCTTCCGCAGCGCCGCCGCCACCCATCCCGACCGCATCTCGGCCTCCATCGCCTATTCCGAGACCCTGGCCCACCGGCTGATGGCCGGCGGCGACATGCTGCTGATGCCGTCGCGGTTCGAGCCGTGCGGGCTGACCCAGTTCTACGCCTTCCGCTACGGCACCGTGCCGGTCGCCCACGCCACCGGCGGGCTGGCCGACACGGTGGTCGATGCCAGCTACGACAGCCTGATGACCGGCACCGCCACCGGATTCTCGTTCGAGCACGCCAATGCCGGCGCCTTCCAGTGGGCGCTGGAACGGGCGCTGGGGGTCTATCGCAACCGCGAGCAGTGGCGCCGCATCCAGGCCACCTGCCTGGCGCAGAACTTCAGCTGGGAACGCTCGGCCGCCCGCTATGTCGAGCTTTACCGGTCGCTGGTGGCGCCGGCGCCTGGAAAAGCGCGGCGGCGTGCCTAGGTAAACGCCATCATGGCCGGTCCGCTCGCCCTCATCGCCGATATCGGCGGCACCAATGTCCGCTTCGCCCTGGTGGCGCCGGACGGTGCCATCGGCGAGGCGCTGCGCATGCGCTGCGCCGATTATGCCGGCCCGGCCGAGGCGGCCGAGGCCTTTCTGGCGGCGGCGTCGCCGGCGGCGGCACCGACCCGGGCGGCCTTCGCGGTGGCCTCGCCCATCGCCGGCGACCAGGTCGACCTCACCAATTCATCGTGGCGCTTCTCCATCGAGGCGACCCGCCGGCGGCTGGGGCTCGAGCGCTTCTCGGTGGTCAACGACTTCACCGCCGTGGCGCTGTCGGTCCGCCATCTCGGCGGCGACGACCTGGTGCGGCTGGGCGGCGGGGCGGCCGCTCCGGTGGCGCCCATCGCGGTGCTGGGGCCGGGCACCGGGCTCGGCGTCTCGGCGCTGGTGCCGAGTCCGGCCGGGGAATGGGTGGCGCTGGCGGCCGAGGGCGGCCACGTCACCATGGCCGCCGCCGACGACCACGAGGCCGAACTGCTGTCGGTGCTGCGCCGCCGCCTGGGCCACGTCTCGGCCGAGCGGGTGCTGTCGGGACCGGGCCTGGTCAACCTGTACGAGGCGGTGGCGGCGGTGCGGGGGCGGCCGGCCGCCTATACCACCCCCGACGCCATCTCGCAGCGCGGCCTGGACGGCAGTTGCGCGGTCTGCGCCGAAACCCTGGACACCTTCTTCGCCATGCTGGGGACGGTGACCGGCAATCTGGTGCTGTCGGTGGGGGCGCGCGGCGGCGCCTTCATCGCCGGCGGCATCCTGCCGCGCATGGCCGACGCCTTCCAGCGCTCGGGCTTCCGCGCCCGGTTCGAGGACAAGGGGAGGTTCCAGTCCTATCTGGCGCCCATCCCGGTCTGGCTGGTGGTGCACCCGCAGCCGGCCTTCATCGGCCTGGCCAGTCTGGTGCGGACCTGACGGTTCAGCGCAGCGCGGCGCTGGCGGTGGGGGTCAGGTGCGTCGGCCCCAGTGGCGGCGCGGTCACCAGCCCCATGCTGGGCGAGAAGACCACGGCGAAGAACGTCGCGGCGGCATACAAGGTGCCAAGCACCATGACCCGCAGAGCGAACTCTCCTTCCGCGGGGGGGAAGGGGGATTGGCTTGGCGGTCGCTGCATGTCCGTACTATCCCTTCGAATAGGAAACTATCCGAGAGTATAAGCGAACTGCCGCGGCTCCTGTCAACACCCATTAATCGTTCGTTTATAATGTGCGTGGCGCCGAGGGGGGCTGTCCAGGCAAAAATCGTTGATTTCTGAGGGCGACGTCGCGCTTCGGGTTGATGCGCACACGCTTTGGTCATAGCATACGCAAGCAGGGGGGTGTGGTTAGGGCGGGGACGCGGGCGTATGGGTATGTTGCGCAAGATCGAGGTGACCGCCGGAGTTTGGTGGATCGAGGCTCCGTCAGTGGACGTGCGGGTGCTGTGCGGGTGCCCGGCGGACGCGGTGAAGCACCTGATGAAGCGCGGCCTCATCGCGCCGACCGAAGTCGGCGGCGTGTCCTACGAGACCGGACCCAACGCCATCCTGCTGTCCGACGTCATGGTGCAGAACGGTGCCTTCGCCAATCTGGGCGAGTTCCCGGTGCTGCAGATGCTCTATCGCCAGGGCATGATCCTGCCCAACCATCCCGGCAACACCGGTGTCAAGCCGCTGATCCTGGGCTCGGCCGAGCAGGTCCGGGCGCAGCTGCAATACATCTATCGCGGCAATTACGGCCTGGTCAGCGCCGACGAGATGGTCGAGGCCGGGGCCACGCCCGAACGCGCGGCCGAACTGATGCGCCTCAAGCTGAAGTTCGCCTTCGGCAACATCCGTCCGTCCGGCGAACTCATCGACACCCTGCTGGTCGAGGGCGACGAGGTCGAGATCCGGGGCGGCCTGGCCGTTCGCCGCCTGCGCCTCAACGTCTTCGAGTTCCGCCTGGGCGAGGAGACGGTGACGGTGGATCTCAACCTGGCGCCGTTCGAGACCTACCAGTGCCCCTATCCGCTCGGCTTCTACAACATGCCGCGCGAGTACTTCTCGGTGGTGCATTCCGGCGAGGGCGACGGCTGGGACATCAACCGTCCCTCCATGGGCTCGGTGCTGATGTTCCACGGCCGCGTCTACCTGATCGACGCCGGTCCCAACATCCTCAACGCGCTCGACGCGCTGGGCATCGGCGTCAACGAGATCGAGGGCATCTTCCACACCCATTCCCATGACGACCATTTCGCCGGCCTGACCTCGCTGATCCGCGCCGATCACCGCATCCGCTATTTCGCCACCCCGCTGGTGCGCGCCTCGGTGGCGCGCAAGATGGCGGCGCTGCTGTCCATCGAGCCCTCGGCCTTCGCCGACTATTTCGAGTGCCACGATCTGGTCGAGGACGAATGGAACGAGATCGAGGGGCTGGAGGTCCGGCCGCTGTTCTCGCCCCATCCGGTGGAGACCACCACCTTCCTGTTCCGCGCCCCGTGGGAGGATGGCTACCGCACCTACGCCCACCTGTCGGACATCTGCCGCCTCGAGGTGCTGCGCGGCTTCATCACCGACGACGAGAGCAAGCCCGGCATCTCCGCCAGCCTGTACGAGCGGGTGGCCGCCGATCTGGCCATCCCGGCCATGGTCAAGAAGGTGGATGTGGGCGGCGGCATGATCCACGGCGATGCCAACGATTTCCGCGACGACGCCTCCGAGAAGGTGATCCTGGCCCATACCGCCACGCCGCTGTCCATGGCGCAGCGGGCCATCGGCTCGACCGCCTCGTTCGGCACCGTCGATGTGCTGATCCCCTCCAATCACGACTTCATCTGGCGCTCGGCCAACGAGTTGCTGCAGGGCTATTTCCCCACCGTGCCGCACCACCAGATCCGGGTGCTGCTCAACAATCCGGTGGTGACCTTCAACCCGGGCAGCATCCTGGCCAAGGAGAACCAAGCGGTCGAGTGCATCTACCTGCTGCTGTCGGGCAGCGTCGAGGCGCTCCATTCCTATGGCAGCAGCCGCTCGGTGCTGTCGGCGGGCGCCATGATCGGCGAGCTGCCGGTGCTGTCCAATTCGCCCGGCTACGAGACCTACCGCGCCATCGGTTTCGTCAAGGCGCTGCGCATCGCGGTGACGCTGTACCAGGAATTCGTCCGCCGCAACGATCTGTCGGCGGCCATCACCCGCATCTTCGAGAACCGCCAGTTCCTGCAGCGCACCTGGCTGTTCGGCGAGGTGGTGTCGACCCGGACGCTGAACCGCATCGCCAAGGACATGACCCTGAAGCGCATTCCCGCCGGCGAGACGGTGGACATCGGCGCCGAGGCGGTGGGCCTGGTGGCGGCGGGCGAGCTGGGCCGCTACCTGGGCGAGAGCCTGGTGGAGATCGTCGAGCCGGGCGGCTTCTTCGGCGAGGAAATGTCCATCTTCTGGACGCCCTCGATCTTCCGCCTGAAGGCGGGGGCGGCCACCGATGTGTTCCTGGTGCCGGCGGTGCTGGTGGCCGGCATCCCCTCGGTGCGCTGGAAGCTGTTCGAGGCGGCGGGCAAGCGCATGAGCTCGCTGTTCGACAGCGACCGCTTCGGGCGCGGCCTGCTCGAATGGCGCGACGAGTACCGGGTCGATGTGCTGCGCCTGGACAAGCAGCACCGCCGCCTGTTCGAACAGGCCAACGCGGCGCTGGACGCCATCGAGGATGACAAGCCGCTGAAGGAGATCCTCCAGCTCATCGACGTGCTGGGGGAATACGCCAACTACCATTTCGGCCAGGAGGAGGCGCTGCTGGAGCGCCACGGCTATCCCGACGCGGCGGCGCAGCGCGCCAAGCATGCCCAGCTCACCGCCGACCTGGACATCCTGCGCCAGCGCATCGCCGAGACCGGCAGCGCCAAGGGCATCGACGTGCTGAGCCTTCTGCAGGACTGGCTGGTCAACCACATCCTCACCGAGGACCGCCGCTACACCACGTTCCTCAACGACCGGGGCGTGTA
>NZ_CACVCG010000066.1 GCF_902729435.1 Magnetospirillum sp. UT-4
TCGGTCAACGATGGCCCGACCAACACCGGTGAGATTGAGCTGGATGATGCGGTCGAGGACCGCTCGGTCATCATCGACAAGGCCGATCTGCTGGCCAATGCCGGCGACGTGGACGGCGACACCCTGTCCATCTCGCAGATCTCGGCCACCCACGGCTCCATCATCGATAACGGCGACGGTACCGTCACCTTCACGCCGGAGGCCAATTACAACGGCGAGGTCGAACTCACCTACACCGTCTCGGACGGTCAGGGCGGCACGGTCGCCGGCTCGGCCAGCTTCGACGTGAGTGCGGTGAACGACGGCCCGGCCAACACCGGCGCCGTGGAATTGGCCGACGGCACCGAGGACCGCTCGGTGGTGATCGACGCCGCCGACCTGCTGGCCAATGCCAGCGACGCGGATGGCGACACCCTGTCCATCACCCAGATCTCGGCCACCCACGGCACCATCGTGGACAACGAGGACGGCACCTTCACCTACACGCCGGACGCCGATTACAACGGGCCGGTCAGCCTCAGCTACACCATCTCGGACGGCGAGGGCGGCACCACCAGCGGCACCGCCGGGTTCGACCTGGCGGCGGTCGAGGACGAGGCCACCGTCACCGCCACCGGCGGCAGCGGCGCCGAGGATTCCGTCATCTCCGGCAGCATCACGGCGACGGATGTGGACGGTGCCATCACCGGCATCGAGCTGGTGAGCGACACCGCCCACGGCAGCATCGACCTGAATGCCGACGGCACCTACACCTTCACCCCGGACGCCAACTGGAACGGCAGCGACAGCTTCACCGTGCGCGTCACCGACGCCAACGGCGGCACCACCGAGCAGACCGTCACCGTGAACGCGACGGCGGTCAACGACGGCCCGACCACCAGCACGGTCGATCTCGGTACCGGCACCGAGGACCAGTCCATCACCATCAGCAAGGCCGACCTGCTGGCCAACGCCTCCGACGTGGACGGCGACACCCTGACGGCGGCCAACATCAGCGCCGACCACGGCACCATCGTGGATAACGGCGACGGCACCATCACCTTCACGCCCGCCGCCGACTACGCCGGCGAGGTGAACTTCAGCTACACGGTCTCGGACGGCCATGGCGGCACGGTGTCCGGCTCCGCCACCCTGGATCTGGCCGATGTCAGCGACAATCAGGGGCCGGTCGCCGGCGATGACAGCCAGATCGACATGGTCGCGCAAGGGGCCGCCCTGACGGTCGATATCGGCAATGCGGTGATCACCGAGGGCGAGGCGGCGCCTGCCGCCTTCACCGGCATCGCCGACATGGCCGACCCGACCACGGCGACCGCCACCAACAGCTATAGCGGCAGCCTGAACACGGCGTTCGGAGGCACCAACAATGCCGATGTCGTCACCGTGGAGGTGGACAACAACAAGTCCATCAGCGCCGGCAACGGCAACGATCAGGTCACCGTCGGCCGTGACGTCAATGCCAAGATCGACCTGGGCAACAACACGAATGCCCTGGATGTCGGCGGCGACGTCAACAGCACGGTTGTGGGCGGTTCGGGCAACGACACCGTGCGGGTCGGCGACGACGTCAACGGCAAGATCGACCTGGGCAACGGTGACAACCGTCTGCAGGTCGGCGGCGACGCCAACGCCTCGATCTCGACCGGCTCGGGCGAGGACGACGTCAAGGTCGGCGGAGACCTGAACGCCAGCCTGAGCGTCGGTTCGGGCAATGACGACATCCAGATCGGTGGCGACGTCAATGCCTCGATCAGTGCCGGCCAGGGCAACGACAACATCATCGTCGGCGACGATGTGTCGGCCAACATCAGCCTGGATGCCGGCGACGACTACCTGAAGGTCGCCGACGACAGCTGGGCCACCATCGATGCCGGTTCGGGCAATGACACCGTCGAAATCGGCGGCGACATCTCGGCCAAGGTCGATATGGGCTCGGGCGACGACAGCCTGAAGATCAGCGGTCAGAATCTGTGGGCCACCATCGACGGCGGCTCGGGCACCGACTCGATCGAACTGACCGGGGTGACCAAGGCGCAGTGGGACGCCAACACCAACAACGTCCAGGGCTACGTCAAGAACTTCGAGAACATCAAGTTCTCCGATGGTCAGGTGATCGGCGACGCCGACGCCTTCAGCAGCGGCGGCAGCTCGACCTACGAGTACCCGCTGACGGTGACCGCCAGCCTGAACGACACCGACGGGTCCGAGACCCTGTCGGCGGTTACCCTCGACAACATCCCCGACGGCGCCACGGTGTCGCTGAACGGTCAGGAGCTGACGGCCAACGCCGACGGCACCTACACCGTCGATGTCACCACGGGTCAGGCGGTGACCCTGACGGTTACCGCGGACGAGCCGCTCGACCTGTCCGGCGTCACCGCCTCGGTGACCACCACCGAGGCCAACGGCGGCGACACCGCCACCGTCTCCATCACCGGCGAGGGCACGGTGGCGGGCGACACCACGGCGGACGAAAGCATCACCACCGCCGAGGACCACTCGCTGACCCTGAACGTGGCGGATCTGCTGGCCAACGATAGCGACGCCGATGGCGGCACCCTGTCGATCACCGGCGTCGGCGATGCCGCCCACGGCACGGTGACCCTGAACGGCGACGGCACCATCACCTTCACCCCCGACGCAGACTACTACGGCGAGGCGAGCTTCACCTACACCGTCTCCGACGGCCAGGGCGGAACCGACACCGCCACCGTGACCATCGATGTTTCGTCCGATGGGATCAACGAGAACGTGACCTACACGGTCGATGCCGGCATCGGCGACGTGGCCGGCGGCACCAATACCAGCTACGACTACGACTCGTCGGGCTCGGCCGCCAGCGGCACGGTGACCGGCAGCAAATCGGCCAACACCCTGTATGGCGGCGCCGGTGACGACACCGTCGATGGCGGGGCGGGCAACGACAAGCTGTATGGTGGTTCGGGCAACGATTCGGTCGAGGGTGGTGACGGTACCGACACCCTTTATGGCGGTTCCGGCAACGACCACCTGTCCGATGGCGACACCGGCGGCGGCAGCGGTTCCGGCAGCGGTTCGGGCCACGGTTCGGGCCACGGTTCGGGCCACGGTTCGGGCCACGGTTCTGGCAGCGGTTCCGGCAGCGGTTCGGGCAGCGGTTCGGGCAACGGCAGCAACGACACCATGTACGGTGGCGCCGGCGACGACACCATCGAGGGCGGTGGCGGCGACGACAAGCTGTACGGCGACAACGCCTCCGAGGGCTCGGGCGGCTACGTCTACGCGGCCCTCGACATTTCGGGCGGCGCGTCGGACGGCTCGGCGGCGACCTTCGTCATCAGCGGCCTGGAAGCGGGCGTGTCCCTGATGCAGGACGGCGTCGCGCTGACCGCGGTAGGCGGGGTCTACACCCTGAGTTCCACCGATGGCCTGCAGCTCAAGCTGCCCGACGACGGCAGTCTGGACACCGTCGATTTCACCGTCGGCGTGCTCGACGCGCAGGGCAACGTCGCCGCCTCGGACACGGTCAGCCTGGACATGGACGACTATGCCGGCATGGGTTCGGGCGACGGTGCCGACGTCATCGACGGCGGCAGCGGCGACGACACCATCTATGGCGGCGGTGGCGCCGACACCATCACCGGCGGCACCGGCGAGGACGTGCTGTATGGCGGCGGCGGCAACGACACCTTCACCTTCAGCACCGACAGCGTCAACAACTCGCACGACGCCGACTACCAGGATCAGGGCGGTGCCGGCCATGACGGCACCATGGTGACGGTGGACTCCAACGGCACCAACGACACCAGCGACACCTACGTTGGCGGCGACGGCGTCGACACCCTGAACATGACCGACGGCAACGACGCCATCTGGGTCGGCAACCTCGACGGTATCGAGGTCATCAACGCCGGCGCCGGCAACGACGTGGTCGATATGAACTACTCGGATGGCACCACCTACGGTGCGGTCACGGTGGATGCCGGCGCCGGGAACGACTATGTGTTCGGCAACGACGGCAACGACGTCATGTCCGGCGGTGCCGGCAACGACTACCTGTCAGGCAACGCCGGCAACGACACCCTGGACGGCGGCGCCGGCGACGACACCCTGATGGGCGGCGACGGAGCCGACCTGTTCCTGTTCGACTTCGGTGGCGGTCACGACACCATCGACGGCGGCGGCGGCAGCTGGACCGATACGCTGGACCTGTCCGACGCGGTGGGCCAGACCTTCGTCATCACCTCGGAGAGCGGCGAGAGCTGGACCATCCAGGTGGATGGCGAAAATCACGGCACGCTCGACATCGGCAACAACGTCGATGGCGAGGTCCACCTGACCACGGCCAACGGCGAGGAAGTGGTCAGCTTCGACAACCTCGAACAGATCAAGTGGTAGCTGTTACGGAGGTCATCGGGCCTGCTCCGCCGCAAGCGGGGCAGGCCCTTTCCTTGGAGTCCCTGCTCTCGGCCATCCCCGGCTTGGAGCAGCCGGTCCATGTGGTCTCCGGCAACTTCTCCCACGTCTACCGTGCTTGGGATGCCGGATTGGCCCGCTGGGTCGCGGTCAAGGTTCCCCGCCATGTTCCCGCTGGCGGCTGGGGACCCTTGGGGCCGGAGGAATGGCGACGCCGCTTCGTCGCCGAGGCGCGCATACTGGCGGCCATGGACTGCCCGCACCTGATCCGCATCGACCGCATGGACCGCCTTGCCGACGGGCGGCCGTGCGTGGCGATGCCTTGGCACGTCGCCAACCTGCGCCTCGAAATCGGTCGCGACGCCAAGGGGCCGGAGAATATGGCGCGGCGGCCTGCCGACCAATGTCCCAGGCGCATGGCGGCGGGACGGGCCTGCGAGGTGCTGCGGCAGGTCTGCCTGGGGCTGGCGGCCCTGCACGCCAAGGGCTATGTCCACCGCGACGTCAAGCCAACCAACCTGCTGCTGACCGACCGGGTGGACGGTACGGTGCGGCTGTGCGACCTTGGCTTCGCCAAGATTCCCGGCCAGGAGCCGGAGGGATGGGCCGGGCGGTGGATCGGCACACCCAACTACGCCGCGCCCGAGCAGATGCGCGAAGCCCTGTCCGCCACCGACCGCTCCGACGTGTACTCGGTCGGGGTGCTCGCCTATCGCCTGTTGACCGGGTTGTTGCCGGTGGGCGCCTTTCGCCCGGCGTCGCAGGTGGCGGAGGGAGTGCCCGTTCCTTTCGACGGGGTGATCGCCGCAGCCATGGCCAGAAGGCCGGGCGACCGCCCCCGGGCGGTCGAGCTGGTGGCAGCGCTGACGGCGCTGCGCGATGTCATCGACCGGGGTTGGAAGCGAAGCGGGACGACGCCGCCAGTATAATGATAAGGTTCATCGCAGGGCCGCGGTGCAGTCAAGAGCGGCTCTAAGTTCGTGGTGGGGGATCATGGATCGCATCGGCAAGTACGTCATCCACAAGGCCGCAGTCACCACCGGCTATGGCCGGGTGTTCTTCTGCCATGATCCCGACCTGCAGATTCCGGTGGCGGTCAAGGTGCTGGCGCCGCCGCGCGACGACGGACCCATGAGCGCGGCCCAGCTGCGCACCCGCTTCGAGGTCGAGGCCCGGGCCCTGGCCGCCTTCGACCACCCCCACATCGTTCCGGTCAAGACCATGGAACACACCGTCGATGGGCGGCCGTTCTTCGTCATGCCTTACCTGGCCGCCCACCTGGAATTCGAGATCGGCAAGGATGAGGCCGGCGAGGGCGCCGCCGACCACGACAAGCCCCGGCGGGTGCCGCTGGCCCGGGCACTGGCGCTGCTAAAGCAGCTGTCGGCGGCGCTCACCACCATGCACCGGCGCGGCTATGTCCACCGCTTCGTCAAGCCGTCCAACATCCTGCTCACCGCGCGCGAGAACGGCCAGGCCAAGCTGGCCGATTTCAGCATGGTCAAGCTGCCCGAGCGCAACGCGCCGCTGCCCGACCAGTGGCTGGGCTGCACCCGCTATTGCGCCCCCGAGCAGCGCGAGAACGCCACCGGCGTCGGACCCGAGGCGGACGTGTACTCGCTGGGGGTGCTGACCTACCGGCTGCTGACCGGTACGCTGCCCGACCCGGCGGCCGGCCCGGCCGAGATGCCGCCCCGGACCACGCCGGTGATCGCCAAGCTGGTGGCCGAGGCCACCGATCCCGATCCGGCCCGCCGCCCCGCCCATGCCGGGGTGTTCCTGCAGGCCCTGGCCGCGGTGCCGCCGGAAGCCCTGGCCAAGCCCAAGGTCCAGGTGCTGCCCATCCGCCGCCCCATGGCCAAACGCCCGGAGCCGGCCCCGGCGGGGTAAGGCATGCGCCGCCCCCCCTGGTCGCCGCCCTCGGGATGAGCTATATCAGCGGCCATGGCGCCTCCCCTGCTTGCCTTGCGTGACGTCCGCCTGACCTTCGGCGGCACCCCGTTGTTCGAAGGCGTGACCACCTGGGTGGCGCGCGGCGACAAGACCTGCCTGGTCGGACGCAACGGCTCGGGCAAATCGACCCTGCTCAAGGTGCTGGCCGGCGAGGTGCTGGCCGATAGCGGCGAGCGGTTCGTCCAGCCCGGCGCCCGCATCGCGGTGCTGCCCCAGGACCCGCTGCTCGTGGGCGCGTCGGTGGCCGATTACGTCGCCCTGGGCCTGCCCGAGGCCGAACGCGACCAGATGTGGCGGGTCGATGCGGTGCTGGCGGCGCTCGGCCTGGATGGCGGCCGCGATCCGGCGCGGCTGTCGGGCGGCGAGGGGCGGCGGGCCGCCCTGGCCCGCACCCTGGTCGGCGAGCCGGACGCGCTGTTGCTGGACGAGCCCACCAACCACCTGGACCTGCCCACCATCCTGTGGCTGGAGGAATGGCTGAAGGCCTATTCCGGCGCCTTGGTCACCATCAGCCACGACCGCCGCTTCCTCGAATCGGTGTCGAAGCAGACCCTGTGGCTGGAGCGCGGACTGGTGCGCCGGGCCGAGTTCGGCTTCGCCGGCTTTCCCGCCTGGCAGGAGGAGACCTACGCCGCCGAGGAGGCGGAGCTGGAGCGCATGGACAACCGCCTGCGCCAGGAGATGCACTGGCTGGCCCGCGGCGTCACCGCGCGCAGGAAGCGCAACATGGGGCGCCTGCGCGCCCTGCAGGGGCTGCGCAAGGAGCGCGCGGTCCGCAACGCCTCGAAGCAGGACAGCGACCGCCGCGTCCAGTTGGCCGCCGATGCCGGCGAAATCTCGGGCCGGCTGGTGATCGAGGCCGAGGGGATTGCCAAATCCTTCGGCGACCGGGTGGTGGTGCAGGATTTCTCCACCCGCATCATGCGCGGCGACCGGGTCGGCCTGATCGGCCCCAACGGCGCCGGCAAGACCACCCTGCTGCGCCTGCTGACCGGTGATCTGGAGCCGGATGCCGGGCGCGTCTCGCTGGGCACCAACCTGGAGGCCGCCTATTTCGACCAGCGCCGCGCCCAGCTCGACCCCGAGGCGACGGTGTGGGACACCCTGACCGACGGGCGCGGCGACAATGTGTGGGTGCGCGGCACCCCTCGCCACGTGGTCGGCTACATGCGCGACTTCCTGTTCGCCGACGCCCAGGCCCGCACCCCGGTCAAGGCGCTGTCGGGCGGCGAGCGCAACCGCCTGCTGCTGGCCAAGCTGCTGGCCAGGTCCTCCAACCTGCTGATCCTGGACGAGCCCACCAACGACCTCGACATGGATACCCTCGACCTGCTCGAGGAGATGCTGGCCGATTACGACGGCACCCTGCTGGTGGTCAGCCATGACCGCGACTTCCTCGACCGCCTGGTCACCAGCGTCATCGCGGTGGAAGGCGACGGGGTGGCGAAGGAGTATGTCGGCGGCTATTCGGACTATCTGGCCCAGCGACCGGCCCCGGTGGCGGCGGCTCCCGCCAGGCCGGCCGCCGCTCAGCCCAAGGCGGCGCCGGCGCGGGCGCCGACCAAGCTGTCCTACAAGGACGGTCGCGAGCTGGCCGAGCTGCCCGGCCGCATCGACGCCCTGGCCGGCGAGATCGCCCGGCTCGAGGTCGAGCTGGCCGATCCCACCCTGTATGCCCGCGACCGTGGCCGCTTCGATGCCGGCGCCGCCCGCATCGATGCCGCCCGCGCCGAGCTGGAGGCGGCCGAGGAGCGCTGGCTTGAGCTGGAGACCCAGCGCGAGGACCTGGAGCGGTGAGCGCCGCCGACCGCTTCGCCATCTCGGCGGTGGTGCTGCTGTGGGGCCTGAATTTCGTCGCCGTGAAGATTGCGGCGGGGTACCTGCCGCCGTTCCTGATCACGTCCCTGCGCTTCTTCGGCGTCGCCCTGGCGCTGGCGCCGTTCTTCCGCCTGCGGCGCGCCCAGCTGCCCGGTGTCGCCGCCTTCGCGGCGGTCCTGGGCGTCGGGCATTTCGGCCTGCTGTTCTTCGGCATCTCGGGCATGGACGCCGCCACCACCGCCATCGTCACCCAGTTGGGGGTGCCGTTCAGCGCGCTGCTGGCCTGGATCGTCTTCGGCGAGCGGCTGGGGCTGGCGCGCGGCGCCGGACTGGCCTTCGCCTTCGCCGGGGTGATGGTGCTGGCCGGCGAGCCGCACCTGCCCAGCCTGCTGCCCTTCGCGGCGGCGGTGGCGGCCATGCTGGCCTGGGCCCTCAGCAACATCCAGGTCAAGCGGCTGGGGGCGATCGATCCGCTGGCGCTGAACGGGTGGATGGCGGCCTTCGCCGCCCCCATGTTGCTGGTGGTGTCCCTCGCCGCCGAATCCGGCCAGGCCGACGCCCTGGTCCGCTCGGCCGGGGAATGGCGGCTGTGGGCGGCCATGGCCTATACCGTGGTGGGGTCGTCGCTGGTGGCCTATACCCTGTGGTACCGGCTGATCGCCCGCCACCCCGTCAACAAGGTGGTGCCGATGCTGATGTTGAGCCCGCTGATCGGAATCGCCGCCGGGGTGCTGGTGCTGGGCGAGCCGCTGACCTGGCAGAAGCTGGTGGGCGGCGCGCTGGTCATCGCCGGGGTCGCCCTGGTGCAGATCATCGGCGGCGCCGCCCCGTCGCCGGTCGAGCCGGAGCCCGGCGCATGACCCGCCCCGTCGATCATCCCTCGCCCAATCACGGCACCCGGCGGGCGGCCATCGACATGCTGGTGCTGCACTATACCGGCATGGCCAATGCCGCCGACGCGCTGGCGCGGCTGTGCGACCCGGCGGCCGAGGTCTCGGCCCATTACCTGGTCGAGGAGGACGGCACCGTCCATGCCCTGGTGCCCGAGGAACGGCGCGCCTGGCATGCCGGATTGTCCATGTGGCAGGGGGCGGGCGACGTCAATTCCCGTTCGGTCGGCATCGAGCTGGTCAATCCCGGCCACGAATTCGGCTACCGCCCGTTCCCCGAGATCCAGCTGGTGGCGCTGATCGATCTGGCCAGCGGCGTGCTGGCGCGCCATTCCATCCCGCCGTGGAACGTGGTCGGCCATTCCGACGTGGCGCCGGTGCGCAAGCACGACCCGGGCGAGCTGTTCCCGTGGCACCTGCTGAAGGGCCACGGCATCGGCCTGTGGCCCTTCACCGGCGACGAGCAGGCCGATCCCGCCGATACAGTGGAGATGCTGGCCCGCTACGGCTACGACACCGGCATCCCCGAGGCCGCCATCGCCGCCTTCCAGCGCCATTTCCGCCCCCAGCGGGTGGACGGAATCGCCGACGCCGAGACCGCCGGGCGAGCCCGGCGGCTGCTGGACGCGGTCGGCGGTTGCGCCGCCCGGCAGGCTTCGCCATCCTGGTCGCCATGACCGCCATCGCCGACACCATCCCCCGCACCGCCCTGGTCACCGGGGCCGCCCGCCGCATCGGCCGCGCCGTCGCCCTCGACCTGGCCGAGGCCGGCTTCGCCGTCGCCGTCCATTATTCCGCCTCGGGCGGCGAGGCCGAGGCGGTGGCCGAGTCCATCCGGGCGCGCGGCGGCCGGGCGGTGGCCATCGCCGCCGACCTTGCCGACGAGGCCGCCACCGCCACCCTGGTGGAGCGGGCCGAGGCGGCGCTGGGACCGCTCGGGGTGCTGGTCAACAACGCCTCCACCTTCGAGCGCGACGAGGCGCTGAGCGCCACCCGCGCCAGCTGGGACCTGCACATGGAGGTCAACCTGCGTGCCCCCTTCGTGCTGTCCCAGGACTTCGCCCGCCGGCTGCCGGCGGCGGCCGAGGGGGTGATCGTCAACCTGCTGGACCAGCGCGTCTGGAACCCGACGCCGCATTTCACCACCTACACCCTGAGCAAGGCCGGGCTGTGGACGCTGACCCAGACCCTCGCCCTGGCCTTCGCACCGCGCATCCGGGTGGTCGGGGTGGGACCGGGACCGGCCCTGCCCAGCGTGCGCCAGACCGCCGACCAGTTCGCCGCCCAATGCGCCGGCACACCCCTGGCGCGAGGAACCTCGCCGGAAGAAATCGCGGCGGCGGTGCGGTTCGCCCTGGCCTGTCCGTCCTTCACCGGGCAGATGATCGCCCTCGACGGCGGCCAGCACCTGCAATGGGGGCGGGCTGACACGGCGCCCGAGGAATAGGGCGATAAGTCCCTGTGGACCAAGGGTATAAGCGTTTCGGCCCCGCCGATGCGCCCCCGCCGCCCAAGTTTTGCACAGGAGGGCGGCTGCCCCAGCGGCGCGGCCTTGTAAAGGGCAAAGAACGGAATTTTACAGTGTCTTTACTCTTGACAGCTACTAACTTGTTGATTTCATTGGTAGTCATTATTCTGCATAGAAAATGGGCAATGTGGTGAACACCTAGGACTCGCTGGGGGGGTGCTCTGCTCACCCCCATTTGCCAACAAGCTTATCCACAGGTTTGGTGGATATCCCTCTGACCTCGGTCAAGGCCGGCTTGTTCCAAGGGGTTAGGTCGGTCGGAGCATGAAATCCCCCGCCCCTGGTGGGGAGGGCCGGGGTGGGGGGATGGTTCCGCCAGCCCTTGCGGCCACCAACCCCACCCCCGACCCCTCCCCATGGAAGGGGAGGGGAGAGACAGGACGTTATGGTGGCTCGACAAGAATGAACGACTCAGCCCAGCCTTCCCAAGACGCGGACATCACCGGCCCGCTCGCCCGCGGCGTCACGGTGATCGCCGCCAACCTGGAGACCATGCCGCAGGCGCCCGGCGTCTACCGCATGCTGGGGGCCAAGGGCGAGCCGCTTTATGTGGGCAAGGCCAAGAACCTGAGGAAGCGGGTGGTGGCCTATACCCGGCCCGACCGCCAGACGCTGCGCATCCAGCGCATGATCGCCGAGACGGTGTCCATGGAGGTGGTCACCACCCACACCGAGGTCGAGGCGCTGCTGCTGGAAAGCAACCTGATCAAGCAGCTGGGGCCGCGCTACAACATCCTGCTGAAGGACGACAAGTCCTTCCCCCACATTCTGGTCACCGCCGACCACGACTTCCCCCAGGTGCTCAAGCATCGCGGCGCACGCGGGCGCAAGGGCGCCTATTTCGGCCCCTTCGCTTCGGCCGGGGCGGTCAACCAGACGCTGGCGGCGCTGCAGCGGGCGTTCCTGCTGCGCTCGTGCTCGGATTCGGTGTTCTCCAACCGCACCCGGCCCTGCCTGCTGTACCAGATCAAGCGCTGCTCGGCGCCGTGCGTGGACCGCATCTCCCGCGACGACTACCTGGCCCTGGTCGAGGAGGCGCGCGCCTTCCTGTCCGGCCACTCCCAGCGCATCCAGCGCGAGCTGGCGGCACGCATGGAGGAGGCCAGCGCCGCCATGGAATACGAGGCGGCGGCGGTCTTCCGCGACCGCATCCGGGCCTTGTCCCGCATCCAGGCGCACCAGGACATCAACCCCGCCGAGGTGGCCGAGGCCGACGTGGTCGCCCTGCACCAGGCCGGCGGCGCCAGCTGCGTCCAGGTGTTCTTCTTCCGCTCGGGGTGCAATTACGGCACCCGCTCGTACTTTCCCGCCCACGCCCAGGATGCCGAGGCCGGCGAGGTGATGGCGGCGTTCCTGGGGCAGTTCTACGCCGACAAGACCCCGCCCCGGGAAATCCTGGTCAGCCAGGAGCCGGCCGAGGCGGCCATCGTCGCCCGCGCCCTGTCCGAGAAGGCGGGGCGTAAGGTGGCGGTCGCGGTGCCCAAGCGCGGCGACCGCAAGCGGCTGATGGAGCACGCCTACGACAATGCCCGCGAGGCGTTGGGCCGGCGCCTGGCCGAGGGCTCGGCCCAGGCCAAACTGCTGGCCGGGTTGGCCGAGCTGTTCGGCCTGGACGCCCCGCCCGAACGCATCGAGGTCTACGACAACAGCCATATCCAGGGCACCAACGCGGTGGGGGCGATGGTGGTGGCGGGACCCGAGGGCTGGATGAAGCAGTCCTATCGCAAGTTCAACATCCGCTCGGACGAGCTCACCCCCGGCGACGATTTCGCCATGATGCGCGAGGTGCTGACCCGGCGCTTCAAGCGGGTCGCCCGCGAGGACCCCGACCGCAGCGGCGGCCAGTGGCCCGATCTGGTGCTGATCGACGGCGGCGCCGGCCAGCTGTCGTCGGCGCTGGAGGTGTTCGCCGAGTTGGGCATCGAGGAGGTGCCGCTGGCCGCCATCGCCAAGGGTCCCGACCGCAATGCCGGGCGCGAGCGCTTCTTCCTGCCCGGGCGCGAGCCCTTCTCGCCGGAGCCCAAGGATCCCGTCCTCTACTACCTGCAGCGGCTGCGCGACGAGGCCCACCGCTTCGCCATCGGCAGCCACCGGGCGCGCCGGGCCAAGGCCATGGGCGGCTCGCCGCTGGACGAGGTGGCCGGCATCGGCGCCCGGCGCAAGAAGGCGCTGCTGCATCATTTCGGCTCGGCCCGCGAGGTGGCGGCGGCCGGCCTCGCCGATCTTGAGGCAGTGGCCGGAATCAGCCACGCCATGGCCAAAAAAATCTATGATCACTTCCATCCCCAGGGATAATATCGCCCCGCTCCCGAGTCCCTGGAGCGGCGGGCGCCCTACGGCGCACGTTGCGACCGGCGGCCATTGCGGCCGCGGCCAAGGGCGCGGACGCGCCCGCCCGGCGAGGGCAAGCCAAGAAAGTCAGACCGCCCCTTCATGCTGACCAGCCTGCCCAACCTGCTCACCCTGTCCCGGATCGTGGTGATCCCCCTGGTCATCGCCACGTTCTATGTCGAGGGCGCGTGGTCGCAATGGCTGGCCTGCGGCCTGTTCGTCGCCGCCGCGGTGACCGACTGGTTCGACGGCTGGCTGGCCCGGCGCAGCAACCAGGTCTCGGCCTTCGGCCGCTTCCTCGATCCCATCGCCGACAAGCTGCTGGTGGCGGCGGTGCTGTTCATGCTGGTCGCCTTCGACCGGCTGGGTCCGGTGGCCCTGCTGCCGGCCCTGGTCATCCTGCTGCGCGAGATCCTGGTCTCGGGCCTGCGCGAATTCCTGGCCGAGGTGCGGGTCGGCATGCCGGTGACCCGCCTGGCCAAGTGGAAGACCGGCTTCCAGATGGTGGCGCTGCCGGTGCTGCTGGTGGGCGATTCCGGCCCGGCCTGGCTGCCGGTGCGCGAGATCGGTGAGGTGGCGCTGTGGGCGGCGGCGTTGCTGACCCTGGTCACCGGCTGGGACTACCTGCAATCGGGCCTGAAGCACCTGCGCGGCCCGCTGCCCGAACACAAGGACGCCAAAGCCCATGAGGCACGCTGATCCCGCCCGGGTGTTCGGCCTGGCCGGCCATTCCGGCAGCGGCAAGACGACGCTGATGGTCAAGCTGCTGCCGGTCCTTTCGGCCCGCGGCCTCAGGGTCTCCACCATCAAGCAGGCCAATGCCGGCTTCGACATCGACAAGCCGGGCAAGGATTCGTATGAGCACCGGGCGGCCGGCGCGTCCGAGGTGATGGTCGCCTCGGCCCGGCGCTGGGCGCTGATGCATGAATACCGGGACGGCGAGGCCGAATACGGCATGGACCAGCTGCTGGAGCGCATGGCCCCGGTCGATCTGGTGCTGGTGGAAGGCTTCCGCCGCTGGCCCCATCGCCGCATCGAAGTGTGGCGCGCGGCGGTGGGCAAGCCGCCGTTCTGGCCCGACGACCCGCTGGTGGTGGCGGTGGCCTCCACCGATCCCTGCCCGGGTCTGACCTTGCCGCGCCTCGACCTCGACGATGCCGCGGCGGTGGCGGACTTCATCCTGGCGAATATGGAGATCGGGCGATGAAGGTGCTCTATTTCGCCTGGCTGCGCTCCAAGGTCGGTATCGGCGAGGAAGAGGTGGCGCCGCCGCCCGAGGTGTCCGACCTCGGCGCCCTGGTGGCCTGGCTGAAGACCCGCTCGCCCGGCCACGCCGCCGCCCTGGCCGACATGGCGGTGGTGCGGGCGGCGGTGAACCAGGATTACGCCGGCCTCGACCATCCGGTGAAGGCCGGCGACGAGGTGGCCTTCTTCCCTCCGGTCACCGGGGGTTGAAGCGATGATCCGGGTCCAGCGCGAGGACTTCGATCCCGGCGCCGAACTGGCCCGCCTGACCGCCGGCAACACTGCCATCGGCGGCATCTGCCTGTTCGTCGGCCTGGTCCGCGACTTCATGGGCGAGGCCGCCGCGCTGGGGGACGAGGTGCGCGGCATGACCCTGGAACACTACCCCGGCATGACCGAACGCCAGTTGGAAGCCATCGAGGCCGAGGCCCGCCGCCGCTGGGAGCTGGAGGGCACCCTGGTCATCCACCGCCATGGCCGTCTCGAGCCGGGCGACCGCATCGTCCTGGTCGCCGCCGCCTCGGCCCACCGCGAAGCCGCCTTCCAGGCCTGCCACTTCCTGATCGACTGGCTGAAGACCAAGGCGCCGTTCTGGAAGGTGGAACACACCGCCGCCGGCGACCACTGGGTCGAAGCCCGCGCCAGCGACGAAACCCTGGCGGGGCGGTGGGAGGGCTGAGCCCCCCTTCCCAAACCGCCGGGCCTGTCGTACCTTCCCGCGTTGCGCCGGAGTGCAAGGATCAGGAATGGCGGTCTATACCGAGGTTTCGGAGGAGGAACTGGAGGCCTTCGTCGCCGAGTACGACATCGGCGAGGTGATGGCGTTCAAGGGCATCGCCGAGGGGGTGTCCAATTCCAATTTCCTGCTCCAGACCGACCGCGGCGCCTACATCCTCACCCTCTACGAGACCCGCACCAAGGCCGAGGATCTGCCTTTCTTCCTGGGGCTGATGGAGCATCTGGCCGGGCACGGCCTGGCCTGCCCGATTCCGGTGCATGGCCGCGACGGCCTGGCCCTGCGCCAATTGTGCGGGCGGCCGGCGGCGGTGGTGAGCTTCCTCAAGGGCATGAGCGTGCGCCGCCTGACGCTGGGCCATTGCGCCGCGCTGGGGCCGGCCATGGCCGGGATGCACCTGGCCGGGGCCGGTTTCGGGCAGCGGCGGGCCAACGATTTGTCGGTTTCCGGCTGGCGCCCCCTGTTCGAGGCCGAGCGCGGCCGCGCCGACGAGGTCATCCCCGGCCTGGCCGCCTTCATCGATGCCGAGCTGGGCGCGCTGGAGCGGGAATGGCCGACGGCGCTGCCCCAGGGGCTGATCCACGCCGACCTGTTTCCCGACAACGTCTTCTTCCTGGCCGACCGCGCCACGCGGGAGGAGAAGGTGTCGGGCATCATCGACTTCTACTTCGCCTGCACCGACTTCCTCGCCTACGACATCGCCATCTGCCTGAACGCCTGGTGCTTCGAGCCCGACCTGTCGTTCAACGCCACCAAGGCCCGGCTGATGCTGAACGGCTACCGCAAGGTCCGCCCGCTCTCGCCCGAGGAGCTGGAGGCGCTGCCGCTGCTGGCCCGGGGGGCGGCCATGCGCTTCCTGCTGACCCGGCTCTACGACTGGCTGAACACCCCCGCCGGCGCCTTCGTCAGCCGCAAGGACCCGATGGAATACTTCCGCAAGCTCAAGTTCCACCAGGGCCTGACCGGCCCCGGCGCCTACGGCATCGAATGAGGCACCTTCTGTCATTCGGGCCTCATCCTGAGGAGCCGCCGCAGGCGGCGTCTCGAAGGATCAGGCCCGTCGCACGACGTTTATGGCCCGCCTCGCCCTTCGAGACGCTCCCGATGGGAGCTCCTCAGGGTGAGGCTGCTGACACCGGCGACGGGAATTGGCCATGACGGAGTCGGCAACCATCGTCCAGCTGTTCACCGACGGCGCCTGTTCCGGCAATCCCGGCCCCGGCGGCTGGGGGGCGATCCTGCGCTTCAGGGGGGCCGAGAAGGAGCTGAAGGGCGGCGAGCCGCTCACCACCAACAACCGCATGGAGATGATGGCGGTGATCCAGGGCCTGTCGGCGCTGTCCCGTCCCTGCACGGTCGAGGTCTACACCGACAGCGAATACGTCAAGAAGGGCATGACCGAATGGCTGCGCGGCTGGAAGGCGCGCGGCTGGAAGACCGCCGACAACAAGCCGGTGAAGAACGACGATCTGTGGCGGGCGCTGGAGGCGGCGGCGGCGGTGCACCGGGTATCCTGGCACTGGGTGCGCGGCCATGCCGGCCATCCCGAGAACGAGCGTGCCGACCGCCTCGCCCGCGAAGGCGCGAAGGAAGCTGCTCCCTAGTGGTTAGAATCTGACGGATGGTGTCCACACCCTCCGTCAGATTCTAACCACAATTCAATAGGTTGGTGGGCCTCCTGATCCCGCCGCTGGGGAACCAAGCGTCTGGGGAGGACCACTAGGCGTTACCGCCTCAGTCGCCTGGGACGGCCGGCCCCGGCACCCCACCTTGGAGGGATGGCCCCCCGAGGCGAGGAGAGGATGTTGCCGAGACTGGTGGTGGTTTCCAACCGGGTGAGTCTTCCGCGCAAGGGCGTGGTCGCCGGCGGTCTGGCGGTGGCTTTGTTCGAGGCGCTGGAAAAGCAGGGCGGATTGTGGTTCGGCTGGTCGGGCGAGGTCGCCGCCGAGGCTGCGGGGCCGCCCAGGCAGGTCCGCCGCGGGCCGGTCACCATCGTCACCACCGACTTCTCGCGCGCCGACTACCAGGATTTCTACAGCGGCTATTCCAATTCCAGCCTGTGGCCGCTGTTCCATTACCGCCTCGGCCTGATGGAGGTGTCGCGGCGCAGCCTGGAAGGGTATCTGCGCGTCAACGCCGCCTTCGCCGCCGCGCTGGCGCCCATGCTGCGGCCCGACGATCTGGTGTGGGTGCACGACTATCACCTGATCCCGCTGGGCGAGGAACTGCGCCGCCTGGGCATCGCCAATCCCATCGGGTTCTTCCTGCACACGCCGTTCCCGGTACCCGACATGCTGGTCGCCCTGCCGGGTCACCGGCGGCTGGTGCGGGCGATGGCCTCGTACGACCTGGTCGGCTTCCAGACTCCCGACGACGTGCGCGCCTTCCTCGGCTACGTGGCCGGCGAGGCCAGGGGGGAGGTCGCTCCCGACGGGTCGTTCACCGCCTTCGGCCGCACCTCGCGGGCCCGCGCCTATCCCATCGGCATCGACGCCGCCGGATTCGCGGCGCTGGCGGTGAGCCATGCCGATACCGCCGAGACCCGCCGGCTGAAGGCCTCCATGCGGGGCCGCCGGTTGATCCTGGGGGTGGACCGGCTGGACTATTCCAAGGGTCTGCCGCAGCGCTTCGACGCCGTCGAATGCCTGATCGAGACCCGGCCCGAGGTCAAGGGGACCTTCGAGTTCATGCAGATCGCCGCCCCCTCGCGCGAGGACGTGGCCCGCTACCGGGCGCTCAAGCGCCAGCTGGAAAGTGCGGCCGGGCGCATCAACGGCCGCTTCGCCGAATTCGATTGGCAGCCGGTGCGCTATCTCAACAAGAGCTACGACCGCGCCACCCTGGCCGGCTTCTACCGCGCCGCCTGCGTCGGCCTGGTCACGCCCCTGCGCGACGGCATGAACCTGGTCGCCAAGGAATACGTGGCGGCGCAGAATCCCGAGGATCCCGGCGTGCTGGTGCTGTCGCGCTTCGCCGGCGCGGCGCGCGAGCTGGAGGTGGGCGCGCTGGTGGTCAACCCCTACGATCTCGACGAGGTCGCCGATGCCCTGGCCCGCGCCCTGTCCATGCCGCGCGAGCAGCGCGTCCAGCGCTGGCGGGCGATGATGGAGATGGTCGAGGCCAACACCGTGGCGCGCTGGCGCGACCGCTTCCTTGCCGATCTCGGGCGGCTGCCGGCCGGGCTCGAGCTCGATTACGGTCAGCGCATGGCGGTGCGGCCGGCGGCGCGGTCCAGTGCCGCCAGCACCTCGGCCTCGGTGAGCAGCTCGGACAGGACGATGCCGCCGGCGGCGCCGGGGCCGTAGACCACGTTGAACGGAATGCCGTAGCGGCCGAACGAGGCGAGATAGGCGGCGATGGCATCGTCGCGCCGGGTCCAGTCGGCGCGCATGGCCACCATGCCGGGCTCGGCCAGGCGACGCGCCACCTCGCCGCGCTCCACCACCGCCGCCTTGTTGACCTTGCAGGTGATGCACCAGTCGGCGGTGACGTCGACGAACACCACCGTGCCGGCGGCGACCATGCCGGAAATGGCGGTGGCGTCGAACGGAACCCAGGCGACGGCGCCGGGTTCCGGCGCGGCGGCCTCGGGCGGGGCATCGCCGGCGGTGAGCTGGGTCCCCAGCACCGTCAGCAGCCACAGCGCGGTCAGCGCCAGGGCCAGCCCCAGGCCCTTCCGCAACGTCACCATCCACGGGCCGGGCCGGGGCAGCCGGCGTGCCGCTTCGGGCCAGGCCGCCACCAGCAAATAGGGAGCCGCCATGCCGATGCCCAGGGCGGCGAAGATGGCGCCGATCTCGGCCGGTCCGCGCGACAGCGCGAAGGCCACCGCGGTGCCGAGGAAGGGGGCCGAGCAGGGGGTCGCCAGGACGGTGGCGAAGGCCCCCGACAGGAAGTGCCCGAGCAGGGTGTGGTGGGCGCGGCCGTCGCCGCCGCTCATCAGGAAGCCCGGCAGGCGGATCTCGAACAGGCCCCACAGATTGGCGGCGAACAGGGCGACGATGGCGGCCAGCGCCGCCAGGAACAGCGGCTCCTGGAACTGGATGCCCCAGCCCACCGCGTGGCCGGCCGCCTTCAGCCCCGCCGCCAGCCCGGCCAGGGCCAGGAACGACACCACGATGCCGGCCGCCGAGGCGAGGAAGGCGGCGCGGATGTGGCCGCGCTCGGCACCGCCATAGGACAGCACCCCCAGCACCTTGATGGACAGCACCGGCAGCACGCAGGGCATCAGGTTGAGGATGAAGCCGCCCAGCAGCGCCGCCGCCAGCATGGCCGCCAGGGTGGGCAGTCCGGCCGGCTCGGGCAGCGGCGCGGCGGCGCCCGGCAGCGGAGTCAGGGTGGCCTCCAGCGCGCGCAGGCCGTCCACCACCGTCACCGTCACCGGACCGGCGGCCAGCGGCCGCTGCAGCGTCCCCGCCACCACCGGCGCCTCGATGACGGCGCGGCGGCCGCCCTCGGACAAAGCGACGCGGGGGGCGTCGAAATTGGCGACCTCGGGCGGCTCGACGAACAGGTCGGGCTGCGTCAGCGGCTCGGCGGCGCTCAGGGTCAGCCGCAGCCGGGACTGCTCGCCTTCGCCCACCGCCTCCAGCCTTTCCACCGCCAGGCCGTGGCGGGCGCCGTCACCGGGAACCAGCGCGGCGAACCGGCCGATGTCGTGGACGAAGGCCGAGGGCGAGGCGGGGCCGGCGGGCAGGGCCAGCGCCAGCTTCGCCGCCATGGGCACGCAGATCTGGGCGCAGGCCAGATAGTCGACGGCCAGGGCGAGGCGCACCGGCTGGCCGGGCTTCGCCACCGGCACCGTGACCGGCAGGATGACCTCGCCGCCGTAGCCGTGGTTCTGCAGTCCGGCCAGCTCGAAGCGCTTGGGCGCCGGCCAGGACAGCTCGGGCGTGCCGATGTTGCTTGAACCCGCCCAGTCCAGCTTGGGCGGATAGCCGGCGTCGCCGGGGGTGCGCCAGTAGATCTTCCACCCCGGCTCCAGCGCGAAGTGCAGCCCCAGGGCCAGGCGCGGCGAATCGCCCATTGCGGTGGCGGCGGCGACCAGGCGCAGCCTGCCGGCTTCGTTGTCGGCCCAGTCCGACGCCCCCGGCTCGGCGGCGCGCGCGGCGGCGGTGGCGAACACGATGGCCGCCACGACGAGGCGGAGGAAAAGGCGCATGGGCGGGGTCCCTGGTCTTGCCGGCGGCTAGAGCCGGATGCTATCAGGTTGAATCGCGAGGCGATCCAACCTGATAGCTGAATCCGCCTCTAAATCAATAAATTAGAGTGCGATTCAGACATTAGGTCGGCGCACCCCGAGCGCCGACCTAGTGTCATCGCGCTCTAGGACAGCAAACCCGACCACCCCGTGTCAACACAAGCCGGTCGCGCGCGCCCGCGCCGAGCGAAGGGGGCGGTTGCTTTCCTTCGGCGTCCGGCATATGTGTGGGGGCATGCCCATGCAGAAGATCCAAGGCTATCTCGCCGGCCAGTTGCTGATTGCCATGCCGCAGATGCAGGACCCCCGGTTCGCGCGCGCGGTGGTCTATCTGTGCGCCCATTCTGCCGAGGGCGCCATGGGCCTGGTCATCAACCGCCCGTTCGACGGCCTGACCTTCGCGGAATTGCTGGAGCAGCTCGACATCGAGCCGAGTCCGGCCTGCGGTGGGGTGCAGGTGCATTTCGGCGGTCCGGTCGAGGGCGGGCGCGGCTTCGTGCTGCACACCGACGACTACATGCACGACAGCTCGATGATGGTGGAAGACAATATCGCACTCACCGCCACGGTCGACGTGCTCAAGGCCATCGCCGGCGGCGACGGCCCGAAGCGCAGCCTGCTGGCCCTGGGCTATGCCGGCTGGAGCCCCGGCCAGCTGGATTCCGAGATCCGCGAGAACGTCTGGCTGAACGTGCCGGCCGACGAGCACCTGCTGTTCGGCACCCTGCTCGACCACAAGTGGGAAGCCGCCATCCACAAGCTGGGCATTGATTTCGGCTCGCTGTCGGGCGACGCCGGGCACGCGTGAACTGAATGAAAGATTACCCTCCCCCTGGTGGGGAGGGCAGGGTGGGGGGCTGGCGCCGCCTGGATTCGCGGCCGACGACCCCACCCCCGACCCCTCCCCATGAAAGGGGAGGGGAGCAAGACCCTATTCCCTGATCCGCGACCCGCACTCGTCCACCAGCTTGCCCAGCTGCTTGCAGACGGTCTCGCGCTCGGCCTCGTCGGCGGCCATGCCGTAGAGGCGCAGCCACTTGCCCTTGGGACCGAGATCGATCTCGCGGATGATCGGCTTCTGCTTGGCCAGCACCGGCGAGGCCTTGGCCAGGCGCTTCCAGCCGGCCTGGGCGGTGGCCTCGGTCTTGTACGAGGCGAGGTAGACCACGGTGCTCTTCAGCACCGCAGCCTCGGCGACGGTGGGTTCCGTGGCCTTGGGCGCCGGGGCCGGAGCCGGGGCCGGAGCCGGAGCCGGGGCCGGCATGGGGGCCGCCATCTTGGGTTCGGCCTTGGCCAGCTTCAGCACCCAGCCATTGGCGCGGGCCAGCATCGAGCCGTCGGGCATGCGGACATAGGTGGCGAAGGGCTCGCCGCCGCAGGTCACCACCAGGGTCTTGCGCGGGGTCGGATCGGTGGCGGCCTTGGGATGCGAGGGATTGCCCAGGCTGGCGCCGGCGGGCGCCTCGATCTCGCCGTAGGCCGGGGCCTTGCACAGCCGCCCGGCGGGGTCGACGGCGCGGTCGGAATCCAGATCGACCGGCTGGCCGATATAGGGGGAACGGGGGGCGGCCACCATCTCGGCGGCATAGTCCTCGACCACCACCCATTCGCCGCCGGGGGCGGACACCATCTTCGGCTTGGGCGCCTCCGGCATCGGCATCGGCGCCGGCTCGGAGGCGCAGGCGGCCAACCCCAGGGCGGCCAGGACGATCACGGGAAAACGACGATTCATCAAACGGCCCCCTCGGTGGAAACACCCCCGGGGCGCAACTCTAGTCCGGTTGCGGTTTGGCGACAACCCGCCACAAAAGCTAGCGCCCGATGAGCAGGGTGGCCCAGCCGTCCAGCACCACCCTGTCCTTGAGGCGCAGGCCCTGCTTCTCGTGGGTGCCCATGACCATGCGTTCCTGCCACTCCAGCAGGCCCGACAGCACCGCGACGCCGCCGGGGGCGAGGTGGGCGGCCAGGGCGGGGGCCATGCGCATCAGCGGCTTGGCCAGGATGTTGGCGACCACCACGTCGAAGGGGCCGCGGCGCCTCAGTTCCGGGTTGCGCCAGCCGTCGCTGACGATGCTGTCGAAGCGGGCGCCGATTCCGTTCAGGCGGGCGTTGACGGCGGCCACCCGCACCGCGCCGGGGTCGATGTCGGTGGCGAGCACCGGGCGCGCCCACATCTTGGCCATGGCGATGCCGAGGATGCCCGAGCCCGAGCCCAGATCCAGCGGCTTCAGGAAACGGCGCCGCCTGGCCAGCCGGTCGAGCATGGTGAGGCAGCCCTTGGTGGTGGCGTGCTCGCCCGAGCCGAAGGCGGTGCCGGCATCCACCAGCAGCTCGGTCCTGCCCAGCGGGCAGCGGCCCTGCCAGTGGCTGCCGCGCACGAAGAAGCGTCCGGCGGCGATGGGCGGGAAGTCGCGCAGGTTCTCCAGCACCCAATCCACGTTGGGCAGCCGCTCGATCTCCAGCGCCGGCACCTCGATGCCGGCGGCGGCGGCCACCGCCGACAGGGCGGCGACGATCTCGGTCCGCTGCGGCGGCGTGCGGGCATAGCCCTCGAGGAACCAGTCGCAATCGCCGTCCGAGATGCCCGACTTGTCCTCCATGAACATGGTCACCGATTCGGCGAAACGCTCGAACACCTCCTCGAACACCGGCAGGGCTTCGGGCGAGACTTTCAGGCGCAGATGCCAGATGTCGGGAAAGTTGGCGGGCATGGCGACTCCGGGGTTGGCCGGCTCCGTCATAGACCAATCGGCGGGCCGGGGAAAGCCGGCATCCGCCGCTTGCCGCCTGCCGGCCCAGTGATATAGTCCGGGCTTCCCCATTCCCGCCCGAAGGGTTGCCCATGTCCGACCGCGTCCTGATCCTCGATTTCGGCAGCCAGGTGACCCAGCTGATCGCGCGGAGGGTGCGCGAAAGCGGCGTCTATTGCGAAATCCACCCGTTCAACCGGGTGACGCCCGAAAGTCTGGCCGCCTTCGCACCCAAGGGCCTGATCCTGTCGGGCGGCCCGGCCAGCGTGCTCGACGACAACGCGCCGCTGCCGCCCGCCTTCATCTACGACACCGGCCTGCCGATCCTGGGCATCTGCTACGGCCAGCAATCCATCTGCCACCAGCTGGGCGGCAAGGTCGAGGCCGGCCACGACCGCGAGTTCGGCCGCGCCTATGTGGACGTGGTCGACGACTGCACCCTGTTCCACGGCGCCTGGGCCAAGGGCGGGCGCGAGCAGGTGTGGATGAGCCACGGCGACCGCGTCACCGCCCTGCCCCCCGGCTTCCGTCCGGTCGGCACCTCGGAAGGTGCGCCGTTCGCCGCCATCGCCAATGACGACCGCCGCTATTACGCCGTGCAGTTCCACCCCGAGGTGGTGCACACCCCGCACGGCGCCAAGCTGCTGGCCAATTTCGTGCACGGGGTCTGCGGCTGCGCCGGCGACTGGACCATGGCCGCCTTCCGCGAGCAGGAAATCGCCAAGGTCCGGGCCCAGGTGGGCCGGGGCCGGGTGATCTGCGGCCTGTCGGGCGGCGTCGATTCGTCCGTCGTGGCGGCGCTGCTGCACGAGGCCATCGGCGACCAGCTCACCTGCGTCTTCGTCGATACCGGCTTCATGCGCGCCGGCGAGGCCGAGCAGGTGGTCAGCGTCTTCCGCGACCGCTTCAACATCAACCTGGTGCACAAGGACGCCTCCGACCTGTTCCTGGGCAAGCTGGAGGGGGTCACCGACCCCGAACGCAAGCGCAAGATCATCGGCGCCACCTTCATCGACGTGTTCGAGGAAGAGGCCAGGCGGGTGGGCGGCGCCGACTTCCTGGCCCAGGGCACCCTGTACCCCGACGTCATCGAATCGGTGAGCTTCATCGGCGGCCCCAGCGTCACCATCAAGAGCCACCACAATGTGGGCGGCCTGCCCGACCGCATGAACATGAAGCTGGTGGAGCCCCTGCGCGAACTGTTCAAGGACGAGGTCCGCGCCCTGGGCCGCGAGCTGGGCCTGCCCGACGAGATGGTCGGCCGCCACCCCTTCCCCGGCCCCGGCCTGGCCATCCGCATCCCCGGCCAGGAACTGACCCGCGAGAAGGTCGAGATCCTCAAGAAGGCCGATGCCATCTATCTCGAGGAAATCCGCAACGCCGGCCTCTACGACGCCATCTGGCAGGCCTTCGCGGTGCTGCTCCCCGTCCGCACCGTCGGCGTGATGGGCGATTCGCGGTCCTACGACTACGCCCTGGCGCTGCGCGCGGTGACCAGCACCGACGGCATGACCGCCGACTTCTACCCCTTCGACATGGCCTTCATCGGCCGCGTGGCGAACCGGATTATCAACGAGGTCAAGGGCATCAACCGGGTGACCTATGATGTGACCAGCAAGCCACCGGGGACGATTGAGTGGGAGTGATTTTTCTAGCGCTTAGCTTGAACGAGAGGGCGCCGCAAGGCGCCTTCTTTCTGTCCGGAGTCTGTGGGGGCTTAGATGGCTGAGGGGCGTCTTGTGTGGGCCCCCACCTCCAAGGTGTATCTCTCATGGCGGTCTACAAGCGGGAAGGCTCTCCGAAATGGCAGTGACTCACGATCGACCTGCAAGAGGACGTTTTCAGATCGGTAGCGCGGCACAGTTGAGCGCCGCTTAATGGTTGCGCATCGTGCCGACGCGCGGTATAATGCGCATATTATCGCATCCACCTTCAGTCTCGCAGAGGTGCCATCTTGGCTAGTTTGCGCGTCTTTGTGTCATCGACATGTTATGATTTGTCCGTTATTAGGGGGCAGCTCAGACAATTTATTGAAAATCTCGGGCACGAACCCGTGATGAGCGATTACAATGATGTTCTCTTCGACCCGCGAGAGCACACGCATACAAGTTGCATTGATGAGGTCGCTGGGGCTGATGCTGTAGTGGTGATTATTGGGTCAAGGTTTGGCGGCAAGTCCGTACCGAGTGCCCTCCAAAAGGTCGATTTGGAGGGCTTGGCGGGGGTAAGCAAGAGCAACGAACTCCTCAAGGCCAAGGACAACATCTCCGTCACCCAGCTTGAAGTACTAAAGGCGGTCGAGCGTTCAGTCCCAGTGTTTGCCTTTGTGGACGAGCGGGTCATGCACGACCACGCCACTTACGAACGGAACAAGGGGAAGCCGATCGCTGACTTGATAGAGTACAGCTCCATAGAAAAACTCGAAACGGCGAAGTATATATTTGAATTCATAAATTTTCTGCGCCACAGAGTCACAAATAACGGCATCACTACATTCAATAAGTTGCAGGACATTGAAGATGCACTTAAGAAGCAGTGGTCCGGCTTGTTCCAGAAGTTGCTATTGGAGCAGCGCGCCAAGCAGCAGGAAGGCCGGCGGATCGATGCCCTGACCGAACAGTTCGAGGACCTCAAGGCGGCAATTCTTACTGCTGTCGGCGGCAGCAAGAATGAGAAAGAGGTGGCGCGGGGGGTCGTGCGCTTCCGAAAGCTGTTAGACCTCTTGATGTCTTTCGATCTCCAAGAATACTCATTCCTATTTGGACCTGCAATTCCGTGGAGTGAGTTACTTAGGCGTATTGAGGTTGTGGATTTCTTACGCGTTTCCCCCGTTGAAGATGAACGGGGTATACGTCGCCCAGTGGTCCGCTGGATTCGCGCCGATGGCACCTTTTATGAAGTCGACCGGATGTTCGACCCAGCAGATATGAGTTCAGAGTGGGATGCATTCATGCGTATAGATGAGGATTCGCGGGCGGTGATATACGACGCCCTCGCGGAAATGCGCAGTATTCCAGCACGACGTTTCGTTCGGCACATCCCATTGACCCCCGAGGAAGCGGATGAGCGTAACCGTCAACGTGTTATGCCGGAATTCGAGCCTGCGACCTGATCCTTGTTCCCCGATCTTTGTGTGGGAATGTTGAATCTCCCGGTCTCTTTTTGACCCTTCAGGCGGGCAGAAACACTGCTTTTCGCCCTTCTCGACGCAGAATCGCCCATCATCAACGAGGTCAAGGGCATCAACCGGGTGACCTACGACATTACTTCCAAGCCGCCGGGGACGATCGAGTGGGAGTGAGGCCCCGTCGCGTATCCGTGGCCTCATCCTGAGGAGAGCGCGCAGCGCTCGTCTCGAAGGATGCGGCGGGCCTCGCCCTTATCTGATCCAAAA
>NZ_CACVCG010000067.1 GCF_902729435.1 Magnetospirillum sp. UT-4
ACGGACCCTAGTCCAGGATCTCCCAGCGCCCTTCGGGCAGCAGGCAGGCGGTGCCGGTGAGTCCCTCGCGCCGCCCCTCGCCGGCGATGTGGAACGCGCGGCAATGGCGCCCGGCGGCGGAAAAGCTGCGCAGCGGCATCATGCGCCAACCGCTGCCGTCGGCGCCGTCCCAGGCGATCGGCCGGCCGTCCGGCAGATGGCTGAGCGCCTCGGCCACGCAGCCGCGGTCGACCGCGTCGGCGGGGGCGGCGCCGAGCAGGTCGTCGGCGGCATCGGCGCCGATCTGGTCGCGGTCGCAGGTGCCCCGGTTGAAGCCGAAGGGCAGGCCGCGCGCCACCGGGACCCGGGCGGCCGATGCGGATTGGAGGTAGACCGGACGCGCGTCGGAGCCGGAAGGGGCGGCGTAAACCACGCGGTAATCGTCGTTGCCGCCAACATGGCGGGCCGGACCGAGGCCCGTCTGCAGCGGCCAGGCCCAGGCCCACGCCCAGGCCGGAATGTCGGCCCGGGCCGAGGGGGCGGTGGGTAGGGCGGCAAGGACGAGGACGAGGGCGGCGGCGAGACGGACCATGGCGGCACCCGGTGCAAGAAATTGTCCGGATATTGAAATCCCCGCAGCGCCGTAAGGCAACACTTGGCATGTATTAGTCCGATATTTTCCGCACCTGGACATGACGTTGCCGCCGATTGTCCGGAATATGACACGAAGGGGGTGGCGAGGCATTCCGGTATGGACAAGTTGATTGTTTTTCTCCTTCAGGATTAGAAGCCATGAACGTAAGAGCCTTTTTCTGCCTGTCCTTGGCGTTGACATTGGGCGGCTGCACCCATCCGGGTCCGCAATCGCCGCCCGTCGGCGCCCCCGGCCCCGGGCCGACCCCCCGCCCCGCCGCCCAGGCCGCTCCGGCGGCCGGGCTGTCGGCCCTGCGCCCGCCGCCGCGCCCCGCCGCCGAGGCGCCGCCGCAGCTGGTCGGGCTGTCCGATGCCGAGACGCTGGATCTGCTGGGGCAGCCGCAGGAGGAGGCCGAGCATGCCCCCGGCAAGGTGTGGGTCTATGCCGCCGGAGGCTGTCGGCTGTCGGTGCACCTGTTCCCCGACATGGATGCCGGCGGCTTCCACGCCCTCGACTACACCGCCTCGGGCGACGGGCGCGAGGCGTGCCTGGCCAAGGTGGCGGCCGCCGCCCGCCGGCCCCCCGACGCCTGAAGCCCCGACGCCTGATCCCCCCTTTCTCCCGCCGCCGCTTCGTGGTTGAGTAGGCGCGACGCCGGGGAAGGGAGGATGCGATGCTGAAGCGCCTGCTGTCGCTGGGAGCCGCCGCCATTGCCGCGGTGGCCTCGGCCTGCGAGGAGGGTCCGGCCTCGGTGGCCGGCGGCTGGCGCAGCCCGGCGACCTGGAGCACCATGGTCCATGCCAGCGCCTCGGGTCCCATGCTGGTGGAGGTGCGGGGCGACCCCTTCGGCCTGGGGCGCGAGGACCTGGCCGCCGCCGCCGCCCAGGCCATGACCAACCAGATCATCGGCCGCGCCCTGGCCTTCACCGCCGATCGCGACGCGGCGCCCAAGCCGCAATACCGGGTGGTGCTGGCCTTCGGCCCGGCCCCCGACGCTTCGCCCGACCAGCTGTGCGACGGCAGCGTCGCCACCGCCCGCGAATCGGGCGAGAAGATCACCGTGCTGGCCGTCTTCTGCGACCGCGGCCAGCGCCTGGCCTCGGTGACCGGCTGGGTGGCGCGGGTCGAGGGGGTGGCCGACAAGCGCTTCCGCCAGTTGCTTGGGCAGATGGTGCGCGAGCTGTTCGGCTCAGCACCATGAACGCTGATTCCGACCGCCTGACCGCCGTCGAGACCGCCCTGGCCCATGCCGAGGCCGCCATCCACGACCTGTCCGACATGGTCCGCAGCCAGGGACGCGAGATCGACGCGCTGAGGGGCGAGGTGACCCGCCTGCGCGCCGCCCTGATCGCCCTGCGGGACCGCGACGAGGACGGCGAGGGTGCCTTCGTCCCGTGACTCGCCGGCACCGGCGTGGTAGGCTGGTCGCCGGTCGAAGAAAGGAGACCTCCATGGACATTGCCAATATCGCGGCAATGGCAATGGCGATGCAGCGGGCAGAAGCGGCCCAGCAGCTGAGCCTGCAGATGACGAAGCAGGCGGCCCAGCAGGACGCCGCGGTGCTTCAGCTCGCCACTGCCGCCACCCAGAACGCCAAATCCGCCGGAACCGCCGGGCAGTTGCTCGACATCAGCGTCTGAGCCCGTTCACGATCAGGGATGGGCCGTCAGTGATGTGCCGGCGGCTTGTGCGCGGCCGGCGGCGGTGACGGCGCGTGGTGGTGGCCGTCGTCGCCGTCCTCGCCCTCCTTCGAGCGCACCACGAAGCCGCGCAGCACCCAGCCGGCGCCGTAGCCCAGCGCCACGAACAGCCACATGCCCGAGGCCAGGAAGATCAGCGCCCGGCGCAGCTCTTCCTCCTCGGGGGCGAAAACGCCCAGCGACCACAGCATCGGCGTGGCGAACATGACCGCGACGGCCCCCACCATTCCCATGCGGGTCCATCCCCCGGGCCGCAGCCATGTGAAGCGGATCGTCGACATTCCTGTCCCCCTCTGGTGCCTTGCGGCCATTGTCGGCATTCCCGGCCCGGGCCGCAACCGTCATCATATCCGCCCCGCCGCACCCAGGCGCGGGAAGAAAGCCGTGACAATTCCTTGTCCGGGATTGTATTTCTTGGATACGCACGGCCCCCCTCGCTGCGGGGACCGGCGGATTCGCGGGAGCAGGCGATGGCGGCAGGGCGCGCCTCTTACGAGATCCAGGTGATGAAGGACGGACGGTGGAGCACCGAATCCGTTCGCGACGAGGAAAAGGACGCCGTCCTTCTGGCCCGGCGCTTCCTCACCGACAAGAAGTGCGAAGGCGCCAAGGTGGTCCGCAACTGGACCCGCGCCGACGGCAAGATCACCGAGACCGAGGTGTTCGCCCAGCAGCAGAGCGTGCGCGAGGACGGCGAAATCCGCATCGCCCAGGTCGATGCCGCCCCCGCCAAATGCGAGGCGCCGGACGATTACGTCGGGCTGCAAAGCCGCGTGATGATGAACCGCCTGTTCCGCAACTACATGGAAAAGGTCTTCGTCACCCCCACCGAGCTGATCCACAATTACAAGGAACTCAAGCGGCTGCAGGACAAGGACACCCTGCTGCCGTCGGCGGTGGACCGGGTCGCCTTCCTGCAGACCAAGGAGGGCGAGCAGGATTCCCGCAGCCGCCGCGACGAGATCTTCAAGGAAGTCGACCACATCTCGGCCCGCGCCCGGCGCGCCGACGGCATGACCCTGCCCAAGCTGAACGGCTGCTTCCGCGAGATGTACGACAAGGTCGCCGGCCTGGCCGAGGCCGATGTCGACGCCGACTACCTGGCCATGGTGGTGCTGTCGCGCGATCTGGTGAACGTGCGCAACTGGGTGGGCAAGCTGGACCGCCTGTGCCGGCTGGCGGTCGAGGAGGGCGATCCCCACTCGCTGCAGCTGCTCGACGGCGTCATCGCCGATGTGCTGGGCGCCAACATCGTGCAGGAGATCCTGGGCTGGCAGCCCAGCCTGGCCGCCGCCATCGGCCGCATGTTCGACCTGGCCGAGGGCAACATGCCCACCGACGGCAGCGAGGCCGCCGAATCGGTCGACATGCTGAACCGCCTGTTCAAGGAGCACAAGCTGCCGGCCAGCCGCCTGTGCATGATCGACCGCGCCCACCGGCAGCTGCGCTCGGCCAATCCCCTGTACCGCAGCGACGCCTCCAAGGAACTGGAGGCCTTCGGCCAGGTGGTGCTGCGGGTGCTGACCCCGGCCGGCCTGCTGTTCGGCCCCGAGACCGCCGAGGCGCTGACCACCCGCTACACCCGCATGGTGGTGGAAGGCGGCGCCGCCGGGCGGCGCGCCGCCATCATCGGCGTCTTCAACGCCCTGCCCGACCGCGCCTATGGCCTGATGTACCTGTGCGAGCTGGCCGCCACCGACTTCGCCGCCGAGCACCTGGACGACATCGTCGCCGCCCTCGATCGGGTCTACGACGCCCGCGGCCTGTCGCAGCTGTGCGTGCGCTCGCTGCCGCCGAAGGAGCGCATGATGCGCGCCACCAACGCCCACAAGGTGGCCATGGCCTCGGTCTTCCCCGACGAGATCAAGATCAAGCTGGCCGACCACATCGACGGCGTGCTGGAGCGCTACCTGATCGACGAGCAGATCGTCGAGAAGCTGGACCACCAGGACAGCCCCCTGCGCGACCGCGCCGTCCGCCTGGTCCAGTTCTGCGCCGCCGGCGTGCTGCCCGAAGGCCGCGCCATGACCCGCGCCCGCCAGCGCATCCTGAAACTTCTGCGCCAGGCCAACTTCGACGCCCACTTCGTCGACGGCATCGACGACCCGGTCAAGGCCCAGAAAACCCTGCGCGACTTCCACCAGCTGCTGGTCCGGGCGGGGTTCGGGGGGTAGCTCCGCCGCCACCGGTCATTCTGTATCTCTGCCGCCCCGTCATGCCCGGCCTACACCGCCCGCAGCACCGCCAGCAGGCCGGGCACGTCGGCGCCGCCGTCGCGGCGGGTGACGGCATCTTCCAGCACAACCACCGTGAAGCCGTTCTGTTCCGCCAGCCGGCGCAGATACTCGGCGGCGTGGCCGTAGCGGTGCTTGGGGCCGAGGCGGTAGCTGTTGGTGTCGTCGGCCTTCTCGACGGTGAAGGCGAGGTGGCCGCCCGGCCGCAGGGCGTGGCGGGCGGCGCGGAAGACCGGGTCGAGGTCGCCCAGATAGACCAGCACGTCGGCGGCGACCATCAGGTCGTAGCGGGCGGGCCGCTCGGACAGGACGGCGACCAGATCGCCCTCGGCCAGGTGGTCGTAAAGCCGGCGCTCGGCCGCCTTGGCGACCATGGCCGGCGACAGGTCGATGCCGTCCAGGCGGCGGGCCAGCGGGCGCAGCACCGGCGCCGCCAGCCCGGTGCCGCAGCCGGCGTCCAGCACCTCCAGGTCGGTGGGTCGTGGCAGGATTCGGGCCAGCGCGTCGGCCAGCAGCGCCGGCGCGCAATAGTCCAGCCTGTCCACCAGGGTCTCGTCGAAGCGGGTGGCGTAATCGTCGAACAGCCGGCGGACATAGGCCTCGGGCGCCCGGTCCGGGGTGGCGGCGGCGCCGGTCAGGGCCAGGCCCAGGGCGGCGCCGTGGCGATCCTCGGGGTCGAGCGCGAGGCAGCGTCCATAGGCCGTGGCCGCCCGCGCGGCATCGCCCTCGGCGCGGCGGGCCTCGGCCAGGCAGTACCAGGCGGCGGCATCGGACGGCGCGGTCGCCACGGCGCGCTCGAAGGCGGCGGCGGCTGCTGCAGGATGGGCCTCGGCCTGGCGCACCAGACCAAGCTCGGTCCAGGCGGCGCCGCTGCGTCCGTCCAGCCGGGTCGCCTTCTCGGCGTGGCGGCGGGCGTCCTTGAGCCGGCCCAGGGCGCGGTAGGACGCGGCCAGGTTGACGCGCGAGCCGGAATGGTCGGGCCGCAGCGCCACCGCTCCTTCCAGGATGGTGGCGGCCTGGGCGAAGCAGCCCAGGGCCGTCAGCGCCAGCCCGAAATTGTTGAGCGCCGCCGGCCAGTCGGGGCGCAGCGCCAGCGCCCGTTGCAGGCAGTCGACCGCCTCGGCGTTGTCGCCCTTCTGCTGCAGCAGCCCGCCCAGGGTGTTCCACGCCTCGGCATGGTCGGGGCTGGCGGCCACGGCCCGGCGGCAATGGTCGATGGCCTCCTCCGCCTTGCCCAGCCGGGCGAGCAGGGCGCCCAGGCGGGCATGGGCCTCGGCATGGCCGGGGGCGAGGTCCAGCACGGTGCGGAAATGCAGGCAGGCCTCGGCGAGGTCGCCGCCCTGCTCCAGCGCGCGGCCCATGGCCAGGTGCGGCGCCACCTGCCCGGGCGTGATCTTGATCGCCTGGGCCAGGTGGCCGGCCGCCTTGCGGCCGTGGCCGCGCTCCAGTTCGATCAGCCCCAGCAGGTAATGGGCGCCGCCGAACGCCGGCGCCGCCTCGGCGAGGCGCAGCGCCAGCCGCCGCGCCTCGGCCTGCTGTCCCGCCTCGAAGGCGTGCATGGCCTCGGCGAATGTTTCGGCGACACTCCGTCCCGCTGTTGCACGCATACCGTCTCCGATGGTCCTGGCCTCTTTCAAATGCCGCGTCCCGCCATAGCTGTTACGATAGACCCACGTCCGGGTCGCGACAACGAAGGATGCCGCCCATGGACGACCCCATTGAGATCCGCTTCCACAACCTCGCCCCCTCGGAGCCCATGGAGGCGGCCATCCGCGAACGGGTGGCCAAGCTCGACAGGATCTATCCACGCCTTACCCGCTGCCTGGTCTCGGTCGAGGTGCCGCACCGCCAGCACCGCAAGGGCAACCAGTTCGAGGTCCATGTGGAGATGTGGGTGCCGGGCGGGCACCTGGCGGTCACCCGCGAACCCCACCGGGCGCGCGAACGCTATGCCTCGCCCGACGCCTACGCCGCCATGCGCGACGCCTTCGATGCCGCCGAGCGGGTGCTGATCGACTACAAGCGGCAGCTCAACGGCGAGGTCAAGCAGCATGGGGAGGACCGCACGGACGGCACCGGATGACAGGACCGGCGGGGCGGGCTACACTCCGCCGGAGATAAGCCGTCGGAGGGGTTCCGGTGCGACTGTGGTCGGGATTGCTGCTGGCGCTGGTCCTGCTCGCCGCCGGGCCGGGGGCGGCGGCGCAGGACTGGCCCAAGGGCCGCACCGAGGCCCGCGACACCCGCCTGGGCACCCATCCCGACCTCACCCGGCTGGTGCTGGACGTCAGCGAAGTGTCGAAGTTCTACACCCATGTCGCCGACGAGGGCCGCCGCATCCTGGTCGGCATCCCCTCGGTGGACTGGGAGGCCAACCGCCACCGCCTGAAGCCGTTCGGCCTCATCGCCCGCTTCGACTTCATGCGCCGGGGGCTGAAGCGCGGGCTGCTGGTGATCCACACCAATGCGCCGGCCCGCATCGAGCACCAGTTCACCCTGCCGCCCGACCCGGACGACAACAAGGGCAACCGCCTGGTCCTCGACCTCGCCCCGCGCGACCTGCCCGGCAAGGCGGCGATGCCGAAACGGGTGCCGAAAAAGACGGCGGCGGACCCGCCGGCCGCTGCGCCCGTGGGGCCGGCCGACCCGATGCCGGTTCCCGAAAAAGCCCCCCCGCCAGCCGCCCCACCCCCAACTTCGCCCAGCTTCCCGGCGCCGATCCGGTAGATGTCGTGCCTGACGGTTGAATTTCCGTGGGAGTCCGACGTATAACCGCCGCTGGTCTTACCGATGGTGGTTATCGGCATGCAGTTTGAAATCATTGTGACGGATGTCACGCACATGAAGCGCGGCGAGGTGTGCGTGGCGGGCTGGTGTCCGGCGGAAATGCGCATGATCCGTCCGCTGCGGGCCGGCGGGCAGTTCTGGCGCAAGGAGGACATCGGGCCGCACCTGTTCGAGATGGGAAACGTGGTGGCGCTTCCCGGGCCATTCAGGGACGGCGTGCGGACATTCCCCCATGCCAGCGAGGACGTCGTCCTGGTTGAACCGCCGAGGCTGGTGCGCTCCATCCCCTTGCGCGAGCTTTCCGCCGCGCTGTCGCCCTCGCTGTCATTGAGCGTCGCGGACATCTTCGGCCGCCCGCTCGAGGGCCGGAAATTCATTCCCGTGGGCACCGAGTGCCGCTCGCTTGGCGCCATCGACACCAATGCCAAGCGGCTGAGCTTCGAAGAAAAGGAGACCGAGGACGGTCCGAAGCTGCGCTGCTGGTTCTATGACGAGAGCAACGTGTCCTACAATTTCGCGGTCTCCAGCCGCCTGCTGCGCCAGGCCTGGCAGGACGGCGGACTCGCGGCGTTGGAGGCGTTGCGTGCGGGACACCGGCGCGCCCATGTCCGGATCGGCCTGGCCGGTGACCTGGAGGATCATTGCTACGCCATGGTCAACGGCATCCTGTTCCACTAAGATCGGAGGGCTCGGCAGGAGGCGCCATGGGCGACGGACCGGTCATCTTCACCATCGGGCATTCGACCCATTCCGCGGAGCGGTTCCTCGCCATGCTGAAGGGGGCGGGCATCACCGCCGTGGCCGATGTGCGCTCGGTCCCCTACGCCCGCCACACCCCCCAGTTCAATCGCCCCGCTCTCAAGGATGCGCTCAAGGCCGAAGGCATCGCCTATTCGTTCCTGGGCGAATCGTTGGGAGCGCGCCCGGCCGACCGGGCCTGCTACCGCGACGGGGTCGCCGCCTATGATCTCATCGCCGCCACCACCGCCTTCCGGGACGGGCTGGACCGCGTACTTCAAGGGGCGTCGAGTTACCGGATCGCCTTGATGTGCGCCGAAAAGGAGCCGTTGGATTGCCACCGCGCCGTGCTGGTGGCGCGCCACCTGGCCAAGCTCGGCGCCGGCATCCGCCATATCCTGGCCGACGGGACGGTCGAGACCCAGGAGCACCTGGAGGGCCGCCTGCTGAAAATGACCGGGCAGGACACCGCCGACCTGTTCGACGACCCGTTGGACAAGGCCTATCGCCTGCGCGGCGAGCGCATCGCTTTCGCCGAGGAAGGCGAGGAGAGCGGAGCCGACCGAAAGGCCGCGGTATGAGGCTGATGACCATCGGGTTCACCAAGACCAGCGCGGAAGGCTTCTTCACGCGCCTGGTGCGCGCCGGGGTGAAGCGAGTGATCGACGTCCGGCTGAACAACACCTCTCAGTTGGCCGGCTTCGCCAAAGCGGCGGACCTTCGCTACTTCCTCGAATCCATCGGCGGTATCGGCTACCGGCATGAGCCGCTGCTGGCCCCGACCCAGGACATCCTGGACGCCTACAAGAAGGAGAAGGGCGACTGGTCGCTGTATGAGCGGCGCTTCCTGGCGCTGATGGCGGCACGGGAGGTGGAGCGCCGCATCGATCCGGCGACCCTGGAGGATGGCTGCCTGCTGTGCAGCGAGGACAAGCCTCACCATTGTCATCGCCGCCTGGTGGCGGAGTACCTGGGGCGCAAGTGGTCGGTGCCGCTGGAGGTGCGGCACCTGTAATCTACACCGCCGTGCCGCCCACCGTCAGACCGTCCAGGCGCAGCGTCGGTTGGCCGACGCCGACCGGGACGCCCTGGCCGTCCTTGCCGCAGGTGCCGATGCCGGGGTCGATCTGCAGATCGTTGCCGATCATGGTGACCCGGGTCAGGGCGTCGGGGCCGTTGCCGATCAGGGTGGCGCCCTTCAGCGCCGGGCCGATGCGGCCGTCCTCGACCAGATAGGCCTCGGTGGCGGCGAAGACGAACTTGCCCGAGGTGATGTCGACCTGACCGCCGCCGAAATTGACGGCGTAGACGCCCTTCTTCACCGAGGCCAGGATCTCGGCCGGGTCCTTGTCGCCGGCCACCATGAAGGTGTTGGTCATTCGCGGCAGCGGCGCGTGGGCATAGGACTGGCGCCGTCCGTTGCCGGTGGCCTTGCTGCCGGTCAGCCGCGCGTTGAGGCGGTCCTGCAGGTAGCCGACCAGGATGCCGTCCTCGATCAGGGTGGTGCGGCCCGAGGGCGTGCCCTCGTCGTCGATGGTGAGCGAGCCGCGGCGGTCGGGCAGGGTGCCGTCGTCCACCACCGTCACCCCCTTGGCCGCCACCCGTTCGCCGATCCGGCCCGAGAAGGCGCTGGTGCCCTTGCGGTTGAAGTCGCCCTCCAGGCCGTGGCCGACCGCCTCGTGCAGCATGACGCCGGGCCAGCCCGGACCCAGCACCACGGTCATCTCGCCGGCCGGGGCGGGGATCGAGTCCAGGTTGACCGAGGCCTGGCGCAGCGCCTCATCGACGCAGCGGCGCCATTCGGCCTCGCCGATCACCCCGTCATAGGCGAAACGGCCGCCGAGGCCATGGCTGCCGGTCTCCATGCGGTCGCCGTCGCCCAGCACCACCGAGACGTTGATGCGCACCAGCGGCCGGATATCGGCGGCATGGCTGCCGTCGGCGCGCAGGATGTAGACCGCCTGCCACGACCCCGCCAGGGTGGCCGAGACCTGGCGCACCCGGCCGTCGCGGCCGCGGGCATAGGCATCGATCTTCTCAAGCAGCCCCACCTTCTCGGCGAAGGGCAGCAGCGCCAGCGGGTTGACGTCGGTGTAAAGGGTGCGGTTGGTGCCGGCCGGGCCCAAAGCCATGGTGCCCGAATGGCCCGAGCGCACCGCCCGCACGGTGTCGCCGCCGCGCCTGATGGCGTCCACCGACAGCTCCGAGCCGTGGGCGTAGCCGTGCGCCTCGCCGGCCACCGCGCGCAGGCCCCAGCCTTGCGCGGTGTCGAAGCTGGCCGACTTGATCTGCCGGTCGTCGAGGACCAGGCTTTCCGACTGGCGGTATTCCAGGAACAGCTCGCCGTCGTCGGCGCCGGCCAGCGAGTCCGCCACGGCGGCGCGCACCCGGTCGGTATCCAGGCCGGCGCGGACGAAGAACAGCTCGTGGGCGTGGGCGTCGTGGGGCATCGGGGGTCCTTTGCGATTGTAACGGCTGGAGGATTGGCAGCGGCCGGCGGGGCAGTGTACACCATTGGAAGGCGGAACATTTGCCTCAAGGGGAATATAGGGAATGGCCGACACGATGCCAGCCCGGGTTCCGGCGCTGACCGAACATCCCGGACGCCGCGCGCTGGCCGGCGAGGTGCATGCCCGTCCTTACGAACAGGTGAGCGCCCCGCTGCGCGCCAGTCACCTCGCCGTCCTGCACGACGGCGACGATGCCGCCCGCGAACGGTCCCATCTGGCCGAATTGCTGGCCAGCCACGGGGCCGAGCCGCCGGGCGAGGGGGCGACCTATTTCTCGCGCGAGCTGGGGGCGCTGCGCCTGCGGTGGGAGCGCCACACCGAGTTCTCCAGCTACACCTTCCTGCGCTTCGACGCCTTCGACCAGCCCTTCTCCCCCACCGCGCTGGACCTGGTGCCGGTGGATTGGGTCGAGCGCCTGCCGGGCCAGCTGATGACCGCCGTCCACCTGGCGGTCGAGGGGCGGGTGCGCGGCTCCGACGACATGGCGGCGCTGTTCGACGGCAATCCGCTGGTCGGCTCCACCGTGCTGGGCGGGGCGGGCGAGGCGTGGACCGATTTCCGCCTGCATGCCGACGGCTTCGGCCGGGTGCTGGTGCGCGACCGCTCGCTGACCCGCGGCCAGACCGGGCGGATGCTGCAGCGCCTGCTGGAGATCGAGACCTACCGCATGATGGCGCTGCTGGCCTTTCCCGTCGCCCGCCACGCCAATGCCGAGGTGGCGCGCATCGAGCGCGCCCTGGCCGACATCGTCACCGAACTGGCCGACCCCGAGGTCGAGCAGAACGACCGCGACCTGCTGGACCGCCTGACCGGGCTGGCCGCCCAGGCCGAGCGGCTGGACGCCGACACCAGCTTCCGCCTGACCGCCGCGCGGGCTTATCACGCCATCGTCGGCCAGCGCATCGCCGAGCTGCGCGAGGACCGCATCTCCGGCGTGCAGACCATCGAGGAATTCATGGACCGCCGCCTCACCCCGGCCATGAAGACCTGCGAATCGGCGGCCGAGCGCCAGGCCATGCTGGGACGGCGGGCGGCGCGGGCGGGCGACCTGCTGCGCACCCGCGTCGATATCGCGCTGGAAGAGAAGAACCGCGACCTGCTGAAATCCATGGATCGCCGCGCCCACATGCAGCTGCGCCTGCAGGAGACGGTGGAAGGGCTGTCGGTGGTGGCCATCAGCTATTACCTGTTGGGCCTGGTGCTCTATGCCGCCAAGGGGGCCAAGGCGGCCGGGCTGCTCGTCGACCCCGACATCGCCGCCCTGGCCGCCATCCCCATCGTGGTCGGCGGCGTCATGCTGGGCGTGCGGCGCCTGCGCCGGGTGCTGGGGCATGGCGGCGGGGAGTAGATCACTCCGCCTGCGGCAGCGCCACCAGGCTCAGCCAGTACTTCTCCAGGCTGCGGATGGCGTCGATGAACTGGGTCATCTCCACCGGCTTGACCACGTAGCCGGCGGCGCCGTTGCGGTACGAGGCCATGACGTCGCGCTGCACGTCCGAGGTGGTCAGCATCACCACCGGAATGGTGGCCAGCTCCGGGTCGCGCTTGATCTCGGCCAGGAATTCGCGGCCGTCCATGCGCGGCATGTTGAGGTCGAGCAGGATCAGGTGCGGGCGCGGGCAGTCGCGGTCCCGCCAGCGGCCGAGGCGGCGCAGGTAGTCCAGCCCGTCGCGGCCGTCCTCGGCATGGCGCAGATCGACCCGCATATCGCCTTCCTCGAAGGCGGCCCGGGTCAGATGGGCGTCGGCCGGCACGTCCTCGACCAGCAGGACGGTGCAGATTTTCGCCGAGCCCTCGTTCATCGCGGTTCTCCCGGCGGCAGGCTGACCACCACGGTCAGTCCGCCTCCCTGCGTTTCCTCCAGCGCCACCCGGCCGCCCACGGATTCCGCCATGCGCTGCAGGATGGCCAGGCCGATTCCTGTCGAAGTCTCCCCGGCCCGCACGTCCAGCCGCTCGAACACGGCGAAAACCCGTTGGCGGTATTCCGCCGGGATGCCGGGGCCATTGTCTGCGAAGCGCAGAACGACCATCCCATTTATCATGGCCCCATCTATTTTGATTTGCAACCGTTCGTGACGATCGCGGTGGCGGACGGCATTGTCGATGATGACGAACACCATCTCGGTCATCCGCCGCCGGTCCAGGTGAACCGGGGGCAGGTCGCCGACGGTGACGGCGGCGCCGGCTTCCCGCAGCGTGGCGTCGAGGCGCTCCAGCACCGAGCGCACCACGCCGCCGCTATCCAGGCTTTCCGTGCGCCCGAGCGGCTGGTCCGCCGCCAGGTACAGTTCGACGTCGCGCACCAGGCTGCGCAGCCGGGTCGCCTCGGCGGTGAGGTATCCCAGCGACGCCTCGGCCTCGGGATCGTCGAGACGCCCGGCCAGGCGGGCGGCGAGGCGCTGGGCGAAGGTGATCAGGCGCCGGGTCGGCTCCTGCAGGTGGTGGGCCGATATCTCCGAGAAGCGCTGCAGCTCGGCATTGCGCCGCACCAGCTGGTTCTGCGCCGCCTGCAGCGAATCGGCCATGCCGTTGAAGGCGGCGATCAGGCGGCGCAGCTCGGGGCTGCCGGCCGGCTTCAGGCGCCGCTCCATGGCGCCGGCCGCCAGGGCCGCGGCGCCGTCCTCGACCTGGCGCAGCGGCGCCAGGCCCGAGCGCAGCACCAGCCAGATGCCGAGAAAGTCGATGCCGACCGCCAGGGTCAGGATGGCGAAATGGTGCAGCAGCTGCGTCCAGGCGCGATCGACCATGTCCTGGATCGACAGGGTCAGCGTCAGCGTGCCGTAGATGCGCCCGCCGATGGTCACTTCGGCGCTGCCGCGGGCGTCCTCGAAGGCGAGCAGGCGGCGGAACCAGCCGGGCGCGGTGCCGGCATCGGCGAGGGCCTGGCTCGCCACCACCGTACCGCCGGTGTCGAGGAACGCCGCCTGGGTCAGGCGCGGCCGCTGGACGTAGCGGTCCAGGGTCTGCTGCAGGGTCGAGAAGTCGCCCACCACCACCACCTCGGCGATGGCGGCCGGCAGGGTGTCGAGCTCGGCGGCGAGCTCCCTGGCGAGGTCGTGGTTGGCATTGCGCGCCGCCTCGCCCACCGACACGAACAGCATCACCGAGCCGGCCACCAGCAACGCCGTGGTCGCCGTCGCCAGCAGGCGGACCAGGAACGGCAGGCGGTCGAGGGCGACGGCGATTCGGGACACGGCCTACTTGATGTCCTTGACCAGCGTGGTGCGGTAGAACTCGACGTAGCTGGCGTAATCGGCCTGGGTGGCGGCGTGGAAGCCATAGGGCGGGGCCTGGCCGACCAGGGCGCCGCTGGCCTCCAGCACCTTGGCGCCCTCGGCATCGGACTCCATGGCGGCGACCGCCTCGCGCACCGCGCGGGCGGCGGCCTCGGGCACCCGCGGATGGACGGCGATGGGAATGTTGTGGAACGCCGCCGAGTCCCACAACACCCGGTACTTCACCCCTTCACGGGCGGCGAAGGCGCGCATCACCTGGTTGTTCACCCCGGCGGCGATCACCTTGCCGGCCTTCAACTGGCCCATGATGCCTTCCTGGTTGCCGCCGAACACCGGGGTCACCGGGATTTCCTTGCGCAGCAGATGGTCCATGGGCACCGCGTAGCCGACGAAGGCGGCCTGCGACGGGAAGCCGACCTCGCGCCCGGCAAGGTCGGCCAGGGTGCGCACCGGCGACTCCTCCAGGGTGACGATCTGGCCGGTGATGGCTTCTGTCTTGGGGCGCAGGATGACCTGGTATCCGGGCGCCGCCATGCTGGGCTGGAAGATGGTATTGGAATAGACGAAGTCGTATTCGCCGGCGGCGGTGGCGGTGTTGGATTCCGGGGCGGTGCGGGCGATCTTCAGCTCGAGGCGGATGCCGCTGCGCCGGAAGACGTGGTCCAGGATGGGGTTCCAGTACTGGGCGGTGAGGATCGCGCTGCGCTGCGACAGCACGCCGAAGGAATAGCTTTCGGCGGCAGTGGCCCCGGGCGCGGCCGAGAGGGCGATCAGGGCGGCGAAGACAAGCTTGATCCAGGGTGCCATGGTCGCTCGCCTCCGGAGGATGTTCCACCGGGCCTCTCTAATACTTTGGTCTTGGAAAGTCCAGTGCAGGCTGTCCGCGCCGGGCGATCACCGCCGCCGCGCCGCCAATTCCCGCTCCGCGTCGGCCTCGGCGCCCGAGGGCAACGGCGCCGCCGGGTCGGCGATCCAGGCGGCGATGTCGTCCAGCACCACCTTGGCCTGCAGGTCGCGCAGCAGCATGTGATAGCCGCCAGGATAATAGGCGATGCGGGTCCGGCCCTGGCGGTGCAGCGCCCCGGCCATGGCCCAGGTCGGGTCGGGCGGGATGATCTCGTCCTTGGCGCCGTACAGCACCAGGGTCGGAAGGCGCAGCCGCGGCGCCGCGGCTGCGGCCTCGTCCATCAGGTCGACCAGGCCCTTGACGGCATCGACCCGGGTCGCCTTGATGACCAGCGGGTCGGCCGACAGCCTGCGCAGCATCTCGATATTGTCCGAGGGCGTGATGCGCAGACCCTCGCCGGTCAGCCGCCAGCCGGGCGCCAGCTGGTAGGCCAGCCACAGGGCGGCGCGCTGGACCAGGCCCATGGAGGACCGCCCCCACACCGCCGGCGCCGACAGGATCAGGCCGCTGACCTGGGGCGGCGGCGTGCCGGCGGTGGCCAGGATGGCCACCGCCCCGCCCATGCTCTCGCCCAGAAGATAGAGCGGCACGCCGGGATGATGCGCCGCCACCAGCCCGGCGGCGATGCGCAGATCGGCGGCCATGGCCTCGGCGCCGGACCAGTAGCCGGGATGGGGACCCTGGCCGAAGCCGCGCTGGTCGTAGGCATAGGCGGCGATGCCCCGGGCCGCCAGGGCCTTGCCCGGTTCGTCGAAGAAATTGGAATAGTCGTTCATGCCGTGCAGCGCCAGCACCACCGCCTTGGGCCGTCCCGCCGGCAGCCACGAGCGCAAGGGCAGGCGGGCGCGGTCGGGCGACAGCCAGTGGTCGCCGTTCATCTCGGGCGCCGCCACAGGCGGCCCCGGCGGATGGAACTGCGCCGCCGCACAGGCGGTGAGGAAGAGGGAAAGGAGGAGGGCGGCAATAAGCCCCCTCCCCCCTTGCGGGGGAGGGTTGGGGTGGGGGGGAACCGCGTCGGCGTTCGAGTGTGCGGCTTCACCCCGCCCCCGACCCCTCCCCATCAAGGGGAGGGGAGAAAAAAAGGGAAGACCCCTCCCCATCAAGGGGAGGGGCGAAAACCCCCTCCCCCCTTGCGGGGGAGGGTTGGGGTGGGGGGGAACCGCGTCGGCGCTTGAGTGTGCGGCTTCACCCCGCCCCCGACCCCTCCCCATCAAGGGGAGGGGAGAAAAAAAGGGAAGACCCCTCCCCATCAAGGGGAGGGGAGAGACGTTGCGCCACCTCATTGCCGTGTCGTCAGCTGCAGGAAGATGTCTTCCAGGTCGGTCTCCTCGGTGGAGAGGTCGGCGATGCCGAGGCCGGCGCCGCGCACCGCCTCCAGGATGGCCGCCACCGGCATGGCGGAGGGCTTGTAGCGGATCACCATTTGGCGGTCGGGGCGCAGCTCCGGCGCCAGCGGCTCCAGCGCGGCGGGAATTTCCGTCAGGTCGCCGTCGAGGGTGAGGATCAGGCTCTTGGAATCCAGCCGGCCCAGCAACGCGCGGGTGGTGTCGCAGGCGACCAGGGTGCCGTGGTTGATGATGGCGATGCGGTCGCACAGCTCCTCGGCTTCCTCGAGGTAGTGGGTGGTCAGCACGATGGTGGTGCCGGTGCGGTTGAGTTCGCGCACATAGGTCCACAGCGACTGCCTGAGCTGGATGTCGACGCCGGCGGTGGGCTCGTCGAGGATCAGCACCGGCGGCGTGTGCACCATCGCCTTGGCCACCAGCAGGCGCCGGCGCATGCCGCCCGACAGGGTGCGGGCATAGGAATCGGCCTTGTCGGCCAGGCCCACCGCCTCCAGGATTTCCATGGTGCGGCGCTCGGCCCGGGGCACGCCGTACATGCCGGCCTGGACATCGAGCAGCTCGCGCGGGGTGAAGAACGGGTCCAGGTTCAGTTCCTGCGGCACCACCCCGATGGCCGCCTTGGCGGCGCGCGGCTGGCGGTCGAGGTCGCGGCCCCAGATGGCGACCCGGCCTTCGGTCTTCATCACCAGCCCGGCCAGGATGTTGATGAAGGTGCTCTTGCCGGCGCCGTTGGGTCCCAGCAGGCCGAAGAACGAGCCCCTGGGGATGGCCAGCGAGATGCCGTCCAAAGCCTTCTTCGGTCCGCCGCGGCCCTTGTAGACCTTGATCAGGCCCTCGGCCTGGACGGCGTTGGCGGGAAGCGGCGGGGTGGTGTCGATGAGTGTTTGAACCATGGCCGGCAATGGGTATCATCCGCCGGTTTCCACGGTCAACGGATGAGCCGCCATGCCTGTCGCATTCGAAAGCACTATCGCCTCTCCCGCCCAGACCGAAACCCAGGTGGTCGACACGCCGGTCATCGCCTGCGACGGCGGCAATGGCGGGCTCGGCCATCCCCGCGTCTACCTGAACGTCGGCGCCGAGGGCAGCGTGGTCTGCCCCTATTGCTCGCGCCGCTTCGTGCTGGCCGAAGGAGCCAAGGTCGGCGGGCACTGACCGCCTTGGCCGCGCCCCTTCGCCACCTCTATCTGGTCGACGGCTCGGGCTTCATCTTCCGCGCCTTCCACGGCCTGCCGGCCATGACCGGGCCGGACGGCACGCCGGTGAACGCCGTCTACGGCTTCACCACCATGCTGGCCAAGCTGCTGGGCGAGACCGACGCCGACCACCTGGCGGTGATCTTCGACGCCGCCCGAAAGACCTTCCGCTCCGACATCTATCCCGCCTACAAGGCCCACCGGCCGCCGGCACCCGAGGATCTGGTGCCCCAGTTCCCGCTGATCCGCGAGGCGGTGCGGGCGTTCAACGTTCCCTGCGTCGAGATGGAGGGATTCGAGGCCGACGACCTCATCGCCACCTATGCCGCCCAGGCGGTGGCGCAGGGCGCCCGCGTCACCATCGTGTCGTCGGACAAGGACCTGATGCAGCTGGTCGGCGACCGCGTCGAGATGCTCGACCCCCTCAAGAACCGCGCCATCCGCGCCGCCGAGGTGATGGAGAAGTTCGGCGTCGGCCCCGAGCGGGTGGTGGACGTCCAGGCGCTGTGCGGCGACGCCACCGACAACGTCCCCGGCGTGCCCGGCATCGGCATCAAGACGGCGGCGCAGCTGATCGCCGAATACGGCGACCTCGACACCCTGCTGGCCCGCGCCGGCGAGATCAAGCAGCCCAAGCGGCGCGAGACGTTGCTGGGCAATGCCGAGATGGCCCGCCTGTCGCGCGAGCTGGTGCGCCTGCGCCGCGACGTGCCGGTGCCCGAGGGCCTGGACGGCTTCGGCAAGCGCCGTCCCGATGCCGAGACCGTGGCCGCCTTCCTGCGCCGGATGGGGTTCAAGAGCCTGCTGGCCCGCATGGGAGCGGCGCAGGGGCAGGCCGGCACGGCAGGAGATGTCCGGGTCGAGCCCGGGCATGACGGGGCAAAAGAGGTCGTCATGCCCGGGCTCGACCCGGGCATCCACGCCAAGGCTGAGAAGCGCTACGAGCTGGTCACCAGCCTGGAGGCGCTGGAACGCTGGGTCGCCCTGGCCACCCGCATGGGCACCGTCGCGGTGGATACCGAAACCAATTCCCTCGATCCCCTGCGCGCCGATCTGGTCGGCGTGTCGCTGGCGGTGGAGCCCGGTCTGGCCTGCTACATCCCGGTGATGCACAGCCCGGCCGCGGCCCAGGGCTCGCTGCTGCTGGGCGATGCCGGGGCGCCCGAGACGCCCGACATCCTGCCCCGCGCCGAGACTCTGGCCCGCCTCGGGCCGCTGCTGGCCGACCCGTCGGTCCTGAAGGTCGGTCACAACATCAAGTACGACCTGCAGGTGCTGCACCGGGCCGGCGTTTCCGTCGCCCCCATCGACGACACCATGCTGCTGTCCTACGTGCTCGACGGCGCCGCCCACGGCCACGGCCTGGACGAACTGTGCCGCCTGCATTTCGATCACGAGACGGTGAAGTACGCCGAGGTCTGCGGCAGCGGCAAGGCCCAGGTCACCTTCGACCGGGTGCCGCTGGACAAGGCCCTGGGCTACGCCGCCGAGGATGCCGATTACTGCCTGCGCCTGCACCTGCACCTCAAGGCCCGGCTGCTGGCCGAGCGCATGGTGACGGTCTACGAGACGCTGGAGCGCCCGCTGGTGCCGGTGGTGGCGCAGATGGAGCGGCACGGCATCAGGATCGACGCCGCCACCCTGCGGGCGCTATCGACCGAGTTCGGCATCCGCATGGCGGCGCTGGAGGAGGAGATCCACCGCCTCGCCGGCCATCCCTTCAACGTCGGCTCGCCGCAGCAGCTGGGCAAGGTGCTGTTCGAGGAGATGAGCCTGCCCGGCGGCAAGAAGACCAAGACCGGCCAATGGGCCACCGGCGCCGACGCGCTCGAGGAACTGGCGGCGCAGGGCCACGATCTGCCCGCCCGGCTGCTCGACTGGCGGCAATTGTCCAAGCTGAAGAGCACCTATGCCGACGCCCTGGTGGCCCAGGTCAATCCGTCCACCGGCCGCGTCCATACCAGCTATTCCCTGGCCGGCACCTCCACCGGCCGGCTGGCCTCGTCCGATCCCAACCTGCAGAACATCCCCATCCGCACCGAGGAAGGCCGCAAGATCCGCCACGCCTTCGTGCCCGAGCCGGGCAACGTGCTGATGTCGGCCGACTACTCGCAGATCGAGCTGCGCCTGGTCGCCCATGTCGCCGCCATCGAAGGCCTGCGCCAGGCCTTCCATTCCGGCGCCGACATCCACGCCATCACCGCCAGCCAAGTGTTCGGCGTGCCGGTGGAGGGCATCGATTCGGGGCTGCGGCGGCGCGCCAAGGCCATCAATTTCGGCATCATCTACGGCATCTCGGCCTTCGGCCTGGCCAACCAGCTCGGCATCGGCACCGGCGAGGCCAAGGCCTATATCGATGCCTATTTCGCCCGCTATCCGGAGATCCGCGACTACATGGAGCGGACCAAGGCCGAGGCCCGCGAGCAGGGCTTCGTCACCACCCTGTTCGGCCGCAAGGTCGCCACCCCCGGCATCAAGGACAGGAACGGCGCCATGCGCGCCTTCGCCGAGCGGGCCGCCATCAACGGCCCCATCCAGGGCGGCGCCGCCGACATCATCAAGCGCGCCATGATCCGCCTGCCGGCCGCCCTGACGGCCGAGGGCCTGACCGCCCGCATGCTGCTGCAGGTCCACGACGAACTGGTGTTCGAGGTGCCCGCGGCCGAAATCGAGGCGACCCGGGCGGTGGTCAAGCGGGTGATGGAGGCGGCGGCCGAGTTGTCGGTGCCGCTGGTGGTCGATGTCGGCACCGGCGCCTCGTGGGACGAGGCGCATTGACGGTCGCCCCGGTGTGGTGTATATACATATTATAATTACGGCACGGGGCGTGACGATGCCGGCCTAATGTCTCGGTAAGGGGATGCCGGTATGGCCGCGCCCGAGTTCGAGTGGGACGAGGCGAAGAACGTCTCCAATGTTTGCAAGCACGGGATCGGCTTTGAGAGCGCGGCGACGATGTTCGCCGGTCCGGTCCTGGTCAAGCCCGACCGCCGGTTGGACTACGGCGAAGACCGCTTCCTGGCAATCGGACTGCTGGATGAGCGGGAGATTGCCGTGGTGTTCACTCCCAGGGATGGGCGCTATCGCCTGATATCAGCCCGGAAGGCACATGACCATGAGCGAAGAGCGTATCGTGCGGCGCACCCTCGACACCCTGAGGCCGGGTAAGACCGATTGGGAACGCCTTGACCGCATGACCGACGAGGACATCGAGCGGGCCGTCGCCGAAGACCCCGATGCGGCCCCGATCCTGGACGAAACGTGGTGGGCGGATGCCCAACTGGTCCTGCCCGAGCCCAAGGCGCCCATCTCCATCCGGCTCGACCGCGAGGTGCTGGACTGGTTCAAGGAGCAGGGGCCGGGCTACCAGTCGCGCATGAACGCGGTACTGCGCGCCTATATGAACGCTCACCGCAAGGCCGGCTGAGCCTTTCCCCCGCCCGCGAATTGGTGTACCTAAGATATGGGGTTCTGAGCATCACGGCGGGGTGTGTGCATGTCCGGTGCCGGCGATCTCCTGTCCATGTCCCTGGCCGATCTGGTCGAGGAACGCAAGCGCCTGGACGGGCTGCTGGACGATGCCCTGGAGCAGTTCGCCCGCTTCGAGGAAGAGTTCAACCCGCGCATGAAGGTGGCTCCTCCCGATCAGCTTCCGGCCCTGATGGCCGAGCGCGCCAATGTCGAGGAATTGCTGGGCATCGCCACCCTGGTCGACCAGATCGATCTGGTGCGCCTGCGCATCGACGCGCTGAAGGCCGGCTGACTCTAGCCCTCCCCCTTGATGGGGGAGGGTTGGGTGGGGGTGGAGAACCGCGTCGGCGCCGTCGCGGAATCTCACCCCACCCCCAACCCCTCCCCATCAAGGGGAGGGGAGCAGAAAAGGGAAGCCCTCCCCATCGAGGGGAGGGGGGCTTTTCTTCTACCCCTCGCTGACCCCCGCCTCGCCGAAGGTGGCCATGCCGGTGTGGCAGGCGGCGGCGGCGCGGACCGCGCCGATGGCCAAAGCGGCGCCCGAGGCCTCGCCCAGGCGCATGCCGAAATCGAACAGCGGAACCTTGCACAGGGATGCCAGCAGGCGGCGGTGGCCGGGCTCGGCCGAGGCGTGGGCGACCACGCAATGGTCGAGGGCGCCGCGCCGTTCCGCCTCCAGGACCGCTGCCGCCGCGGTGCAGACATAGCCGTCCAGCAGCACCGGCACTCGCTTCAGGCGCGCCGCCAGCACCGCCCCGGCCATGGCCGCCAGCTCGCGCCCGCCGAGGCGGCGCAGCATCTCCAGCGGGCGCTGGCCGCCGTGCAGGGCCAGGCCGGCGGCGACCACCTCGGCCTTGCGCGACAGGCCGGCATCGTCCACCCCGGTGCCGCGCCCGGTCCACTGTCCGGCCTCGCCGCCGAACAGGGCGCAGGCCACCGCCGCCGCCGCCGTGGTGTTGCCGATGCCCATCTCGCCGACGCACAGCAAATCGGTGCCGTCGGGCACCGCATCCATGCCGGCGGCGAAGGCGGCGGCGAAGCCGGCCTCGTCCATGGCCGGCTGGCGGGTGAAGTCGGCGGTGGGGGTGTCGAGGTCGAGGGCGGTCACCTTCAACTCGGCGCCGAAGGTGCGGCACAGCTGGTTGATGGCGGCGCCGCCCTGCTCGAAATTGGCCACCATCTGGGCGGTCACCGCCGCCGGGAAGGCCGAGACGCCAAGGGCGGCGATGCCGTGATTGCCGGCGAACACCCGCACCCGCACGGTATCCAGGCGCGGCGGATGGCGGCCCTGCCAGGCCGAGAGCCAGCCCGACAGCTCCTCCAGCCGGCCGAGGGCGCCGGCCGGCTTGGTCAGCCGGGGCTCGCGCGCCGCCCAGGCGGCCCGCGCGGCATCATCCTCGGGGGGCAGGGCGGAGAGCAGAGCGACGATGTCGCTCACACTAGAAATGGAGGTATTCAAAGTCACTCTCCCCAACATATTGCGTTCTGACCCTCACCCGTCCTATAACTCATCGGACCAATCACGTCACCTTCGATGATGACCGAGCCGACCAAACCCACGCTGTTGTCCGAGCTGCTGCTGGCCGCCGGCTTCCTTACCCGGCTGCCGCTGCCGGCGGCCGCGTGGCGCGAGGGCGGGCTGGCGGCGTCCATGCGCCTGTTCCCGCTGGTGGGGGCCGGGATCGGCCTTGGCGGCGGGCTGGTGTTCCTGGCCGCCGAGGCATTGCTGCCGCCCTTGCCGGCGGCGCTGCTGGCGGTGCTGGCCACGGTATTGCTGACCGGCGCCCTGCACGAGGACGGCCTCGCCGACACCGCCGACGGGCTGGGGGCACGGGGCGGGCGCGACACGCGGCTCGAGGTGATGCGCGATTCGCGCACTGGGGCGTATGGTGTTCTGGCGCTGCTGTTCTCGGTGGGCCTGCGCGTCGCCGCCCTGGCCGCGGCGCCTAGCGGTCTGGCCGGGCTGGGGGCGCTGGTGGCGGCGGCGGCGCTGTCGCGCGCCATGGTTCCGGCCGCCATGCAGGTGATGGCGCCGGCCCGCGCCGACGGGCTGGGGGCGGGGGCAGGCGTGCCCCATGCCGGCGTCGCGGCGCAGGCGGCGGTGCTGGGCGTTCTTCTGGCCATCGCCGGCCTGGGCCTGGCCGCGCCGGCGGCGGTGCTGGCGGCACTGGTGCTGGCCGGCGGGGTGGTGATGCTGGCCCGCCGCGCCCTGGGCGGCTTCACCGGCGACGTGCTGGGGGCGGTGCAGCAGGCGGCCGAGATCGGCGTGCTGCTGGCGGTGGCGGGGGCGTGGGCATGACGCCGACCAACACTGCGTTGGTCGGCGTCTGGCGCCCATTGCGGGCGCGGCCAAGCAAACCGGAGGTTTGCGCCCGGCGAGGGGGAAACAAATGAGTTCAAGCGCCAGATGGTGGTTGGTCCGGCATGCCCCGGTTCCGTGCCCGCACGGGCGCATCCACGGCCGCCTGGACGTCGCCTGCGACATTTCGGACGAGGAGGATTTCCGCCAGCTGGCCCGGCGCATCCCGTCCCATGCGACGCTGGTGGAAAGCGGGCTGATGCGCTGCCGCCAGACCTCGGGGGCGCTGGAGGCGGCCGGCCTGGTGCTGCCGCCGCCGCTCATCGAGCCCGATCTGGCGGAGCAGGATTTCGGCCGCTGGCAGGGCCGTTCATGGCTGGACCTGGAAGCCGCCAAGGCCCCCGACCTCGCCGCCTTCTGGGCCGATCCCGCCCATGCGGTGCCGCCGGGCGGCGAAAGCTTCGCCCAGGTCTGCGCCCGGGTGGCCGGCGCGGTGGGGCGGATCAGCGAGCAGGCCATGGGCCGCGACATCCTGGCGGTGGTCCATGCCGGCACCGTGCGTGCCGCCCTGGCCTTCGCCCTGGGCATCACGCCCGAGCAGGCGCTGGGCTTCGCCGTGCAGCCCTTGTCGCTGACCCGCATCGAGGGCACCGCCGAAGGCTGGCGGATCGACTGCGTCAACGTCACCGCGGTGTAGGTTCCTCCACCAGCCATTCCACCCGGCCGCTTCCTTCGCCGGGAGCCAGCACCCCGGCGAGCCAGGGCAGCAGGGTTTGCAAGGCGGGTTCGAGGGTGAAGGGCGGGTTGACCACCGCCATGGCGCAGCCGTTGAGGCGGGCCGGGTCGTCGCCGCCGCGGATCATCAGTTCGGCCACCAGGGTCTTGGGCAGCCCCAGCATGGCGAGGTCGGCGAGGAAGCGCTCGACCGGCGCCCGCGCCTTGATCGGGTACCACAGGGCGTAGACCCCGGTGGCCCAGCGCTTCAGCGCCTGGCGCAGGCCCTCGCGCATGCGGGCGAACTCGTCGGTGACCTCGAAGGGCGGGTCGATCAGCACCAGGCCGCGCCGCTCGGGCGGCGGCAGCAGGGCCTTCAGCGCGCCGTAGCCGTCCGCGGCGTGGATGGCGGCCCGCCGCTCGGCGGCGAAGGCGCGGCGAAGCTCGGCGGCATCCTCGGGGTGGAGCTCGCACAGGGCCAGCCGGTCGCCCGGCCGGGTCAGCGCCGCCGCCACCGCCGGCGAGCCGGGATAGAAGCGCAAGCCGCCCTCGGGATTGAGGTCGCGCACCACCGCGAGATACGGGGCCAGCGCCTCGGGCGGCGCGGCGGCGGCCAGCACGCGGCCGATGCCGCCCCGCCACTCCCCGGTCTTCTCGGCCTGGATGCTGCCCAGATCGTAGGCACCAATGCCGGCATGGGTGTCGAAATAGGCAATCGGCGCGGGCTTGCGCACAAGGTGCGCGAGTATCAGTGCCAGCACAGCATGCTTGTGGACATCCGAAAAGTTGCCGGCGTGATAGGCGTGGCGATAGTTCATGTGCGTTATTCTTTCTCTTCCCGTCGCATCATGGAATTGTTCTTAGATGAAATCGAATGGTTACTCCGGTTTCATTGCGAGCCCGCTTGATCGTGAAACGAGGAATGGGTTAAGTTCCGTTCCGTCAAGACACAACGGGACCGGCGTGGCATGGGGGTGCGCGCCGGGCCAAGCGAATGGGGACTTCGATGGCGCGCAACGACGTCCATCTGACCGGGGTCGAGCGGCATTTCGGCACCGACGAGATCATCGTCAGCAAGACCGACACCAAGGGGCGCATCACCTACGCCAACGACGTGTTCATGCGGGTGGCGGGATACACCGAGCGCGAGGTGCTGGGCCAGCCCCACAGCATCATCCGCCACCCCGCCATGCCCCGCTGCGTGTTCAAGCTGCTGTGGGACACCATCGAGGCCGGCGACGAATGCTTCGCCTATGTGGTCAACCGCTGCAAGAACGGCGACCATTACTGGGTCCTGGCCCATGTCACCCCCACCTTCGACGCCGCCAGGTCCATCGTCAGCTATCATTCCAGCCGGCGCAATCCCCCGCGCGAGGCGGTGGCCAAGGCCGAGGGCCTGTACCGCGAACTGGCCGCCATCGAGGCCGCCGCCGACGACCGCAAGGCCGGCATGGAGGCCGCCTTCCTGGCCCTGATCGACCGCCTGCACGCCGCCGGCCTGCGCTACGACGAATTCGTCTTCACGCTGTGACGTGCCGGTTTCACTCTCTCGTGCGGGTAGCCTCATGTTGAGGAGGCCCCCTCGGGGGCCGTCTCGAAACACGAGGCGGGCCAAGACCGTGCGACGGGCCTCGCCCGAGAGACGCCGCGTCGCGGTTCCTCAGGGTGAGGCCCGAATGAGGCAGGGTATTTGGCGCCA
>NZ_CACVCG010000069.1 GCF_902729435.1 Magnetospirillum sp. UT-4
GGGCTAATCACGCCAACTCCCGGCCGCGCGCCGTGGCCGCGGCGACCGCCGCCGCCATCAGGTCGGGTACCCCGCCCTCGCCCATCAGCACCGCCAGCGCCGCGGCGGTGGTGCCGCCCGGGCTGGTGACGTTGATGCGCAGCTGCTCGGCGGTCTCAGCGGATTGGCGCAGCAATTCCCCCGACCCGGCGACGGTGGCCCGCGCCAGACGGGCGGCCAGATCCGGCGGCAGCCCGGCGCCGGCACCGGCGGCGGCCATCGCCTCGGCCAGCAGGAAGACATAGGCGGGACCTGACCCGGAGACCGCGGTGACGGCGTCCATCAGGCCCTCGTCCTCCAGCCATGCCACCTCGCCCACCGCCTCCAGCAGCGCCTGGCAGAATCCCCGCCGGGCCGCATCCACCGCCGCCGCGGCGACGCAGACGGTGATGCCGCGGCGCACCGCGGCCGGCGTGTTGGGCATGGCCCGCACGATGGCGGCGCCGGCGCCCAGATGGGCCTGGAAGAAGGCGATGGTCTTGCCGGCGGCGATGGACAGGAAGACGGCACCGGCGAAGCGGGCATAGGGCGGCAACACCGCCGCCATCACCTGCGGCTTGACCGCCAGCACCACCACCTCGGGCGCGAAGCCGGCGGGAATGGCGGCCTCGCCGGCGACCACCGCCACCCCGGCGGGAAGCGCCGCCGGATTGGGCTCGACCACCACCACGTCGGACGCGGCCACGCCGCGCTCCAGCCAGCCGGCCAGCATCGCCCCGCCCATCTTGCCGCAGCCCACCAGCAGCACCTTGGTCATCGCCGTCGTCCCTTGTCGCCTGTCCGGAAGCGAAAGATGACCACAGAGCGGGCCGGAAGGCCAGGGGGTCATGGGCACCTCCGCCCGTCCGGCGCGGGCCGGACCTATCCTTTTTTTGTCTAGGTGTATACATGCGGCTATGAATGACCGCATAATGTCACAATCGGACAGTGCAGTATTAACATGTCTTTATTATTTATGGCGTATTGTAATGGAATCGCGTGGCCGGCATAGATGAATGCCGTTTCCCGGTCGAGGTCGCCATGGAACTTTACGTCGCCCGCAGCGTCCTTCTGTCGCGTTCGCTCGCGTCCCACCCGATTCCCCGCGACGAGCAGCCGGCCCCGCGCAAGCCCGGCCACACCCTGCGGCACTGGCTGCAATTGCTGGCCCGGGTCCTGACCTCTTTGCATTCCAGGCTGGGACGCCTGTAGACGTCATGCCCGGGCGTGACCCACGGCTGTCCGGTTTAATATCCGGCTAGCAATCGCCCCCTCGCCCGCCTGCGGGACCTTTGCGAAACCCTCCCCACTGGTGGGGGAGGGTGGCGGCGCAGCCGCCGGGTAGGGGGGCTTACGCGCGGCGAGCGCGGAAAAATATTTAACGTCATCAAACACTTCATGTAGCGCGCTGACGCGCGCACCCCCCACCCCAGCCCTCCCCCACAAGGGGGGAGGGAGCCCAAAAAGGCAATTTCGCAAAGCTCCCGCCTGCGGGAAAGGGGGGGCGTTTACCAGCCGAGAATCAAACCGGACAGCCGTGGGTTTGACCCGGCGATGACGAAACAGGAAGCCCGCGAGGCTACGCCTCGCCCACCGTTTCGAGCAGCGACGCCGCCATGGCGTCGCGAGGCTACGCCTCGCCCACCGTTTCGAGCAGCGACGCCGCCATGGCGTCGCGGGGCTACGCCTCGCCGACCGTTTCGAGCAGCGACGCCGCCATGGCGTCGCGGGCCGACTTGCCGCCCCAGATGACGAACTGGAAGGCGGGGTAGAAGCGCTCGCACTCGGTCACCGCGATGTCCACCAGATCCTCGACCTGTTCGGGCGCCAGGCCGCCTGTGCCGCGGCACAGGGAGGTGTGGCGGAACATGGGCACGCCCTCCTCCTCCCACAGACCGAAATGGCCCAGCCACAGCTTCTCGTTGATGCCGGCCAGCAGTTCGAAGATGGGGGTGCGCTTGTTGTCCGGTACCTTCATGTCGAAGGCACAGGTGAAATGGACCGCCCCCATGTCCTCGCGCCAGGCGAAATAGAGGGAGTAGTTGCACCAGCGCCCCGGCACCTCCACCGCCAGCTCCTCGTCCGAGCGGCGGTCGAACGCCCAATCGTTGGCGACGACGAATTGTTCAACGAGATCAAGCGGGTTGACGACGGGTTCTTCCTCGTAGACGAGGGACATCGACATGTTCGTCCTCCCTGGCCGGGCTTTCGCTCAAGGGGTGGGGGAAATCAAACTTTTGTGCCCCACCCGGGCCTTTCGCACAATCCGTAGACAACCACACGGGTCCAATGGGTGCAAGGCATTATTGCCGCGGTACTTCACAATTGCTGTGGATAAACGGCGCTGCATCCCCTCCCCGACGGCCTATGCCGTCCGGGGGGGCTGCAAGAATGACGTATTTGTTGCGAGAACTTGCGGGGTCAGGCCGTGGCCTTGGGCGTGCGCGGCGCCCGCGGCCTGGCGGCCGGCTTGGCGGCGGCGGCCGGGGCCGCGCCGGCCAGCTTCGCCTCGATCTCGGCGACGCGTGCGGCCAGCGCCTCGTTCTCGGCGCGGGCCTTGGCGGCCATGTCGCGCACCACCTCGAATTCCTCGCGCGGGACCATGTCGGCCCCGGCCATGAAGCGCTCCATCTGCTGGCGGATCAGGGCCTCCATCTCGGCCTTGAGGCCCGACAGCGCCCCCATCGCGCCACCGGCCATGCGGGCGAGATCGTCGAAGAACGGGTTCTGGGTCTGCATGGCGAAGCGTCCCTAGGTCTGGTGGATGGGGACATTATGGGGAGGAAAGGCCGAATTGCAACTTCCCCCGCCCCGGCCTATAAACGCCCCGGTACGTCGCGAAGGAGCCAGAGATGATCGTCGTCACCGGGGGGGCCGGGTTCATCGGATCCAACATCCTTGCGGCGCTGGAGGCGCGCGGGGCCGGCAAGCTGGTGGTCTGCGACCGCCTGCGCTCCAACGACAAGTGGAAGAACGTCGCCAAGCGCGAGCTGGCCGACATCGTCCACCCCGAGCAGCTGTTCGACTTCCTGGAAGCCAACCGCAAGCACATCCAGGTGATCTTCCACATGGGCGCCATCTCGGCCACCACCGAGACCGACGCCGACAAGATCGTCGCCAACAATTTCTCGCTGTCGCTGGCGCTGTGGAAGTGGTGCGCCCTGTCCAACGTGCGCTTCATCTACGCCTCGTCGGCGGCCACCTACGGCGACGGCGCCGCCGGCTTCGACGACGACTGGTCCATGCAGCACCTGGAAAAGCTGCACCCGATGAACGCCTACGGCTGGTCCAAGCACCTGTTCGACCGCCGGGTGGCGCGCAAGATCGCCACCGGCTCGCGGCGGCCGCCGCAATTCGTCGGGCTCAAGTTCTTCAACGTCTACGGCCCCAACGAGTACCACAAGGGCGGCCAACAAAGCGTGGTCAGCCAGATCTATCCCCACGCCAAGGAGGGCGCCGCCTACCAGCTGTTCCGCTCGCACAATCCGAAGTACAAGGACGGCGGGCAGATGCGCGACTTCATCTGGATCGACGACTGCGTCGAGGTGATGATGTGGATGCTGGACAACCCGCAGGTGAACGGCATCTTCAACGTCGGCACCGGCAACGCGCGCACCTTCCTGGACCTGGCCTCGGCGGTGTACCGGGCGCTGGACGCGGAACCCAACATCAAGTTCCAGGACACACCCGTCGCCATCCGCGACAAGTACCAGTACTTCACCCAGGCCAGCATGGAGCGCCTGCGCGCCGCCGGCTACGACCGCCCGTTCACCTCGCTGGAGGACGGCGTCACCAAGTACGTGCAGCATTATCTGGACCGTCCCGACCGCTACAAGTGAGCCCCATGCTGGCGATCGCCTATCCCCACATCGACCCGATCGCCATCGCGCTCGGCCCGGTGGTCATCCGCTGGTACGCCATCGCCTACATCGCCGGGCTGGTGCTGGGCTGGCGCTACGTCAAGTTCATGAGCGCGCGGCCGCCCCATGCCATGCGCGAGCCCGACGTCGACGACTTCCTGGTCTGGGCCACCCTGGGCGTGGTGCTGGGCGGGCGGCTGGGCTACGTGCTGTTCTACAAGCCGCTCTATTACCTCAACCACCCGGCCGAGATCTTCATGCTGTGGCAGGGCGGCATGGCCTTCCACGGCGGCGCGCTGGGCGTCATCCTGGCCATCATCGTGTTCGCCAGGCGGCGCGGCCTGTCCATCCTGGCGGTGGGCGACGTCATCTGCGCGGCGGTGCCCATCGGCCTGTTCTTCGGCCGCATCGCCAATTTCATCAACGGCGAGCTGTTCGGCCGCGTCGCCCCCGACGTGCCGTGGGCCATGATCTTCCCCGGCGGCGGCCCCGATCCGCGCCATCCCAGCCAGCTCTACCAGGCCGGCCTGGAGGGGTTGGCGCTGTTCGTGGTGCTGCACCTGATCTGGCGCAATCGCTCCCTGCGCGAGCGCAAGGGCACCATCTCGGGAGCCTTCCTGATGGGCTACGGCATCGCCCGCATCATCGGCGAGCTGTTCCGCCAGCCCGACGCCCATCTCGGCTTCCTGGTCGGCGGCGCCACCATGGGCCAGCTGCTGTCGCTGCCGCTGGTGGCGGTCGGGGCCGGGCTGATGTGGTTCGCCGGCCGCACCGGGCGGCGCATTTGAGGCCCTTGCCGGTTCCTCTTGGACGTCATCCCCGCGCAGGCGGGGATCCAGGGGGTGCACCGCCGGCCCGTCCGCGACTCCTGGGTTCCCGCCTGCGCGGGAACGACGGGGCATCCTGGCGGCGGAGCGCCTCATGCGCAGCCTGACCGAAATCCTGACCGAGCGGATATCCCGGGGCGGCCCGATCACCGTCGCCGACTACATGGCCGAGGCGCTGTTCCATCCCCGCTTCGGCTATTACACCACGCGCGAGCCGTTCGGCAGCGCCGGCGACTTCACCACCGCGCCCGAGATCAGCCAGATGTTCGGCGAGCTGATCGGCCTGTGGTGCGCCGTCACCTGGGCCGCCATGGGCCGTCCCGCCCGGGTGGTGCTGGCCGAGCTGGGGCCGGGGCGCGGCACCTTGATGAGCGACCTGCTGCGCGCCGCCGGCACCGTGCCCGAGTTCCTCGCCGCCCTCGACGTCTGGCTGGTCGAGGCCAGCCCGCGCCTGGCCGCCCGCCAGGCCGACACCCTGAAGGGGCGCGACGTCCACTGGGCCGAGCGCTTCGAGGAACTGCCCGCCGGCCCGCTGCTGCTGGTCGCCAACGAGCTGTTCGACGCCCTGCCCGTCCGCCAGTTCGAGAAGCGCGACGGCGCCTGGGTCGAGCGCATGGTGGGGGTGACCGAGCACGGCTTCGAATTCGTCCCCGGCCCGGACGCCGAACCTGACCTGCCGGCCCACGTGCTGGCCGCCCCCGACGGCGCCATCGCCGAGACCTGCCCGGCGGGCCAGGCCCTGGCCGCCGCCCTGGGCGCCCGGCTGGCGGAGTCGGGCGGGGCGGCGCTGATCGTCGATTACGGCCATGCCCGCTCGGCCGCCGGCGATACCCTGCAGGCGGTGCGGCGCCACCGCTTCCACCCGGTGCTGGAGATGCCCGGCCTGGCCGACCTCACCGCCCATGTGGACTTCGAGGCGCTGGCGGCGGCGGCCCGGCCGGCCCGCGCCTGGGGCCCGGTGCCCCAGGGCGCGTTCCTCGCCGCGCTGGGCATCGAGACCCGCGCCGCCCTGCTGGCCCAGGCCGGTGGCCCCAAGGTGGCGGCCGACCTGGCCGGGCAGATGCGGCGCTTGATCGATCCCGGCGAAATGGGCACCCTGTTCAAGGCCCTGGCCCTGACGCATCCGGCCCTGCCGGCGCCGCCCGGCTTCCTGAATCCATAGGGCCAGACTCCAAAGGGGATGCGATGATCACCCTGTCCGCGTTGAACGAAATCAACCGCATCCGCCACGGCTTCTTCACCCGCGAGGGCGGGGTGTCGGACGGCATCTACGCCAGCCTGAACTGCGGCCCCGGCTCGGACGACAATCCGGGGCGGGTGTCCGAGAACCGCTCGCGCGCCATGGCCATGCTCGATCTCGGCAGCGATGCCCTGGTCACCGTCCACCAGGCCCACACCCCCGAGGTGGTCACCGTCGAGGCGCCGTGGCCCGAGGGCGGCCGCCCCACCGCCGATGCCATGGTCACCACCCGGCCCGGCCTGGCCCTGGGCATCCTCACCGCCGATTGCGCCCCGGTGCTGCTGGCCGACCGCAAGGGCATTGTGGTGGCCGCCGCCCATGCCGGCTGGAAGGGCGCCCTGGCCGGCGTGCTGGAGAACACGGTGGCGCGCATGCTCGATCTGGGGGCCAGGAAGGGCACCATCGTCGCCGCCATCGGCCCCTGCATCGGCCAGCGCTCCTACGAGGTCGGCCCCGAATTCCCCGCCCCGTTCATGGCCGAGACCCCGCACAACGCCGATTTCTTCGCGCCGGCACCGCGGACCGGCCGGTTCCTGTTCGACCTGCCCGGCTATGTCTCGCGCAAGCTGGCCCGCGCCGGCATCGAGGAGGTCACCCGCGTGCCCGCCGACACCTGCCGCGACGAAACCCGCTTCTTCAGCTACCGCCGCGCCACCCTGCGGGGCGAGCGCGATTACGGGCGCCAGCTTTCGGTCATCGTCCTGGAGCGCTGAGCCATGCCCCATTTCGCGATGCTGATGGCTTTCTGCCTGGTGGCGTCGCTGTTCGCCTGCGTCGCCGTTCTCGGCGGAGCCGGGCAGTGAGGGCCGGCCTCGCAATTCTGCTGCCGATCCTCGTACTGGCGGCCTGCGGCGAGGTGCCCAAGCCGTTCCAGCACGACGAGGGCACCGCGCCATCGCTGGCCCGGCCCAAGATGGATCGCGGCGTGGTGGTGCGCCCGCCGGCCGGGCTCGAGGATGCCGACTCCCTGGCCGGCACCCTGGTCGGCGCCCTGGCGGCCTACGACGTGCTGGCGGTGGCCCGCGGCGGGCCGGCCTTCGGCCATGTGGTGGAGGCGGTGCCGCTGCCCGGCGGCGACGCCCTGGTGTGGGTCCTGAAGGCCCCCGACGGCACCGAACTGGCCAGCCACCGCCAGCGCCTGGCCCCGGCCGGCGCCACCCCCCTGGCCAAGCGCTTCGCGGCGGAAAGCGCTTCGGTGCTGGCCCGCCCGCTGCTGATCGATCCCGACGCCCTGCCCCGCCGGCAGGAGGCCAAGGCCGGCGCGGTGGTTCAGCCCTCGGTGCGGCTGCAGGCCCCCACCGGCCTGCCCGGCGACGGCGACCGGTCGCTGGCGGCGGCCATGCGCCGCGCCCTGGAGCGCCAGGCCATGGCGGTGAAGGACGGCGACGCCGAATACCTCGCCATCGGCACGGTGGCGGTGTCGCCGGGCAGGGGTGGCGACGACACGGTGATGGTGGCCTGGCGGGTCAGGCGGGTCGCCGATGGCGCCGAGATCGCCAACATCGCCCAGGAAGGAGCGGTGCCGCGGGGCCGGCTCGACCTGCCATGGGGATCGCTGGCCCGCGACATCGCCGAGGGCGGCGCCTCGGGAATCGCCGAGGCGGTGCGCGCCGCCGCCGCGCAAGGCCCTAAGCGGTTTACAGAACCGGGGCCTGCTGATATACGGGGGGCCGACCCGAGCGAGCAGAAGACAGAGGCGCGGCCAGTTGCGGAACCGCCGCCGGACCCCGGCCCCGAGGCGATCGCGCCGACGGCCCCGGCCCCGGCCAAGGTGACGAGCCAGAAGCCGCCGAAGGGCGTCGGCACCAAGCCGGCGAAAAAGCGCATCAAGGCCAAGGCCGTCAAGGTCAAGGCCAAGACAAGCAAGCCTTCGGCGAAATCGGGCGGCAAGAGGGGGGCGGCGCAGACGAATCCCGGCCCGAAACGGCCTCTTTAGTCCCGCGCGCATCAGGTGGCACCATCATGAAGATCGTGGCATGAAGATTCTGGCCTGCAACAGCAACCGGCCGCTCGCCGAGGCGATCGCCGAATACCTCACCATGTCGCTGACCAAGGCCAGCATCCGCCGGTTCTCGGACATGGAGGTGTTCGTCGAGATTTCCGAGAACGTCCGCGGCGAGGACGTCTTCGTCATCCAGTCCACCTGCTACCCGGCCAACGACAACCTGATGGAGCTGCTGGTCACCCTGGACGCGCTGCGGCGCGGCTCGGCCCGGCGCATCACCGCGGTCATCCCCTATTTCGGCTATGCCCGCCAGGACCGCAAATCGGGTCCGCGCACGCCCATCTCGGCCAAGCTGGTGGCCAACCTGATCACCACCGCCGGCGCCGACCGGGTGGTCACCCTCGATCTGCATTCCGGCCAGATCCAGGGCTTCTTCGACATCCCGGTGGACAATTTGTACGGCGCCCCGGTGTTCACCAACGACATCCGCGCCCGCTACGACAACGTCATGATCATCTCGCCCGACGTCGGCGGCGTGGTCCGCGCCCGCGCCATCGCCAGCCGCATCGAGGCCGATCTGGCCATCATCGACAAGCGGCGCGAGCGGGCCGGCGTGTCCGAGGTCATGAACATCATCGGCGACGTCAAGGGGCGGCGCTGCATCCTGGTCGATGACATCGTCGATTCGGCCGGCACCCTGTGCAACGCGGCCGAGGCCCTGCGCAAGGCCGGGGCGGTGTCGGTGTCGGCCTACGTCACCCACGGCGTGCTGTCGGGCGGCGCGGTGGCCCGCGTCACCTCGAGCCCGCTCGAGGAACTGGTGATCACCGATTCCATCCCCGCCACCGAGGCGGTCAAGATGGCCCACAACATCCGCCAGATCACCATCGCCCCGCTGATGGCCGAATCCATCCAGCGCATCTCCGAGGAACGTTCGGTCTCCAGCCTGTTTGATTAGGCGCCGCGAAGGGGGCGCTGGTCCTGCCCGTTCGCGCATGCGATAATCGGGCGGAAGTCATGGGAGTAGGGATGCCCGCCGGCGACCTTGACCGTTCACGCGACCTCTATGTCGCCTTTGCCTTCGCCGCCGCCGACCTGCTGGTCGAGGTCGACGCCGAGGGCAAGGTGTGCTTCGCCGTCGGCGCCGCCATGGCGCTGACCGGGCGCTCGGCCCGCGCCATCACCGGCATGCCGCTGTCCGACCTGTTCGTCGCCGCCGATGCCGACCGGGTGCAGCGCCTGCTCGCCCGCATCGATGCCGGCGAGCGGCTGCGCTACATTCTGCTGCACGGCCAGGGCCGCGAGGGCGGCGCCCCGGTGCCGGTGGCGATGGCCGGCTACCGCCATCCCGACCGCCCCAACGGACGTCTGGTGGCCCTGGCCCACGCCCACTCGCTGGAGCCGTCCGAGGAGGCCCGCAGCCCGGTCAGCCAGCTGCTGGCCCGCGACGAATTCGCCACCCTGGCCAAGCGGATGATGACCGAGGGCGGCGGCAACGGCGACCCCGAGAACGCCTATCGCCTGACCATGATCGACCTGCCCCAGGTCGACACCGTGCGCGCCGCCGCCGGCGCCGTCGCCGCCGACGAGTTCGTGGCGGAACTGGGCGAGCGCCTGAAGAGCGTGTCGGTGGGCGGCGACGCCGCCGGCGAGCTGGGCGAGAACCGCTTCGGCATCATCCACACTCCCTCGGTGAACCCCGAGGTCATCAACGCGACGGTCACCGAGCTGGTCGCCAACTTCCTGCCCGACGCCGAGATCGGCCCCATCCAGGCCACCTCCATCGCGCTCGACGCCGACGGCATTTCCCAGGAGGAAGCCACCAACGCCCTGCTCTACACCCTGAACCGCTTCGCCTCGGGCGAGGTGTCGCTGGACAATCTGGCCAGCGAGATGAAGCCCAGGCTGTCGGCGACGGTGGAGCAGATGCGCCAGGTCAAGGCGGTGATCGAGAAGGGCGAGTTCGAGCTGGTGTTCCAGCCCATCGTCGATATGTGGACCGACGTGGTCCACCACTTCGAATGCCTGGTCCGCTTCCCCGGCCAGGACTCGCCGTTCGAGACCGTCACCTTCGCCGAGAACGTCGGCATCGTCGGCTCCCTCGACCTCGCCATCCTCAACCGGGTGGTGGCGTTCATGCGGTCGAACCAGGGCAACCACGAGGCGCTGCGCTTCGCCGTCAACCTGTCGGGGCGGTCGCTGTCGCACCCGCAGACCTCGCGCCAGCTGATCGACATCGTCCAGACCCTGACCGACCTCAAGGGCCGCCTGCTGTTCGAGCTGACCGAATCGGCCGAGGTGTCCGACCTCACCACCGTCAACGCCATCCTGCAGGAGCTGCGCCGGCGCGGCTTCGAGGTCTGCCTGGACGATTTCGGCGCCGGCTCGGCCGCCTTCCATTATCTGCGGGCGCTGCAGGTGGACCACGTCAAGATCGACGGCGCCTACGTCAAGGACGTCACCGGCTCGGGCGCCTCCATGCCGTTCCTGCGCGCCATCGCCGGCATGTGCAACGAGCTGAAGATCGACACCATCGCCGAATATGTCGAGACCGCCGAGGCCCAGGCGCTGCTGAAGCTGCTCAAGGTGCGCTTCGGACAGGGCTATCATTTCGGCAAGCCGATGCAGCCCAAGCCGGTCGAGGGCTCGCCGCTCAAGGGCTGGATCCAGGGCGGCATCACCTGGCACAAGGGCCTGCTGATCTTCAAGGCCGGATGAGCGCGGCCCCCACCCTTCACGGCGACATCCCGGCCGGCAACTGGGTCGACCGCCATGTGCCGGCGCCCGCTCGCCCCTATCTGCGGCTGATGCGCCTCGACCGCCCCATCGGGGTGTGGCTGCTGCTGCTGCCGTGCTGGTGGAGCCTGGCCCTGGCCGCCGAGGGCTGGCCCGACCCGGTGTGGGCGCTGCTGTTCGCCATCGGCGCGGTGGTCATGCGCGGGGCCGGCTGCACCATCAACGACATCGCCGACCGCGAGTTCGACGCCAAGGTGGAGCGCACCAAGGGCCGCCCCATCCCCTCGGGCGCGGTCAGCGTGGTCCAGGCGCTGGCCTTCCTGGCGCTGCAGCTGGCGGTGGGGCTGGCGGTGCTGCTGACCTTTCCGCCCTTCGCCATTTGGCTGGGGGCGGCGTCGCTGCTGCTGGTCTTCCCCTATCCCTTCATGAAGCGCATCACCTGGTGGCCGCAGGCCTGGCTGGGCCTCACCTTCAACTGGGGGGCGCTGCTGGGCTGGGCGGCGGTCAAGGGCGAGATCGGGGCGCCGGCGCTGCTGCTCTACGCCGCCGGCATCCTGTGGACGCTGGGCTACGACACCATCTACGCCCACCAGGACAAGGACGACGACGTGCTGATCGGGGTCAAGTCCACCGCCCTGCGGCTGGGAGCGGCCAGCCCGCGCTGGCTGCTCGGCTTCTACGGCGGCACCCTGGCGCTGCTGGCGCTGGCCGGGTGGAGCGCCGGGCTGGCCTGGCCGTTCTACCCGCTGCTGCTGGCCGCCGGCGGTCACCTGCTGTGGCAGGTGGCGAGTCTGGACCTGGATGACGGGTCCGACTGCCTGAGCAAGTTCAAGTCCAACCGCGATTTCGGCCTGCTGGTGCTGGCCGCCCTGGTGGCCGGGCGGGTGCTGGCATGACCGCCGATCCCGAAGGCTTCATCCGCGCCCACACCATCGTCGCCAGCCCGCCCGCCTGCCCCGAGATCAGGCTGTGGCTGGCCACCGAGATCACGCCGATGTGGCAGGCCACCGAGGAGCTGTTGCAGCGCACCGGCGTGGCGCCGCCCTATTGGGCCTTCTGCTGGGCCGGCGGCCAGGCGCTGACCCGCTACCTGCTGGACAACCCTGAGCTGGTGGCCGGCAAGCGGGTGCTGGATTTCGCCGCCGGCTGCGGCGTGTCGGCGGTGGCCGCCGCCCTGCTGGGGGCGGAGCGGGTCGAGGCGGCCGAGATCGACCCCATGGCGGTGGCCGCCATCGCCATGAACGCCGCCCTCAACGGCGTGGCGGTGGAGGCCTTCAGCCGCGACATCGTGGGCTCGCCCTGCGCCTGGGACGTGGTGGTGGCCGGCGATGTCTGCTACGAGCGGCCGATGACCGACCATATCTATCCGTGGCTGAAGCGCCTGGCCGCCGAGGGGGCGGTGGTGCTGATGGCCGATCCGGGACGGGCCTACCTGCCCCGGCACGGATTGCTGGAGGTGGCGCGCACCACCGTCAGGACCAGCCTGGAGCTGGAAGACCGGACCGAGCGCGAGGTGACGGTCTACCGCATCGTGGGGTGAGTGCCATGGCGATTCTGACCATCGTGCAGCTCGAGGTTCTCAACGACAATTTCGTCTACCTGCTGCACGATCCGGAAAGCGGCGCCACCGCCGCCGTCGATCCCAGCGTCGCCGAGCCGGTGCGCGACGCGCTGGCCGAGCGGGGCTGGACCCTTACCCACATCCTCAACACCCACCACCACCACGACCATACCGGCGGCAATCTCGAGCTGAAACGGGCCACCGGCGCCCAGGTGGTGGGGGCGCGCAAGGATGCGGCGCGCATCCCCGGCATCGACGTCGAGGTCGGCGAGGGCGACACCTTCCTGCTCGGCCATGCCGCCCTGATGGTGCTGGAAACCCCCGGCCACACCCTGGGTCACATCGCCTATTGGGCCCCCGATTCGCAGGCGCTGTTCTCGGGCGACACCCTGTTCTCGCTGGGCTGCGGCCGCCTGTTCGAGGGCACCCCCGAGCAGATGTGGAGCAGTCTGGCCAAGCTGCGCGAGCTGCCCCCCGCCACCCGGGTCTACTGCGCCCACGAATACACCGCCGCCAACGGCCGCTTCGCCCGCCTGGTCGAGCGCGACAACCCGGTGCTGAAGGCCCGCCTCGACGAGGTCCACCGGCAGGAAATGGCAGGCCGTCCCACCGTGCCCTCGACCCTGGCCGAGGAGCGCGCCGCCAACCCGTTCCTGCGCGCCGACCAGGACACCGTCGCCCGCGCCGTCGGCCTGCCCCCCGGCACCGCCCCGGCCCGCGTCTTCGCCGAACTGCGCCGGCGCAAGGACGTGTTCTGACATCCCGACACTGTCCTTCCCCTGACGGCTTCGGCATCCGAAGGCCGGGCGAGGGGTTGGGGCCTAATGTCATCGCGCTCTAGGGTCCGCACTCAATTTCGGACCCTAAATTTCCACCTGGCTGCCCAGTTCCACCACCCGGTTCGAGGGCAGGTGGAAGAAGTCCATGGCGCCGGTGGCGGAGCGGGCCATCCAGGCGAACAGGTGCCCGCGCCAGGGCGCCATTCCCGGCCGCGACGCCAGCACGATGGTCTCGCGCGACAGGAAGTAGGAGAGGGTCATCGGCTCGTAGAGGAATCCCAGCTGGTCGCCGCGCGCCCGGGCCAGGGTGGTCGGGATGTCGGACTCCTCCATGAAGCCGAAGCGCAGGATCAGGCGTTGCAGGCCGGGTCCCAGCCGGGCCCCCTCGATGCGGCGGTCGGCGCCGACATAGGGCACCTCCTCGACCAGGACGGTCAGCAGCACCACCCGCTCGTGCAGCACCTTGTTGTGCTTCAGGTTGTGCAGCAGCGCCGGCGGAATGCCCTCGGCGGTGCCGGTCAGGAACACGGCGGTGCCCGGCACCCGCGCCACCCTTTCCGACAGCGACGCCCGGAACAGCTCGACCGGCATGGCCTCGTGGCGCAGCCGGGCCGCCAGCAGCTCGCGGCCGCGCTTCCAGGTGGTGAGGAACACGAACACCGCCAGCCCGACGGCCAGCGGGAACCAGCCGCCATGGGGGATCTTGGTGGAATTGGCCAGGAAGAACGACACGTCCAGGGTCAGGAACAGCCCCAGCAGGGTCAGCACCCGGCGGCGATTCCAGCCCCACAGCAGCACCATCACCATGCCCATCAGGCAGGCGTCGATGACCATGGTGCCGGTCACCGCGACACCGTAGGCCGAGGCCAGGTTGGACGACGAGCCGAACCCCACCACCAGCCCGGCGACGCACACCATCAGCGTCCAGTTCAGCACCGGGATGTAGATCTGGCCGATCTCCCGTTCCGAGGTGTGGACGATGGTCATGCGCGGCAGGTAGCCCAGCTGGATGGCCTGGCGGGTCACCGAGAAGGCCCCCGATATCACCGCCTGCGAGGCGATCACCGTGGCGCAGGTGGCGAGAACCAGCAGCGGAATGCCGGCCCAGGCCGGGGCCATGCGGAAGAACGGGTTCTCCAGCGCCGAGGATTCCGTCAGCAGCAGCGCCCCCTGGCCGAAATAATTGAGCAGCAGCGCCGGCAGCACGAACAGGTACCAGGCCAGGCGGATGGGCCGGCGGCCGAAATGGCCCATGTCGGCATACAGCGCCTCGGCCCCCGTCACCGCCAGCACCACCGAGCCCAAAGCGAGGAAGCCGATCCAGCCGTCATTGGCGAGGAAGATCATGGCGTAATGGGGCGACAGCGCCTTCAGCACCTCGGGCGCGGCGCCGATGTTGCCGATGCCCAGCACCGCCAGGACGGCGAACCACAGCAGCATCACCGGGCCGAACATCCGCCCCACCGCCGCGCTGCCGTGGCCCTGGATGGCGAACAGCAGCACCACGATGGCGATGGTGGCCGGCACCACATAGCTGTCGAGGGCGGGGGCCACCACCTGCAGCCCCTCCACCGCCGACAGGATCGAGATCGCCGGGGTGATCATGGAATCGCCGTAGAACAGCGCCGCCGCGAAGAGTCCCAGCGCCGCCACCGTGGCCGAGAACACCGGCCGTCCCTGGGCGGCCCGGCCGACCAGGGCCAGCAGCGCCAGGCTGCCGCCCTCGCCGCGGTTGTCGGCGCGCATGATGAAAATCACGTACTTGATGGAGACCACCATGGTGATGGCCCAGAACACCAGGGACAGCACCCCCAGCACGTGCATGCGGTCGAGGGCCAGCGGGTGGGGGCCGGCGAAGGTCTCCTTCATGGCGTAGAGCGGGCTGGTGCCGATATCGCCGAATACCACGCCGATGGCGCCGAACATCAGGGCGAAGAGGTTGCGCGAAGGGCCGTGGCCCTCCTCGGCCGGTGCGGAGCTGCTGCGCGGGCCTGGCATGAGCCGGGGATATGGCGACCGGGCCGTCGGCGCGTCAAGCCGGGTGCCCCAAAGCGCTTGCCCCAGAAACGTAAAGCCGCTATGCCGGGCGCATGGTCAAGGTCCTGTTCGTCTGCACCGGCAACATCTGCCGCTCGCCCACCGCCGAGGGCGTCTTCCGCGCCCTGGTCGAGGCCGAGGGGCTGGGCGGCGCCGTTACCGTCGATTCCGCCGGCACCCACGGCTATCACGTCGGCGAGAAGCCGGACGGGCGCTCCTGCGCCGCCGCGCGCCGCCGCGGCGTGGTGCTCGATGCCTTGCGCGCCCGTCAGGTTTCGCACGCCGATTTCGAGCGCTTCGACCTGGTGCTGGCCATGGATCGCGGCCATTACGACATGCTGACCCGCCTGTGCCCGCCGGAGCGGCGCGACCGCCTGCACCTGTTCATGGACTTCGCCCCCGATCTCGGAATCAAGGACGTGCCCGACCCCTATTACGGCGGCGGCGACGGCTTCGAACGGGTGCTGGACCTGATCGAGGCGGGCGCGCAGGGCCTGCTCGGCCACATCCGCCGGGCGCTGCCGTGACTGCGGCCCTGTCCGCCCTGGTGGAACGCTACACCGGGCGGCGGGTGGCGGCCTCGCGCCCCATGTCCGGGGGCTGCGTCGGCCAGGTGCTGCTGCTGACCCTGGCCGATCACAAGGGCCAGATGGGGGGGCAGGTGGTGGCCAAGCTCGGCCCAGGACTGGAGCCCGAGGGCTGGATGCTGCGCTACCTCGCCAGCCATTCCCGGCTGCCGGTGCCGACCCTGGTCCACGCCGACGACGACCTGCTGCTGATGGAGTACGTGGACTCGGGCGGCGTCCTGACCGCCTCGTCCCAGGCCCATGCCGCCGACTTGCTGGCGCACCTGCACGGGGTCACCTGGCACGATTTCGGCCTCGAGCGCGACACCGTCATCGGCGCCCTGCCGCAGCCCAATCCGCCCACCCCGCGCTGGCTCGATTTCTACCGCGACCACCGGTTGCTGCACATGGCCGGCGAGGCGCTGAAGGCCGGGCGCCTGCCCGCCGCCACCATGGTCCGCATCGAGACGCTGGCGGCGCGGCTGGGGCGCTGGCTCGAGGAGCCGGCACAGCCCAGCCTGCTGCACGGCGATGCCTGGACCGGCAACATCCTGGTCCGCGGCGACCGCGTCGGGGCCTTCATCGACCCCGCGCTCTATTACGGCCACCCCGAGATCGAGCTGGCCTTCGGCACCATGTTCGGCACCTTCGGCGACCCGTTCTTCCGCCGCTACGAAGAGATGCGCCCGCTCGCCCCCGGCTTCTGGGAGGCGCGGCGCGACCTCTATCTGCTCTACCCGCTGCTGGTGCATGTCCGCCTGTTCGGCGGCTCGTACCTGGGCGGGGTGGAGACGACGCTGGACCGCTTCGTGGGGTGACACGCTGCCTCCCCTTCTCCCTCCCTCCCCCCTTGCGGGGGAGGGCCGGGGTTGGGGGGGAACCGCGTCGGCGTATCCGTGTGCGGCTTCACCCCACCCCCAACCCCTCCCCATCAAGGGGAGGGGAGACTTCGCTCACTTCACCGCATTGTTGATCAGATACGCCGCCACGTCCTTGGGCTTCAGCTTGAAGTTCTTCGGCGGGTCCCGGCCCTCGAGGGCAAGAGCCACCAGCAGGGAATTCTCGACCACGGTGAGGTTGACCTTGAACAGGCCGGTGGCGCCCCGGAGCTTGGGGTAATAGGTGGGATCGACCGCCTTCTCCTTGCGGGCCAGGCGGGCCAGGGCATCGTCCTCGGCGAGGTCGGTGGGCTCGGTGGCCAGCACCTTCCAGTCGCCCTGCCCGGCGAAGCCCTCCAGGACGTCCTCGGGGGTGCCGTCCTCGACGATCCCGACCTTGTAGACGTTCTTGCCCAGGCCGACATCGGAGGCCCAGTCCTGGTTGGCCTTGCTGGTGGCGACGTAGATGGTGGGCATGGCTGGGATCCCTATCGGTGGGCGGAGCGTGGCGATTACCACATGGGCGCCGCGCGGTTCAATCGCGGTTGTTCCGCGCCGCCCCGCCAGGCCGATCGGCGAGGCCGGACAGGCCCGATCGCGAGGACTCGTAAAACGAGTCGAAGTGTCGGAGCGACGAATCCAAAGGTAGTATTTTCTGTTGCGCACCCTCCGGCCCTGGCGTATGGTTGCCATCCAAGGGGCTGGAAATCCTCACCAATACACGCCGAAGAGGCAACGCCTTCGCCGGGACCCTATCCCCTGGCGATGTGAGGATGGACTGCGCCGGAAACTAAACGAGGGAGTGTGTCATGCCGTTCGGAAACCTGACTCAGTTCGACTACCTTTACGCCGCCCTGGCCAACAAGTATCCCGGGATCGCGGCGGCCGACGCCAAGTCGACCGCGTTCCAGTTCATGGATACGCCGCTCAGCGCCAGTTGGATCAAGGACGACGATGCCGACGCCTTCGAGCTCGCCGATTCCACCTCGCTGCAGCTCGGCGGCTTCTTCGTGCGCGGCAGCAATTTCGCCAATTCCTACAAGGATTTCATCCTGTCGGTGCAGCCCGCCAAGGGGTCCGACAATTCGGATTACCGCAACGCGGTCACCAATATCGCGGCGCTGGACAACAACATCACCGCCCTGGTCTCCACCGCGCGCAACAACTACCAGCTGTTTCTCCAGAACAATACCGGCACCACCGAGACCTGGGACCAGTGGCTGACCGACCCGTTCGGGGGAGCGGATTTCGGTGCTCAGCTGAAGGAGCTGAATACCCAGCGCGATGATTTCGCCAGCCAGCAGGCGAAGATCCTGCAGGCGCTGGATCTGCCGCTGTCCCAGGCCCAGTCGGCGGTCAATCCCTGGGCGCAGACCATGAACATCACCGAGGGCTCGGCGGTGCGCCAGGTGCCGCTCACCACCATCGGCGGCAATCTCACGTCCGACATCGTGGGGTGGAACAACCGCGCGCCGGGGCAGTACGATTTCGACGTCACCATCAACCAGGCCGATGTCGAGAAGTACCCGTGGAAGACGGTCTACACGGTGGAAACCCATGCCGATTGCTGGGGCGCCTCCAGCTCGGTCAAAGTCGAGACCTCGCGCATCATCGCCGACCGCAACTACAAGCTCAGGGTGATGGCCGTCGGCGCCAATTCCTACCTGATCGAGCGCGGACAGTGGTACCACGAGAGCTTCATGGACCCCAACATCCCGATCGTCGAAGGGTCGTGCTTCTCCGCCGACACGTTCTTCGGGAAATCCGGCTCGCTGCACCTGATCCCCGAGACCATCTTCGTGCTCTACAAGCCGACCATCCAGCTGACGATCTCGACGCAGCTCTTCAAGCAGGTCCAGGGGGCCAATGCCGACATGAGCCTGGACTGGCTCGACCTGATGGGCCTGCGCTTCGACGTCAAGGGCTGGGCCTCGCTGCAGCCCGAGGGCGACGAGACCACCACCACGGTGACCTTCCGCGCCCCCGTCAACCAGCCGGCCCAGGTCGTCGGCGTGATCTCCAAGGTCGCCTTCAACGGCGGCTCGGATTCCAACCAGTAGGGGGGACGGACATGCGACACCTCTCGATCCCGGCTCTCGCCCTGGCCCTTGGCTTCGGCTTCGCCGCCGCCGGCCCGGCCCAGGCCAGTTGCGACGACGCCGATCAGTGCTCGCCGGCCGAATGCCGGACGCTTCAGGCGCACGTGCATCCGAGCTGCGACGTCCCGCGCTCCTGCGCGAACATCGCGGCCACCCAGAAGGCCGCTCTGCAGCAGATGATGCAGCGCAACCAGGCCTGCCTGGACGCGCGCACCGGGGTGGCGGCCTGCTTCTCGGTACAAGATGCCGGCCACCAGAAGCAGATCAACCTGGTCCAGGCGGCCCTTGACGCCTGTACCGCGAAGTACAACCAGTAACGGGGGATGGGGGCTGCCGGGGGTTCAAGCCCGGCGGCCCCCTCCTTCCCTGCGACAAGGATCGCCGATGACACATGATTTCGACGAGTGGATCACCCAGGTCTTCGCGGCCGCCACCGCGGCCGGACCGGGAGTCGAGGAGGACGCGGAACCGGCGCGCGCCCTCGGTCACCTCACCCGGTTGTGGGAGCGGCCGGAGGTGCTCACCGACCGGTTCAGCGCCGACGACATTGGCCGGATGCTGTGGTTCCTGGTCGATCCGTCGTGTTCGAGCCACGGATTGACCCTTGGCGACGAAAGCCTGCCCTGGCTCGATCGCAGCCGCGCCATCCGCGCCATCGCGCCCCTTTACAACAATCTGCTGGCGCGGCAATGCCAGCCCGAACTCTCCCACGGCAAGGCCTCGCCCGTGTCGGAGATCAACATGGTCTGCTACATGTTCTGGGATATCTGCCCGCTCGCCCCCCAGGGCGCCGAGGGGGCGGCGACCGAGCACGACGAAACCTGCCTGACGGTGCTGGCCAGCATTCTCGCCATTCCCCACCCGGCCTGCCAGGAGGGCGCCCTGCACGGCCTTGGCCACTGGGCGGAGGTGTTTCCGAAGCGGGTGGCGGCCATCGTCGATGAATTCCTGTACCGCACCGAAGGGGTGTCCGACATGGTGCGGCCCTACGCCTGGGCGGTGCTGGGGCGCTGAGGCCTTCGCCAAAAGGAAAGGGGTCGCCGAGGCGACCCCTTCCCAATTCCGGACCGTGCCGAAGCGGCTTAGCGCTTCGAGAACTGGGTCGACCGGCGGGCCTTGTGCTTGCCGTACTTCTTGCGCTCGACCACGCGGGGATCGCGGGTGAGGAAGCCGCCGGCCTTCAGCGCCGGGCGCATGGCCGGATCGAAGAAGGTCAGCGCGCGGCTGATGCCGTGGCGCAGCGCGCCGGCCTGGCCGGACAGGCCGCCGCCGGTGACGGTGCACACCACGTCGAACTCGCCTTCGCAGCGGGCGGTCTGGAACGGCTGGTTGATCAGCATGCGCAGCACCGGGCGGGCGAAGTACACGGTGACGTCGCGGCCGTTGACGGTGATGGTGCCGTTGCCGGGCTTGACCCACACGCGGGCGACGGCGTTCTTGCGCTTGCCGGTGGCGTAGGAGCGGCCCTGGGCGTCCACCTTCTTCTCGCGCACGGGGGCGGTCTGCACCACCGGCGAGGAGGACCGCAGTTCGGCCAGGCTGGAGAGATCGGCCATGGCGATTACCTCTTGTTCTTCGGGTTCATGGCGGCGACGTCCAGCACCTCGGGCGCCTGCGCCTCGTGCGGGTGCTCGGCGCCGGCGTAGACGCGCAGGTTCTTCATCTGCGCACGGCCCAGCGGGCCGCGGGTGATCATGCGCTCGACCGCCTTCTCGATGACGCGCTCAGGATAGCGCCCGCCCAGCAGCTGGCCGATGGTGCGACCCTTGATGCCGCCCGGATGGCCGGTGTGCCAGTAGAACACCTTGTCGGTGAGCTTCTTGCCGGTCAGCTTCACCTTCTCGGCGTTGATGACGATGACGTTCTCGCCCATGTCCACATGGGGAGTGAAGGTGGGGAGGTGCTTGCCCCGCAGGCGCATGGCGATGACGCTGGCGAGACGGCCCAGAACGACGCCGTCCGCGTCGATCACGACCCACTTCTTCTGCACTTCGGACGGTTTGACGTTGAAGGTCTTCATGGCACCCACGGCAAAACCAATGACAAAGGGCCACGCTAGGCCGGCCCTGGAAGGCGCGGAGTATGCCATGGGCGCCGCCGGAGTCAACGATAAAAATATCCTTTTCCGCCAATGGGTTGCAAGCGCGGTATCATGGTACCGCGCTCGAACGCCCCGGAAACCGCCGGACCGCGGGGATGGCGGCACCGCGGCGGGCGCTGGCCGGCCGCAACATGCCCCTTGCGCCGCGCTGCGGCGTCGCACATAACGGAGGCGGTTCGGGTGGAAGGGCGAACGCGATGAAGGCGGAAGAAGTCTTTGCCAGTCTGACCCAGTTCCAGCACGCGCTGGCGGCGCATTTCGACTGGCTGCACAAGTGGTACCAGGCGGTGCTGCACCGCAACGGCGGCAGCCAGCTGCCGCCCACCGACACCGAGCTGTGCCCCTTCGACCAGTGGTACAAGTCGGCGGCGGGCAGCGTGTTCGCCGACTTCCCGGGCTTCGCCGTGCTTGGCGGCGAACATGCCGAGGTGCACGAGAAGGCGACCCAGATCTCGCAGCGGGCCCAGGCCGGGCAGACCGTCACCACTTCCGATTACGAGACCCTGATGGCCTCGGTGCTGGCCTTCGGCAGCACCGCCCAGGCGCTCGAGCGCGAGGTGTGGAAGGCGCTGGCCACCGTCGATCCGCTGACCGGCCTGGCCAACCGCCAGTCCATGCGCAGCCAGCTCACCGGCGAGCGCGACCGCGCCATCCGCCAGCGCCAGCCGCTGTCCCTGGCCCTGGCCGACATCGACCATTTCAAGAAGATCAACGACAAGTACGGCCATGCCGAGGGCGACAACGTGCTGCGCGCCGTCGCCGGGGCGCTGCGCCACACGGTGCGGCCCTACGACATCGTCTACCGCTATGGCGGCGAGGAGTTCCTGATCTGCCTGCCGGGCACCAATCTGGCCACCGGCACCCAGGCGCTGGAGCGCATCCGCACCGCCATCGAGGCCTTGGCGCTGACCGACCACAAGGGCAATCCCATCCCGGTCACCGCCACCTTCGGACTGACCGAGGTCACCGCCGATCTGTCGGTGGACGACGCCATCGAGCAGGCCGACAAGGCGCTTTACGACGGCAAGCGCCAGGGACGCAACCGCATCGTGGTCTATCCCGAGGCCTGAGGCCGGCATCGGCGGGAGAGGGGCGATGGCGCGCGAACCCGAGATCATCGCCGAATTCCGCCGCCTGGCCGAGCGCGGCGACGCCGCCGCCCAGTTCAACCTGGGCGAGGCCTACCGCCTCGGCAACCGCATCGGCCGCGACGTGCGCGAGGCGGTGCGCTGGTTCCACCACGCCGCCGCCCAGGGCCATGCCCAGGCCCGGCGCGCCCTCGACCAGCTGAAGTCCCAGGGCGTCGATGTGTCGCCGCCGCCCGACGCGTCGGCACCCGCGCACCGCCCGCAAAGCCTGGACGACCTGCTCGACAGCCTGAAGCCGGCCGCCGCTCCCGAGGGCGATGGCGGCCACGAGTTGGCGCTGGCGCCGCCGGAGCCGGATTCCGACGCCCTCGACCTGGGCGGCGGCGACGAGCCGGTCGATACCGCCGCCGTGTCCGCCGCCGCCGAGGGCGGCAATACCGCCGCCCAGGTGGTGATGGGCAATTGCCACCGGCTCGGGCTGGGCGTGGCCCGGGACGACGCCCGGGCGGCCGAATGGTACCGCCGCGCCGCCGAGGCCGGCGACGTGCGCGGTCAGTACGCCCTGGCCCAGATGTACGACCAGGGCCTGGGCGTCGCCGCCAGCGCCGCCGAGGCGTTGCGCTGGTACCTGGCGGCGGCCCAGGGCGGCGATGCCGAGGCCCAGTTCAACCTCGCCAACATGATCCGCGACGGCCGCGGCTGCCGCGCCGACCCGGCGGTGGCGGCGCAATGGTACCGCAAGGCGGCGGCCCAGGGCGATCCGGCGGCGCTGTTCGCGCTGGGCGCCCTGCACGAGAGCGGCAGCGGCGTCGCCGCCGACCCGGCCCGGGCGGTCGCCTATTACCGCCAGGCCGCCGACAAGGGCGACGCCGACGCCCAGTTCAACCTGGCCAATTTGCTGCGCAAGGGCGTCGGCGCCGAAATCGATCCCACCGAGGCCGCCAATCTGTACCGCCGCGCCGCCCAGCAGGGGCTGGCGGTGGCGCAGTACAATTACGGCCTGATGCTGGCCGCCGGCACCGGGGTGACACGCGACCCCGCCGCCGCCCTGATGTGGCTGCGCGCCGCGGCCAGGGGCGGCGACCCGCACGCCAGGGCCATGCTGGCCGAGCACGGCGACTCATGACCGGCGCCCACGTCTCCTTCGAAATCCAGGTTCTGTCCGACAAGCATTGGGTGGTCACCCAGTTCGCCACCGACGAGGCGGCGGCCAAGGCCTTCGCCGACAACCTGCTGCAGAAGGGCAACCACGCCGCGGTGCGGGTGGTGCGCGACTATTTGCGCGGCGACGGCCTGCATGCCGAGACGGTGATCCAGGAGAAGACCGCCACCGTCAAGGCGGCCGCGGATCTGTCGCTGTCGCCCATAACCGAGGCCCCGCCCTGCGCCGCCCTGGCGGATTTCTACGAGGGGCCGGCCCGCCTGGTCATGGGTCGGCTGCTGCGCAAGTACTGGGACGAGATGATGGTCTCGCCCAGCGAGATGCTGCATTCGGCGCCCGAGATGAAGCGCTTCGGCGACAAGGGCACGCTGCTGTTCTCGGCCATCGACCGGGTGTCGTCGCTGCAGGCGGCGGCCCTGGACGAGGAGTCCAAGGCCCGCCGCGACGTTTTGACCAAGGCCTGGGACGAGGGTCTGGCCCGCGCCCGCGCCTTCGCCGCCACCAAGCCCAAGGTGGCGGCGACCATGGCCGAGATCCTGAAGGCGGTGGAAAAGGGCGGCGACGAGCATCCTTACCTTTGCCGCTCGCTGATGGCCTTGCGCCTGCTCGAGGTGCGCAACTGGGTCGGCAAGCTGGACGTCCTGCTGGCCTGGGCCGAGGAAGAGGCGGCGCGGCCGGTGACCGCGCTGATCGACGGCTTCGTCGCCGACATCGTGCTGTCGGCGCAGCTGATCCAGGACCTGCTGGGCTACCAGGCCAATCTGGGGGCGGCGCTGGTGCAGCTGGCCGACCTCGCCGAGGGCAAGGCCCAGCCCGCCAAGTTCGCGCCCGAGACCTTCACCCGCCTCAACGCCCTGTTCGGCACCGGCGCGCTGCCTCAGGCGGCGGGGGTGCTGATGGCCCGCGTCACCCGCGAGCTGGGCGGCGCCAACCCCTTGTCGCGCAACGAGCCGAAGCAGGAATTCGAGGTCTGCCACAAGGTCATGCACCGGCTGGTTCACCACAGGGGCGTTGTGGGCGGCGGCGCCGCGGCCGAGGCCATTCTGCACCGGGTGTCGCGCATCCATGCCCATCTCGGCAACGTCACCGCGGCGCAGGCCCTCGACCTCACCCTGTCGGCGCTGGCCGACACCGTGCACCGGGTCCATTACCTGCTGGCGCTGCTGGCCTCGCCGCTGGGGCGCGGCGGCATGGCCGACATGGTGTCCGACGCGCTGATCAAGCGCATCCGCGAGGCCGAGACCATCGATGCCTGGGTGCCGGCCCGGCTGCCGCCGCCGGAGCGGATGGCCGCCATGGCCGCCGCCAACCGCGCCATCCTGGCCAACGCCGAGCTGGAGCCCGAGTTGAAGGCCGACCTGGCCGGCCGGATCGACGAGGCGCTGGCCCGCTACCTGGTCGAGGACGGGGTCATCGAGCGCATCGACAAACCCGAGGACCCGCTGGCGCTGCGGGCGATCCGGCTGATCAAGTTCTGCGGCTCCGGCGTGCTGATCGACGGCAAGTCGCTGAACCTCGCCCGCGCCCGCGTCATCGAGCATCTGCGCCAGCCCAACTTCGAGGAGAAGTTCCTGTCCAGCGTTCCCGAGCCCGGCAAGGCCGAACAGCATCTGCGCGAATTCCACCGCCTGCTCGGGCAAACCGGCTTCCGTTAATCCTTTCTTTCATTTCTGCCATTGACGCAAGGCGGGGGCTCTGGCATTGGGGATGCTCTGGGACCGAGCCCGACGTCCAATCACCACAGGGGAAACTGAACCGATGAACAAGGCTGACCTGGTTTCGCGCGTTGCCGAACTCTCCGGCCTGACCAAGGCCGATTCCGAAAAGGCCGTCGACGGCGTTTTCGACGCGATCACCGCAGCCCTGAAGGGCGGCGACGAGGTCCGGCTGGTCGGTTTCGGCAGCTTCTCGGTGGCCGCCCGCGCCGCCTCCGAGGGCCGCAACCCCCGCACCGGCGAAAAGATCCAGATCCCGGCCTCCAAGCAGCCGAAGTTCTCGGCCGGCAAGGGCCTGAAGGAAGCCGTCAACGGCTGATCATCCTTCGAATGGATCGAAAGGGCGCGGCGAGCGATCGCCGCGCCCTTTTGCCGTCTAGCCC
>NZ_CACVCG010000070.1 GCF_902729435.1 Magnetospirillum sp. UT-4
TGCCGCGCGTGTTAAGTCTCCCTTTACCGGTACGGATACCCCTTATGCGCGGTCGCTTCGGCTTGCGGCAGGGGCGGCCCCTTCCCTAGAATGCCGCTTCGGCCGCCGGGGGCGGTTCTGAAACAGGGGCTGGCGTTGAGAGCTCGTAGCATTGCTGTCGTTGTCGCCGCGGCCCTGGCCGCCTCGGTTGCCGCGCAGGCCAAGCCGCCGCCGTCGGCCGCCGCCGATCGCGGGGTGGTCGAGCAGGTGCTGGGGGCGGCGCGCAAGGACCGCTTCGCCGAGGCCGAGCGGCTGGCCATGCAGTCGAAGAACCGCGTGCTGGCCAAGCTGGTGCGCTGGATGACCTATGTCAGCCCCAATTCCGGCGCCAGCTTCGAGGAGATCGGGTCGTTCATCGAGGCGTCGCCCGACTGGCCGCTGATGGGCTCGCTGCAGCGCCGTGCCGAGGAGGCCGTCACCGCCGCCACCCCCGACGACCGCATCATGGCGTGGTTCACCGCGCATCCACCGGCCACCGTCGATGGCGGCATGGCCTTCGCCCGGGCGCTGCTGGCCTCGGGCAACGAGGAGAAGGCGGTCAAGCTGATCCGCGAGACCTGGGCCGAGGGCGGTTTCGGCGTCATGCAGGAGCGGCAGTTCCTCACCCTGTACGGCGACTACTTGCGGCCCGACGACCACTGGCGCCGGCTCGACCGGCTGCTGTGGGACAAGCAGGAGGCGCCGGCCCAGCGCATGCTGCTCAAGGTGTCGGGCGGGCGCCGGCTGCTGGCCCAGGCCCGGCTGGCGCTGCAGGACGGCAAGGCCAATCCCGAGCCGGCCATCGCCGCGGTGCCCAAGGAATACCGAGACGATCCCGGGCTGATCCTCGACCGGGTGCGCTGGCGCCGGCAGAAGGATCTGGACGAGGACGCCATCGACCTGCTGGGCCATCCGGCGCGCAACGCGGTGCGTCCCGAGCTGTGGTGGACCGAGCGCGCCGTCCTGGCCCGCCGCGCCCTGCAGAAGGGCCTGATCAGCCGCGCCTACCAGGTCGCCGCCGACCACGGACTGGAGGCCAAGGCCCTGCAATTCGCGGACGCCGAGTTCCTGGCCGGGTGGATCTCGCTGCGGTTCCTCGACGACCGCGAGACCGCCATGGCGCATTTCCGCCGGCTGTGGGACTCGGTCAGCACGCCGCTGTCGCGGGCCAGGGCCGCCTATTGGGCCGGCCGCACCGCCGAGATGCTGAAGGACGACAAGGCGGCGCGCGAGTGGTATTCGCAAGGAGCGCGCTACTTCACCGCCTATTACGGCCAGCTGTCGGCCTCGCGTCTCGACGACCATCACTGGCCGCTGCCGCCCGACCCGCAGCCCAGCGCCGAGGACGTCAAACGCTTCGAGGGGCGCGAGATGGTGCGTGCCATCCGGATGATGATGCAGGCCGGCGAGCGCGAGCACCTGCGCGCCTTCTTCCTGCGCCTCAACGACGTCGCCGACACCCCCGGCGAGCGCGCCCTGGTCGGCAGGCTGGCGGCCGAGGGCGGGCGCGACGACCTGGCCGTCACGGTGGCCCGCCGCGCCGACCGCGAATCGGTGTTCCTGGTGGGCGCCGGCTGGCCGGTGCCGCCCATCGCCAGGGTCGACGAGCCCGAGCGGGCCCTGGTGCTGGCCCTGATCCGCCAGGAAAGCGGCTTCATGACCGATGTGCAGTCGCCGGTGGGGGCGCGCGGCCTGATGCAGCTGATGCCGGCCACCGCCAAGAACGTGGCCAAGTCCATCAAGGTGGCCTTCAGTCCGAAGAAGCTGGACGAGCCCGACTACAACGTCAGGCTGGGCAGCGCCTATCTCGCCGACATGATCTCGGATTTCGAGGGCTCCTACGTGCTGGCGCTGGCCGCCTACAATGCCGGGCCGTCGCGGGCGCGGCGCTGGGTCAAGGAGTACGGCGATCCCCGCGACGGCGCCGTCGATGTCATCGACTGGATCGAGATGATTCCCTTCACCGAGACCCGCAACTACGTGCAGCGGGTGATGGAGAGCGTCTCCATCTACCGCCGCAAGCTGGGGCGAAACGACGGAATCTCGTTCGAAAACGATCTCAAGCGGTGGGCGCGGCGGCCGCAAGGCGCCGGATGAGGCCAGTTTTCGCCTAGGCACGGCGGGCCTCGGGGGCTATGTATTAGGCATAGGAGTCCCACCTGCCGGAGTTTCCAGAGATGCCGGAGTACCGTTCCCGCACGTCCACCCACGGTCGCAACATGGCCGGCGCCCGCGGCCTGTGGCGGGCCACCGGGATGACGGACGCGGATTTCGGCAAGCCGATCATCGCCATCGCCAATTCCTTCACCCAGTTCGTGCCCGGTCACGTCCACCTCAAGGACCTGGGCCAGATGGTGGCCCGCGAGATCGAGAAGGCGGGCGGCGTCGCCAAGGAATTCAACACCATCGCCATCGACGACGGCATCGCCATGGGCCATGCCGGCATGCTCTATTCGCTGCCCAGCCGCGAGATCATCGCCGATTCGGTGGAGTACATGGTCAACGCCCACACCGCCGACGCGCTGGTGTGCATCTCCAACTGCGACAAGATCACGCCCGGCATGCTGATGGCGGCGCTTCGCCTCAACATCCCCACCGTCTTCGTTTCCGGCGGACCGATGGAGGCGGGCAAGGTCACCATCAAGGGCGAGACCCACGCGGTCGATCTGATCGACGCCATGATCAAGGGCGCCGACAAGAGCGTGTCGGATGAGGACGCCGCCGCCTACGAGCGCTCCAGCTGCCCCACCTGCGGCTCGTGCTCGGGCATGTTCACCGCCAATTCCATGAACTGCCTGACGGAGGCCTTGGGGCTCAGCCTGCCCGGCAACGGCACCGTGGTCGCCACCCATGCCGACCGCCGCGAGCTGTTCCTGGAGGCCGGCCGGCGCATCGTCGCCATCACCAAGGCCTATTACGAGCAGGGCGACAGCTCGGTGCTGCCGCGCTCCATCGCCACCCTGCAGGCGTTCGAGAACGCCATGACCCTGGACATCGCCATGGGCGGCTCCACCAACACCGTGCTGCACCTGCTGGCGGCGGCCCAGGAGGCCGGCGTCGATTTCGGCATGGCCGACATCGACCGCCTCAGCCGCAAGGTGCCGTGCCTGTGCAAGGTGGCGCCCAACGTGCCCGACGTGCATATCGAGGACGTCCACCGCGCCGGCGGCATCATGGCCATCCTCGGCCAGCTGGAGGCCGGCGGCCTGCTGCACGGCGATTGCGCCACCGTCCATGCCCCGACCCTCAGGGCCGCCCTGGATCGGTGGGACGTCAGCCGCAGCAGCGACCCCAAGGTCCACGACTTCTACCGCGCCGCCCCCGGCGGGGTGCGCACCACCGAGGCGTTCTCGCAGGCGAAGCGCTTCGACGCGCTGGATACCGACCGCGCCAAGGGCATCATCCGCTCGGTCGAGAGCGCCTTCTCGAAGGATGGCGGCCTGGCGGTGCTGTTCGGCAACATCGCGCTGGACGGCTGCATCGTGAAGACCGCCGGCGTCGACGAGAGCTGCCTGACCTTCCAGGGGCCGGCGGTGGTCTGCGAAAGCCAGGAGGAGGCGGTGGCCAAGATCCTGGGCGGCGAGATCAAGGCCGGCGACGTGGTCGTCGTGCGCTACGAGGGACCCAGGGGCGGCCCCGGCATGCAGGAGATGCTCTACCCCACCAGCTACCTGAAGAGCATGGGGCTGGGCAAGCAATGCGCCCTGATCACCGACGGGCGCTTCTCGGGGGGCACCTCGGGCCTGTCCATCGGCCACGCCAGCCCCGAGGCGGCCGAGGGCGGCACCATCGGCCTGGTCGAGCCCGGCGACACCATCGTCATCGACATTCCCAACCGCACCATCGCGGTGCGGGTGCCCGAGGACGAACTGGCCCGCCGCCGCGCCGCCATGGATGCCAAGGGCTGGCGCCCGGCCGGCCGCGACCGTCCGGTGAGCGCGGCGCTGAAGGCCTATGCCGCCATGACCACCAGCGCCGCCCGCGGCGCCGTGCGCGACGTCTCCCAACTGGAGCGCCGCTAGGCGAGGGGGGACGGCATGGCGGTCATCACCTGGAGCGAGATGATGAGTGTCGGCGTCCCCATCCTGGACGCCGACCACAAGACGCTGGTCAGTCTCATCAACAACCTCCACCGCTCGGTCGGCGACCGCGAGGAATACGCCACCCTGGGCAGCGTGCTGAAGGCCCTCGAGGACTACGCCGAGCACCATTTCGCCCGCGAGGAGCGGGTGATGGAGGTGTGCCGCTATCCTTCCCTCGAGGCCCATTCGCGCATGCACCGCAACCTCGCCAAGCAGGTGCGCGACCTCAAGTCCCGCTACGACCTCGACCGCACCGCGGTGCGGGCCAAGGACTGCCTGACCTTCCTCAACAAGTGGCTGATCGAGCACATCTGCTCCACCGACATGGACTACCGCGCCTGGGTGATCGGCCATCCCGAGGCGCTGCTGGCCGCCGAGACCATGAGCATCACCGGCATACGCCCCAATGCCGGCGGCTTCTCCTGGAACCGGCTGTCGGTCCTGGTGGTCGATGACAACGAGAATTTCCGCCGCGTCCTGCAGACCATCCTGGAAGGCGTCGGGGTCACCAACATCCACCTGGCAGCCAATTTGGACGAGGCCCGGGCGCTGTTGAACGCCGGCGGCATCGGCCAGGTGGTGACCGACTGGCATGTGGGAGTCGAAAGCGGGCTGGACCTGGTGACCTGGATCCGCGGCCGTCCCGATCTGGCACGGCTGCCGGTGCTGGTGCTGTCGGGCCACGAGCGCATGGCGGTGCGCGATCAGGCGCTGGCCGCCGGCGCCGACGAGTTCATGGAAAAGCCCATATCGGCGCGCGGGTTGCTGATCTGCCTGGCCCGACTGATCCGCGAGAAGGGGGAGACGCCGTGACGGCCGACCTGGTCCGCTTCGAGAACGGCCGCCCGGTGGTTCCGGCGGCGGTGCACCCCATGGCGAACCTGCTGGAGATGGACGCCGAGCAGGTGCTGGCGGCGTTCCGCGACAGCCAGCGCGCCGATTTCTCGGTCATCATCGCCGAAATCGGCGAGCCCGGCTCCGATCTCCACCGCATCTTCGCCTCGCTGCGCGACCGGGTGCCGGCCGACAATCCCTTCCACCGGGTGGCGGTGCTGCGCCCCGGCGCGCTGGAGTCCATGTTCCTCGACCTGCACGACCACGTCATGGGCCATCCGGTGTGGCGCCATCCCTTCTTCGTGCGGGTGTTCGAGGGCCGTATCGACCTCGACCGGATCAAGCGCTTCGGCACTTCGTACTTCAACCAGATCAAGAACACCCGCCAATGCGTGGCGCTGGCCATCGGCCGCTTCCACGGGCTGATGGACCTGCCCTACGGCGAACTGAACGAGCGGGTGTCGGAGATCACCCAGATCTCGCTGGCCCAGCTGGTGGCCGACGAATACGGGGTCGGCAGCCACGCGGTGGAGGATTATCCCGGCCTCGGGCTTCTGTTCGGCGCCCGCACCCACATCGTCATGTACCGCCAGCTGTTCGACGGCCTGGGGATCCCGCCGGCGCTCCAGGACGAGCCGATGCAGTGGGCGGTGGCCGACAACGTGCTGACCCAACGCCTGGTCGCCGGCCATCCCGCCTTCACCCCGCTGGAGGCGCTGTCCTCGGTCGGATTGGGCATGGAATGGGGGGTGCCGGAATTCTTCTCGCTGCTGCTGGGCGGCCTGATCCGGGTGGCGGCCCGCGACAAGCTGCCGCTGACCCCGAAGGACCTGGAGGTGTTCATCGCCCATGTGCGCTACGACGTGCTGCACGCGGTGTCGGTGATGCTGGTGACCTCGCTGCACATGCGCGACGACGGCGATCTGGCGGCGGTGAAGAACGCCTGCAACACCCTGATGGCGTCGCGCTACGGCATGATGACCGGCCTTTACGCCCACGTCTTCGGCGAGACCTGCCCGGCCCTGGCGGATATCGGCCTGGAGTCCCGCTACCGCCTCACCGACCGCCGCATCGAGACGGTGCTGGCCGAGGCCCGCAAGGGCGTGGCGGCGGAAAGGGTGGTCGACGCGGCCGGATATACCGATTCGGCGATGCCGTTCGTGTTCAGGTAAAAGAATTATTCACCACAAAGACACAAAGAACACGAAGGTTTGTTTTTCTTCGTGTCCTTTGTGTCTTTGTGGTGAAAACCCCTGTTTCCTACTTCTCCGCGAACGCCTTCTCGATGACGTAATGGCCGGCGCCGGCGTGGCTGCCCTGGTCGAAGCCGAGATCGTCCAGGTACAGCGCCAGTTCGTCCATCATGTGCGGGTTGCCGCAGATCATCACCCGGTCGTCCTCGGGGGTGAAATGGGGCAGGCCGAGATCGGCGAACAGCTTGCCCGAGCGCACCAGCTCGGTGATGCGGCCCTGGTTGCGGAAGTCCTCGCGGGTGACGGTGGGGTAGTAGACCAGCTTGTGGCGGGCCTGCTCGCCGAAGAACTCGTTGGCCGGCAGGTGGTCGCGGATGAAATCCTCGTAGACCAGGTCGCGCACGTGGCGGCAGCCGTGGACCAGCACCACCTGGTCGAAGCGGTCATAGACCTCGGGATCCTTGACGATGGCGAGGAACGGCGCCAGCCCGGTGCCGGTGGCCAGCAGCCACAGGCGCCGGCCGGGCAGCAGGTTGGGCAGCACCAGGGTGCCGGTGGTCTTCTTGTTGACCAGGATGGTGTCGCCCGGCTGGACATGCTGCAGGCGCGAGGTCAGCGGGCCGCCCGGGACCTTGATGGACAGGAATTCCAGGTGGTCCTCGTAATTGGCGCTGACCATGGAATAGGCCCGCATCAGCGGACGGCCATCGACCATCAGGCCGATCATGGCGAACTGCCCGTTCTCGAAGCGGAACCCCGGATCGCGGGTGAGCTTCAGGGTGAACAGGGATTCGGTCCAGTGGTGGACGTCGATGACGGTCTTCTCAAGCAGGTTGGACATGCCGGCGCGGTTCCGAGGTTTCTCCTCCGCAGGGACATAACAATTTCGATGGGCGGCCGCAAGAGGTTGAGTGGCCTACTTGGTCTTTTACCCTAAAGTCATTGTGGGTTTACGAAAGTTCGACCCAGATGGGCGTATGGTCGCTGGCCCTCTCACGCCCGCGCGGAGCCTTGTCGATGTCGCAGGCGACCAGCCGGTCGGCGGCCTGGGGCGACAGCAGCAGGTGGTCGATGCGCAGGCCCTCGTCGCGTGGCCAGGCGCCCGCCTGGTAGTCCCAGAAGGTGTAGCGGCCGGGTTCGGAATGCAGGACCCGGAACGCCTCGGTGAAGCCCTGATGCAGCAGCTCGCGGAACAGGGCGCGGCTTTGCGGCCGGCACAAAGCGTCGTCCCGCCAGTTGGGCGGATCGTAGACGTCGGCGTCGGTGGGGCAGACGTTGTAGTCGCCGCCCAGCACCAGCGGCCGCTCCCCGGCCAGCAGGGTGCGGGCATGGGCGACCAGGCGGCGCATCCAGGCCAGCTTGTAGTCGTACTTCTCGCCCGGGGCCGGGTTGCCGTTGGGCAGGTACAGCGAGGCGATGCGGAGGCCGGCGATGGTGGCCTCGATCCAGCGTGCCTGCGGGTCGGCCTCGTCGCCGGGCAGGCCGCGGCGGATGTCGTCCATGGGCAGGCGCGACAGGATGGCGACGCCGTTGTAGCTTTTCTGTCCGTGCACGGCGGCGCGATAGCCGGCGGCCTCGATCTCCAGGAACGGGAAGCCCTCGTCCTGGCACTTGATCTCCTGCAGCAGCACCACGTCGGGCTTGGCAGAGTCCAGCCATTCGACCACATTGGGCAGGCGGGCCTTGACGGAATTGACGTTCCAGCTGGCGATGCGGACCATGGCGCCTCGGCGGGGCAGGGGATGGGAATGGCCTTTATAGCGGCTTCCGGCGGATTGCGGCAGCGGGTGTTGATCCTGCTGGCGTGCCTGTGGGCCTCCGCGGCGGCGGCGCAGGACTGCCCGCCCCGGGGACTGGCGGCGCCGATGGTCGAGACCCTGTTCACCAGCGACGTGGTCGAGCCGGTGGTGCGCAACGACCGCACCCGCAACCAGCTCACCCAGCTGGCCACCCGCCATACCGCCGGCCACCGCGAGGCCGGCCTGACCCAGACCCGCACCCAGCTCACCATCACCCCGCGCTACCGCTGGACCGACCTGCCGGGCGGGCGGACCTGCCTGATGCTGGAGCGGGTGACCGCCGATTGGCGCATGCACGCCATCACCGTCGACATCGCCGCCGAGTTCCCACCCGGCACCTGCCAGTACAACGTGGTGCGCGAGCACGAGTTCGAGCACGTCCGCCTGACCCGCGGCGCCTTCCACGCCCATGTCCCACGAATGCGGGCGCACCTGGCGGAGGTGACGCGGGGGATCGGCCCGTTCGTCTTCCACGGCGACGCCCAGCGGGGCGGCGAGCAGATCATCGCCCGCCTCAAGGCCGGCCTGAAGCCGGTCCTCGACGATTTCGAAGCGGACAACCGCCGCGCCAATTCCGCCATCGACACGGTGGAAAGCTACCGCGCCGTGGCGGCGCGGTGCCCGAGCTGGTAGCTCAAATGGCGGGGTCTTATTCGAGCCTCACCCTGAGGGCCGCGTAGCGGCGTCTCGAAGCGAGGCTCGTCGCACGGTCTTGGCCCGCCTCGTGTTTCGAGACGGCCCCCAAGGGGGCCTCCTCAACATGAGGCTACTGGGCGTGGGGCCACATCAAACCGAGAAGCTCGATCCGCAGCCGCAGGTCGAGCTGGCGTTGGGGTTGGAGAACTGGAACGAGGCGCCCATCAGGTCCTCGACGAAATCCACCTGGGTGCCGTTGAGGAAGGGGACCGAGGTCTGATCGACCACCAGCCGGACTCCGTGCTGCTCCTCCACCATGTCCTCGTCGCCCACGCTGTCGTCGAGGGTGATGACATACTGGAAGCCCGAGCAGCCACCGCCCGAGACGCCCAGGCGCAGCATCAGGCCGGGCCTGCCTTCCATCTGGATCAGCGCCTGCACCCGCTGGGCGGCGTTTTCGGTAAGGATGACGCCGGAGGTGGCGGCGGTGAGGGTGTCGGACATGGGAACTCCGGAATGGATTGCGGGCGGAATTGCCGGAAGATTAGCAAATGGCGTGCCGCGCATGAAAGTCCAGAAGTCAGGCGGGCGGGGAGCGCGGTTGCCTTCCGCCGCCGCCCCGGTTAGTGTCCGCACCATGATCGCCGAGCCGCCTTCGCGCACCTCCGTCCTGGCTTGCTACGCCTGCCGGCCCGACCGGTCGCGCGGACGCCTGCACGCCGAGCCGGAAAGCGGCACCCGCACGCCGTTCCAGCGCGACCGCGACCGCATCATCCATTCCGCCGCCTTCCGCCGCCTGCAGTACAAGACCCAGGTCTTCGTCTATCACGAGGGCGACAATTTCCGCACCCGCCTGACCCATTCGCTGGAGGTGGCGCAGATCGCCCGCTCCATCGCCCGCGTCCTGGGCCTGGACGAGGATCTGGCCGAGGGCCTGGCGCTGGCCCACGATCTCGGTCACACCCCGTTCGGCCATGCCGGCGAGGAGGCCCTGCAGGAGATGCTGACGGCCCATGGCGGCTTCGACCACAACGCCCAGTCGCTGCGGGTGGTGACCAGGCTGGAACGCCGCTACATCCAGTTCGACGGCCTCAACCTGACCTGGGAGACGCTGGAGGGGCTGGTCAAGCACAACGGCCCGATGACCGGTCCGCTGGCGGTGCGCAAGGAGCGGCCGGTCCCCGGCGCCATCCTGGAATACTGCCAGCGCCACGACCTGGAACTGGCCACCTTCGCCTCGGCCGAGGCCCAGGTGGCGGCGCTGTCCGACGACATCGCCTACAACAACCACGACATCGACGACGGCCTGCGCGCCGGCCTGTTCTCCATCGAGGATCTGGCCGAGGTGCCGCTGGTGGGACCCATGTTCAAGGCGGTGGCCGACGAGAACCCGGGCATCGACCGCTCGCTGCACATCCACGAGACGGTGCGCCGGCTGATCGGGGCGATGATCCTGGACTGCATCGCCGAGACCCGCGAGCGCATCGCCGCCCTGAAGCCCGAGACCGCCGCCGACGTACGCCGCCTCGACCGCCCGCTGGTGTCCTTCTCGGAAGGCATGCGGGCCAACGACGCCGCCCTGAAGGGCTTTCTGTTCCCCAACATGTACCGCCACTTCATGGTCAACCGCATGACCTCGAAGGCGCGGCGCGTGGTCAAGGACCTGTTCGCCCTGCTTCACGCCGAGCCCGAATGCCTGCCGCCGGAATGGCGGCGGCTGTCGGACGGGTCCGGCACTCCCAAGACCGCCCGCGTGGTGGCCGACTACATCGCCGGCATGACCGACCGCTTCGCCCTGGACGAGCATCGCCGGCTGTTCGACATGCAAGAGAAGCCATGAACCTGTTCAAGTATTTCCGTGAAGAGATCGTCGCCGCGCTGGGCCGTCTGGCCGAAGCCGGAACCCTGCCGGGGGGGCTCGACACCGCGAAGGTCACCGCCGAGCCGCCGCGCGAGGAGGCCCACGGCGACGTCGCCACCAATGCCGCCATGGTGCTGTCCAAGGGCGCCGGCCTGAAGCCGCGCGACCTGGCCGAACTGCTGGCCGCCGAGCTGCGCGCCCACCCGGCGGTGGTGGCGGTCGAGGTGGCCGGTCCCGGCTTCATCAACCTGCGCCTGGCCGAATCCTTCTGGGCCGAGCGCCTGGCCGACGTGCTGAAGGCCGGTACCAATTGGGGCGACGGCGAGCCCAAGGGGCACCGCGTCAACGTCGAGTTCGTCTCGGCCAATCCCACCGGCCCCATGCATATCGGCCATGCCCGCGGCGCCGTGGTCGGCGATGCCCTGGCCTCGCTGCTGGCCAAGGCCGGCTTCGACGTCACCCGCGAGTACTACATCAACGATGCCGGCGCCCAGGTCGATGTGCTGGCCCGCTCGGCCTTCCTGCGCTACCGCGAGGCCCTGGGCGAGGCCATCGGCGACATCCCCGAGGGGCTGTATCCCGGCGAATACCTGAAGCCGGTGGGCGAGGCGCTGGCCAAGGCCCATGGCGCGGCGTTCAAGGACAGCCCGGAGGCCGAGTGGCTGCCGGCGTTCCGGCATTACGCGGTCGATGCCATGATGGGCATGATCCGCGAGGACCTGGCGGCGCTGGGGGTGAAGCACGACGTCTTCACCTCGGAGCGCGCCCTGGTCGAGGCGGGCCGGGTGGATGCGGCGCTGGCCTTCCTCGAGGCGAGGGACGAGATCTATACCGGCGTGCTCGAGCCGCCCAAGGGCAAGGTTCTCGACGATTGGGAGCCGCGTCCCCAGGTCCTGTTCCGTGCCACCCGCTTCGGCGACGACGTCGATCGGCCGCTGAAGAAGTCGGACGGCTCCTATACCTATTTCGCCTCGGACATCGCCTATCACCAGGACAAGTTCGGCCGCGGCTTCCCCGACATGATCGACATCTGGGGCGCCGATCACGGCGGCTACGTCAAGCGCATGCAGGCGGCGGTCAGGGCGGTGACCGAAGGGCAGGGCAGTCTCGACGTCAAGCTGTGCCAGATGGTCAACCTGCTGAAGGGCGGCCAGCCCTACAAGATGAGCAAGCGGGCCGGCACCTTCGTCACCCTGCGCGACCTGGTCGAGGCGGTGGGCAAGGATGTGGTGCGCTTCATCATGCTGACGCGCAAGAACGACGCCCATCTGGACTTCGACCTGGACAAGGTGCTGGAGCAGAGCCGGGACAATCCGGTGTTCTATGTCCAATACGCCCATGCCCGCTGCCATTCGGTGCTGCGCCATGCCGCCGACATGTGGCCCACGGCCCCTATCTCCGGTCCGGCCCTGGCTGCGGCGCCGCTGGCGCGCTTGACCGATCCGGCCGAGTTGGGCTTGATCAAGCTGCTCGCGGGATGGCCCCGTCTGGTCGAGAGTGCCGCCGAGGCGCACGAGCCCCATCGCGTCGCCTTCATGCTCTACGATCTGGCGGCGGCGTTCCACGGGCTGTGGAACAAGGGCAAGGACGAGGCGCGTCTGCGCTTCCTGCTCGAGGACGACCCCGATCTGTCGCTGGCGCGGCTGGCGCTGGTGCGGGCGGTGGCCTCGGTAATCGCATCGGGCCTGGCCGTGTTCGGCGTCGAGCCCGTCGAGGAGATGCGCTGACATGGCCGGCAACCGCGACGACGATTTCAACCGCGATATCCTGGACATCATCCCGGAGTGCTACGACGCCGATGGCGATTCGCGCAAGGCGCGCGCCGGATACCGGCTGCGCGGCTATGTCACCATCGCCGCGGCGGTGCTGGCAGTGGGGCTGATCGTTGCCCTCGGCCTGCATTTCCTCGGCGGCCGGCGGGACGGCAGCTCGGGAATCCCGGTGATCAAGGCCGATGAGCGCCCCATCAAGATCCGTCCCGACGACCGCGGCGGCATGCAGGTGCCCAACCAGGACAAGCTGGTCTACGAGCGGATGGATGGCGAAAGCGAGGCCAAGGTCGAGCGTCTGCTGCCCACCCCCGAGCAGCCGGCGGTGCCGCTGCCCGCCGCCGCGCCGCCGGCGCCGGTCGGCGCGGCCAGGACCGAGGTGCTGAAGCCGGCTCCCGCTCCCGCTCCCGCCCCGATGCCGCCGAAAATGGCCGAGCCGCCCATGGCCAGGCCGGCGCCGCAGACGCCGGTGACGGTTCAGCCGGCCGAGCCGGCGCCGGTCAAGGTGACCGCCGCCCCTGCGCCGCAACGGCCCGCCGCCATGCCTGCTCCCGCCATGCCCGCTCCCGCCATGCCTGCGCCCGCCATGCCGGCAACCGCCCCGGCCCCTGCGGCCAAGGCACCGCCGCCCGCCGGCGACTGGCAGATCCAGCTGGGCGCGTTGCGGTCGGCGCCCGACGCCGACAAGGAATGGGGGCGCATCCAGAAGGCCAATGCCGACCTGCTGGGGCAGCTGAAATCCGACGTCGTCCGGGTCGAACTGGGCGACAAGGGGGTGTTCTTCCGGCTGCGCGCCGGCCCGCTGTCGGAACAGGCGGCCAAGCAGCTGTGTACCGAGCTGAAAATCCGCAACCAGGGATGCATCGTTGCCCGCAAGTGACGCCCCTCCCGCCGCCGCCATCTTCGGCTGCGCCGGACCTGTCCTGAATGCGGCCGAGCGGGCATTCTTCGCCCGGGTGCGGCCGCTGGGCTTCATCCTGTTCGCCCGCAACATAGAGACCCCGGATCAGGTGCGGGCGCTGGTGGCCGAACTGCGCGCCAGCGTCGGACGCGCCGACGCCCCGGTGCTGATCGACCAGGAGGGCGGGCGGGTGCAGCGCCTGCGGCCGCCGCACTGGCGCAAGGCGCCGCCGGGTGCGGCCTTCGCCGCCCTGGCCGGGCGCGACAAGGCGGCGGCGCTGGAGGCGGTGCGGCTCAATTTCCGCCTGATCGGCCGCGAACTGGCCGATCTCGGCATCGACGTCGATTGCGCCCCGGTGCTCGACGTGCCGGTGCCGGGCGCCCACGACGTCATCGGCGACCGCGCCTATGGTCTCGACCCGGCGCAGGTGGCCGAACTCGGGCGGGCCTGCTGCGACGGCCTGCTGGACGAGGGCGTGCTGCCGGTGGTCAAGCACATCCCCGGCCACGGCCGCGCCATGGTCGACAGCCACCTGGCGCTGCCGGTGGTGGAAGCGGGCAGGGCCGAGCTGGAGGCCGCCGATTTCCCGCCCTTCCGGGCGCTGGCCGACCAGCCCTGGGGGATGACCGCCCACGTGGTCTACAAGGCCATCGACGCCGACCGGCCCGCCACCACCTCGGCCCGGGTGATCGGCGAGGTGATTCGCGGGCTCATCGGGTTCCAGGGCTTCCTGGTCTCCGACGATCTGTCCATGAAGGCGCTGGGCGGCAGCTTCGAGGACCGCACCCGCGCCGCCCTCGATGCCGGCTGCGACGCGGTGCTCCACTGCAATGGCGAGATGGCCGAGATGGAGGCGGTGGCCGCCGCCATGACTCCCCTGGATGGCATCGCCGAGGAACGGCTGGCCCGCGCCGCAAAGATGAAGAGGGTACCGCAAGCGCTTGATGTGGCGGATGTTTCCGCCAGGATCGACGGGATGCTGGCATGACCGACCTGTTCGGCCTGGTGCAGCAGATCTCGGTCGTCGCCCTGCCGCTGATCTTCGCCGTCACCTTCCACGAGGCGGCGCACGGCTATGCCGCCCTGGCCATGGGCGACGATACCGCGAAACGGGCCGGGCGCATCTCGCTCAACCCGCTGCGCCATGTCGATCCCTTCGGCAGCATCGTCCTGCCGCTGATCCTGATGATGCTGGGCAGCTTCCTGTTCGGCTGGGCCAAGCCGGTGCCGGTCAATTTCGGCAAGCTGCGGCACAAGCGCCTGGGCATGGTGGTGGTGGCGGCGGCCGGGCCCGGTGCGAACATCGCCATGGCCGTCATCGCCGTGCTGCTGATCCGCTGGGTCGGCGTTTTGCCAGACAGTGCAGTGGACTGGGCACGATGGAACCTGGTTCAGGCGATCAACATCAACCTGCTGCTCGCCGTGTTCAACATGATCCCGATCCCGCCCCTGGATGGCGGCCGGGTGGCGGTGGGCCTGCTGCCCAGGCCGCTGGCGTTCCAACTGGCGCGGCTGGAACACGCCGGAATTTTCATCGTGCTTGCGGCGCTGCTGTTGTTGCCGATGATCGGGCGGGCAATCGGGGTCAACCTGGATCTGTTCGACCTCGCCATCCGGCCGGCAATCACCGGGCTGCTGGAACTGCTAGTGACTGTGTTCGGCGGCTAAAGTCGCGGCGGCGCCCTCCCTCACTCCTTCCCTTTCCCGTCATGCCCGGGCTTGACCCACTTCTGTCCGGTTTATTTTTCGGAGAGCCTTCGGGAGCCCTTGGTGTCGGCCGCGTCCGGGGTGATGTTGGCGGAAGCGGACAGATTACCCTCGCCCGCCTGCGGGAGAGGGAGGGACCCGTCGCGCCAGCGACGGGAGGGAGAGGGCGCGCGCCGTCAGGTGCGCTTCGCGACAGCGAAAACCTCTGCGTTTTCAGGTCTTGGGCGCGTGGACACGCGCCGCCCTCACCCCGGCTCGCTGACGCTCGCCCCCCTCTCCCGCAGGCGGGCGAGGGGGCATGGGCCAGCCGAGAATTAAACCGGANGGAAGCGGACAGATTACCCTCGCCCGCCTGCGGGAGAGGGAGGGACCCGTCGCGCCAGCGACGGGAGGGAGAGGGCGCGCGCCGTCAGGTGCGCTTCGCGACAGCGAAAACCTCTGCGTTTTCAGGTCTTGGGCGCGTGGACACGCGCCGCCCTCACCCCGGCTCGCTGACGCTCGCCCCCCTCTCCCGCAGGCGGGCGAGGGGGCATGGGCCAGCCGAGAATTAAACCGGACAGCCGTGGGCTTGACCCGGGCATCTACGTGGGTCCGCCGGGACGCTTTATGAAACAATGAATTAGGCCGCGCCACGTGGATCGCCGGGTCAAGCCCGGCGATGACGAAAAGGGGGCCGGGACGAATTAACCGGGCGGAGGTGGGTCAAGCCCGGGCATGACGTTCAAGGGACGTAAGGCCGGTCTGGTTTTCTTGGCCATCATCATGTTATGGTGTCGCCATGGACGGTGACCACCATATCTTGGGTATCGAGCGCGATGACGGCTTTGACGCCGACGAGGCCGGCGGCGGTCGCGGCGGTGACGAGCGTCTGGTGCTCGACCTCGACGGCTACGAGGGGCCGCTGGACGTGCTGCTCTCCCTGGCGCGCGAGCAGAAGGTCGATCTTGCCCGCATTTCCATCCTGAAGCTGGCCGACCAGTATCTGGGCTTCGTCGCCCGGGTGCGGCGGCGCCATCTCGACCTGGCCGCCGAATACCTGGTGATGGCGGCGTGGCTGGCCTATCTCAAGTCGCGGCTGCTGCTGCCCGAGCCCGAGGTGGCGGAGGAGGGGCAGCTGACGGCGGTGGAGATGGCCGAGGTGCTGGCCTTCCGCCTGCGCCGGCTGGAGGCCATGCAGCAGGCCGGCACCCAGCTGGTCAACCGCCCGCGCCTTGGTAAGCACGTCTTCGCCCGCGGCGAGCCCGACGAGGTGCCGGTGGTGACCCGCTCGCTGTTCGAGGTGGAGCTGTTCGACCTGCTGAAGGCCTATGGCGACCACGTGGTGCGCACCTCGGTGCGCACCCTGACCATCGAGGCGCCCGACCTCTATTCCGTCGAGGACGCGCTGCGGCGGCTGGAACGCATGATCGGCCGGCTGCCCGACTGGTCGGTGCTGTCGGCCTACCTGCCGGCCATCGAGGGCGACGTGCTGAAGATGAAATCGGCGGTGGCCTCGACCTTCATCGCCGCGCTGGAACTGGCCCGCCAGGGGCGGGTGCAGTTGCGCCAGGACGGCGGCCCCTATTCCCCCATCCACCTGCGCGCCGCCCCGGTGCTGGAGGGCGCGGCGTGAGCCTGGACACGGAACATCTGCGCCTGGTCGAGGCCATGCTGTTCGCCGCCGACCGGCCGCTGCCCGAGGTGGTGCTGGCCGGCAAGCTGCCCGAGGGCACCGACCTGTCCGCCATCCTCGCCCGACTGCAGGCCGATTACGCCGGGCGCGGCGTCAATCTGGTGAGGCGTGGCGATGCCTGGGCCTTCCGCACCGCCCCCGATCTGGCTGGGTCCCTGGCGGTGGAGCAGACCCAGGTCAGGCGGCTGTCGCGCGCCGCCATCGAGGTGCTGGCCATCATCGCCTACAACCAGCCGGTCACCCGCGCCGAGATCGAGGAGGTGCGCGGCGTCGCCCTGTCCAAGGGGACGCTGGACCTGCTGTTCGAGGCGGGCTGGATCCGCCCGCGCGGGCGCCGCCGGACGGTGGGCAAGCCACTGCAATGGGGCACCACCGATGCCTTCCTCGACCATTTCGGGCTGGAAAGCCTGGAGGATCTGCCGTCGCTGAAGGAACTCAAGGCCGCCGGCCTGCTCGACACCCGCCCCGCCGCCAACGCCTACGGCAATCGCGCGGTCGATGGACTGGTGCCGGTGGACGTCGATGAGCCCGAGGAGGAGCCGGAATTGGACCTCGGCCACGATGAGGAAGATGAATACGGACTCGCAGAGTAGGGCGGTTGCGGCTTCGTGCCACATCTGCGATGATCCGCCCCCAATCCATCCTGGTTTGCCTGTCGGGAGTAAAGAGTCATGGGTAGCTTCAGCATCTGGCACTGGCTGATCGTCCTGGTCATCGTGCTGCTGCTGTTCGGGGCCAACAAGATCCCGCGTCTGATGGGCGACATGGCCAAGGGCGTGAAGGCCTTCAAGAAGGGCCTGAACGAGGACGACGACGCCCCGGCGGCGCCGTCGGCCCCCGCGGCCGATGCCCAGCGCATCGATTCCCAGGCGGCGGCCAAGCCCGCCGACAAGGACCCCGCCAAGCACTGACCTTCCGGCCCGGCGGCCACCGCCGGGGGAGATGGCGCCCACATGTTCGACATCGGCTGGGATGAGATGGCCCTGGTGGCGGTGATGGCGTTGATCGTCATCGGGCCGAAGGACCTGCCGGTGGTGCTGCGCCAGCTGGGGCGGTGGACGCGCAAGGCGCGCGAACTGGCCGGCGAGTTCCAGCGCGGCGTCGACGACATGGTCCGCGAATCCGAAATCCAGGATCTGAAGGCGCAGGTGGAGAAGGTGGCCGACACCAACGTCCTGCGCCACGAGATCGAGAAGGCCATCGATCCCACCGGCGACATCGCCAAGGGGCTCGAGCCTCCCGTTGCGGCCCTGCCGCCCGCCGAGGAGCCGCTGCTGCTGCCCGAACCCGCGCCGCACGAGGCTCCGGGGAAGCCGCCCGCGCCGTGAGCAAGCCCGACGCCGCCGACGACAAGACCATGCCGTTGCTCGACCATCTGGTCGAGCTGCGCTCCCGCCTGCTGTGGTCGCTGGTGGCCTTCATCATCTGCTTCGCGGTGGCGTTCTACTTCGCCGCGTACATCTACGGCTTCCTGCTCGATCCCTATGCCAGCGTCGCCCTCGACAAGGGCGGCATGCGCCGGCTGATCTACACCGCGCCGACCGAGGCGTTCTTCACCTATGTCAAGGTCGCCGCCTTCGCCGCCGCCATGGTATGCTTCCCGGTATGGGCCGGCCAGCTGTGGGCGTTCGTCGCCCCGGGCCTCTACAAGCACGAGAAGCAGGCCTTTATGCCCTTCCTGTTCGCCACCCCGGTGCTGTTTGCGGCCGGTGCGGCGCTGGTCTATTACCTCGTCCTGCCCATGCTCTACACCTACCTGCTGGGCTTCGAGAACCTGGTGCCGCAGCAGGGCGAGCTGCCCATCCAGCTGGAGGCCAAGGTCAGCGAGTCCCTGTCGCTGATCATGACCCTGATCTTCGCCTTCGGGCTGGCGTTCCAGCTGCCGGTGCTGCTGACCCTGCTGGCCCGGGTCGGGCTGGTCACCGCCCAGGGGCTGCGCGAGAAGCGGCGCTATGCCATCGTCGGCGTGTTCGTGTTCGCCGCCGTGGTCACGCCGCCCGACGTGGTCAGCCAGCTGTCGCTGGCGGTGCCGATGGTGATCCTCTACGAGCTGTCCATCCTCTCGGCGGTACTGGCGGAGAAGAAGCGGGCGGCGCGCGAGGACGAGGAAGACGACGAGGACGAACCGGTCGAAGAGACCGATTTCAACGGCTGAGGCCCAGAATGCACGACCTGAAATGGATCCGCGACAACCCCGAGGCCTTCGATGCCGGGCTCGCCCGCCGGGGGCTTCCCGCGGTTTCGGCCGAGCTGTTGCGCCTGGACGGTGAGCGCCGCGCCGCCCAGACCCGGCTGCAGGAGATGCAGGCCGCCCGCAACGAGGCGTCGCGCCAGATCGGCATGCTGAAGAAGCAGGGCGGCGACGCCTCGGCGATGATGGCGGAAGTGGCCCGCCTCAAGACCGACATCCCGCTGATGGAGGCCCAGGACAAGGCGCTGGGCGAAGAGATCGAGCGGATCCTGGCGAACACCCCCAACCTGCCCGGCGCCGACGTTCCCGACGGCCCCGACGAGGAGCACAACGTCGAGATCCGCCGCTGGGGCACGCCGCCGGCGTTCGACTTCCAGCCGCTCGAGCACGATGCCCTGGGCGAGAAGCTGGGGATGATGGATTTCGAAGGCGCCGCAAAGCTGTCGGGGGCCCGTTTCGTGGTGCTGAAGGGCCAGCTGGCGCGGCTGGAACGGGCGCTGGGCCAGTTCATGCTGGACGTGCAGACCGCCGAGCACGGCTACACCGAAGTCAGCCCGCCGATCCTGGTCAAGGACAGCGCCCTGTTCGGCACCGGCCAGCTGCCCAAGTTCAAGGCCGATCTGTTCGCCACCGCCTGCTACGACCCGGCGGCCGCCGGCAAGAAGATCGTCGAGGCCAGCCGCAGCCCCATCGACGCCCTCGACCGGCGCTATTCCGGCCACGCCCTGGACCAGGAGGTGAAGGGTCACATCTTCGCCGCCATCCAGCACGTGGTGAACGAACTGGGCGACAATCTGCTGGCCGACGAGCGGTTCCTGATTCCCACCGCCGAGGTGCCGCTGACCAATCTGGTGGCCGATTCCATCCTGGACGAGGCGCGGCTGCCGCTGCGCATGACCGCGCTCACCCCGTGCTTCCGCTCCGAGGCGGGGGCGGCCGGCAAGGACACCCGCGGCATGATCCGCCAGCACCAGTTCTGGAAGGTGGAACTGGTCTCCATCGCCCATCCCGACCAGTCGGGCGAGGAGCACGAGCGCATGACCGCCTGCGCCGAGACCATCCTGCAGCGCCTGGGCCTGCCCTACCGCACCGTCGCCCTGTGCACCGGCGACATGGGCTTCTCGGCGCGCAAGACCTACGACATCGAGGTCTGGCTGCCGGGGCAGGGGCGCTACCGCGAGATTTCCTCGTGCTCCAATTGCGGCGACTTCCAGGCGCGGCGGATGAAGGCGCGGTTCCGATCGGAGGCGGGCAACCGCTTCGTCCACACCCTCAACGGCTCGGGCCTGGCGGTGGGCCGCACCCTGGTGGCGGTGATGGAGAACGGCCAGCAGGCCGACGGCCGCATCGTGGTGCCCGAGGCGCTGAAGCCCTACATGGGCGGGCTGGCGGTGATCGGCTGAATCCATGCATCCGCCCATGGACAACCTCGCCGACCTGCGCATCCTGATCTCCAACGATGACGGCATCAATGCGCCGGGCATCAAGGTGCTGGAGAAGGTGGCCCGCGCCATTTCCAAGGACGTCTGGGTGGTGGCCCCGGAAACCGAGCAATCGGCGGCCGGCCATTCGCTCACCATCCGCCGCCCGTTGCGGGTGCGCCAGGTGTCGCGCCGGCGCTATGCCGTCGATGGCACCCCCACCGACGCGGTGCTGCTGGGCATCAACCACGTGCTGAAGGGCCGCCGGCCGGACCTGGTGCTGTCGGGAATCAACCGCGGCGGCAACCTGGGCGAGGACGTCACCTATTCCGGCACCGTGGCGGCGGCCATGGAGGCCACCATCCTGGGCGTGCCGGCCATCGCCTTCTCGCAATATTACGGACCCGACCAGCCGGTGCGGTGGGCCACCGCCGAGCATTGGGCGCCCGAGATCATCCGCCGGGTCACCCGGGTGGGGTGGGGGCGCAACGTGCTGATCAACGTCAACTTCCCCGACGTGCCGCACGGCCAGGTCACCGGCATCGAGGTCACCCGCCAGGGCAAGCGCAAGATCGGCGACGAATTGTCCGAGCGTTTGGATCCGCGCGGCGATCCCTATATCTGGATCGGCGCCCAGCGGGCCGAGGACCGCTCGACCCCCGGCACCGACATCGAGGCGGTGACGCGGGGGGCGGTTTCGGTCACCCCGCTCTGCGTCGATCTCACCGACCGCGACACCATGCGCGCGTTGGCAACCGTATTCGCGTGAGGAACCGGCCCATGGCCGCCCCCGAGCCCCGCGTCATCAGGCTGCTGATGGAGTTGCGCCGGCAGGGCATCACCGACACCCGCACGCTCGGCGCCATCGAGCGGGTCCCGCGCGAGCTGTTCGTGGCCGAGCCGTTCCTCGACCAGGCCTACGAGAACCGCGCTTTGCCCATCGCCTGCGGCCAGACGGTCAGCCAGCCGCTGGTGGTGGCGATGATGACCCAGGCGCTGGAGGTCACCGACCGCACCAAGGTGCTGGAGATCGGCACCGGCTCGGGCTATCAGGCGGCGGTGCTGGCCCAGGTGTGCCGCCGGGTCTACACCATCGAGCGGCACAAGCCCCTGCTGCAGGCGGCCGAGGAGCGCTTCCGGCGCCTGCGCATCCACAACATCACCGCCAAGCTGGGCGACGGCAGCCGCGGCTGGCCGGAACAGGCGCCGTTCGAACGCATCATGGTCACCGCCGCCGCCCACGACATCCCGCCGGTGCTGGTGGAGCAACTGGCCATCGGCGGCATCATGGTGCTGCCGGTGGGCGAATTCGACCAGGACCTGCTCAAGGTCACCCGCACCGAAGCCGGAATCGACATCGAAACCCTGGGCGGCGTGCGCTTCGTGCCGCTGGTGGAAGGGGTGGCCGAGGAATAGAGCGTTTTCACGCCAAGCGTGAACACGCGACCCGCCGGAGCGGCGCTTGAGCGGCCAGGCACGGGCCAGGCGCACATTGCCCCTGTCATTCATCGTGCGTATAGTGGCGCGCATGCGCGCGCCCCTACTTCATATTGTGAAGTTCCTGGTCCCGGCGGTGGTCCTGCCCTGGCTGCTGGCCGGCTGCGAGCCGACCTGGCAGGGGCGGGCGCCGGTGACCCGGGGGGCGGTCTCCTCGGGGTGCGGCGGCGCTGTCACGGTGACGGCCGGGGACACCGTCTATGGCGTGGCCCGGCGCTGCAACGTCTCGGTCCGCGCGGTGATCGAGGCCAACAACCTGCAGCCGCCCTACCTGCTGACCCCCGGCCTGGTCCTGCGCATCCCCGGCGCGGCCGCCGAGTACGTGGTGCGCCGGGGCGACACCTTGCTGGTGCTGGCCCGCCGGCTCAAGGTGGATTTCGCCACCCTGGCCCAGGTCAACAACAAGCGGCCGCCCTACACCATCTATGTCGGCGAGAAGCTGCGGGTGCCGGGCTCGCACGGTGGGACCACGACCGTCGCGACGGCTCCGGGCGCCGGTTCGGCGGCGGCCGGCGTGGTCATCGCCTCGCCCAACGCCCCGGGGGCGGCCCGGCCCTCGCCTCGGCCGCTGCCGCAACCCTCCGAGGCCCCGGCGCAGGCGCCGGCCGCCGAGGCCCGGCACGTCGCCTTTCAGCCGCAGCGGGCGGTGCCGGCCGAGCCGCCGGCCCTGGCCGGTCGCGGCTTCGTCTGGCCGGTGCGGGGCGAGGTGGTGGCCGAGTTCGGGCCGCTGGCCAAGGGCCAGCACAATGACGGCATCAACATCGCCGCCCCGCGCGGCACCCCGGTGCGCGCCGCCGAGAACGGGGTGGTGGCCTATTCCGGCAACGAACTCAAGGGCTTCGGCAACCTGCTGCTGGTCCGCCACGCCGATGGCTGGATGAGCGCCTATGCCCACAACGACCAGTTGATGGTGCGCAAGGGCGATCAGGTGCGCAAGGGCCAGCAGATCGCCACCGTCGGCTCCACCGGCTCGGTCAACAGCCCCCAGCTCCATTTCGAGCTGCGCCGCGGCACCGAGGCGGTCAACCCGGCCGACCATCTGCACGGCGAGGGGGCTTGACCTAAGGCAAGGCGGCGGTACGTTCGCCGTGGCCCGATGGCGCCATGAACCGATTCATCGAAACCGTCCCCACCGCTACCCCGGGCGAAGCCCTGGCCATGGGTATCGCCATCATCCTTGGCGGCATCGCCTTGTTCGGCCTGGTGCTTCTGCTCGCCCGATGGCTGGCCCGGCGCTGACAGGGGGCGGAATTGCTCGGAATTGGCGTCCTCATGACCTTTTTCGTCATCGCCGGGCTCGACCCGGCGATCCGCGTGGATCCACCAAGATACTTTATAAAACAATGAGTTGTGCGGCGGCGCGTGGATGCCCGGGTCAAGCCCACTTCTGTCCGGTTTAACAGGGTGCGG
>NZ_CACVCG010000071.1 GCF_902729435.1 Magnetospirillum sp. UT-4
AGGGTGCGGAAAAACTCGGTTTGCCACCCTCTGACCCGTCACCCCCGCGAAGGCGGGGGTCCATGTTGGGGCAATGCGGAGAGCTTGCCGCAATATATAGTGCGCTGAGGCATGGATTCCCGCCTGCGCGGGAATGACGGAAGAAAAAGGGGGGGTTTTCCGCACCCTGTTAGAGCGCGATGGCATTAGGTCGGCGCACGGGGTGCGCCGACCTAATGTCTGAATCGCACTCTAATTTATTGATATAGAGGCGGATTCAACCTGATAGCATCCGGATACTCTAGGCGCGCCGGCGCGCGCCGCCCTCACCCCGGCTCGCTGGCGCTCGCGCCCCTCTCCCGCAAGTATGCATCGCCTACCCAGAGGTAAGGCCCGCCGCCCGTTCGGCGCCCGCAGGGGGCAAATGGGGGCCAAGCCGGGCGGGGCGAGTTTTGCGATTGCCTCTCATTTGCAGCTCGTGCTAACGTATATGAGTCGAACCAAGTCGCGAGGGCGGAATGTACGTCTGCATCTGTCATGGGATCCGGTGCCGCGACGTCAAGGCGGTGGCCCGGAAGGGTGGCTGCCGCACCGCCGACGTCTTCCGCGAGGCCGGGGCCGAGCCGCGCTGCGGCATCTGCGTCAACACCATCCGCGAGACCGCGGACCCGTGCGGCGCCACCTTGTGCCAGGCGGGGGGGTGACGGCATGTTCCTGTGGAAAGGCCTGAAGGCGGACGATGTGGCGCGGCTGATCATGCGCCTTGCCCGCCGCCGCGCCGCCGCCCGCCATGCCAAGCCGGCGCGGCCGGCCGCCGCCAAGCCCGGCGCTCGCCCCACGGCGCGACCTGGCCGACAAGAGGGTTGAGCCGGCGGGCGGGGAGAGGCTATCCTGCCGGGCAGGGTAGCCGATTGTCCTCGACCATGCTGAAACGCCTCGCCTTTCTTCCCAGCTTCGCCCTTGGCATCGACGACATCGATTCCGACCACCGCATGCTGATCGAGCTGTCGAACCGCATCGCCGATGCCATCGACCGCAGCGACTACGCCGATTGCGAGGCGTTGTTCGACACCTTCATCGCCAATTGCGCCGCCCATTTCGAACGCGAGGAGGTGCATCTGCGCGCCTCCCGCTATCCCCAGGCGGAGCTGCACGCCCGCCAGCATGCCGAGCTGCTGGAGCGGGCGCGGGGAACGCGGTCGTATTGCAGCGAGCGGCTGCTGTACGACCAGGCCGGCGAATGCTATGGCAAGCTGATCGATTTCCTGGTGGCCGACATCCTGCGCGCCGACGTCTACTTCAAGTCCCACATCGAGGCCACCGGCTACCAGAAGGGTTAGGGCGTCGGCCGTCCGGCCGGCCAGGTCGCCTTGAGGCCGACCACGAAACCGTTCTCGACATCGACTCCGATGGGGAAGGGCGGCCACACCCAGGTCTCGCCGCCATCGGGGCGGAAGCGGCAGCGTCGGGCCGGCCGGCCGAGCACATCCAGCACCCGCTGCGCCGGGTCGCCGAGGGCGAGGCCGGCGAAGGTGGCCGGCATCTCGGTCGGCGGTCCCACCAACTGCACCGCCACCGCCACGCCGTCGCGGTAGGTGATGGTGTAGTGGGGCCGGGGCTCGCCGCGCTGGGCGATGAAATAGGATCGGGTCTCGGTGTGGTCGTCCACAGGCACCGCCGCGACCGGTTCGCCCAGCAGCGCCTCAACCGTCCTTCTGGTGTCGGCGATGGCCACGGCGCCTACCTTCAGGCAGGGCAGGAAAGTCACCGCCCGCCGGCCGGCGGCCATCGCCGCGCCGTCCTCAGGCGGCAGCACGCAGGCGAGACCGCGATCGGCGGTGCGGTGGAACTGGTAGGGCACCATCTCGGCCGCCGCCGGCCCGGGCTCGGGCAGGTCGTCGGCGCCGCGGCACGATTGCGCGCGGACGGCGGCACCGGGGGCGAGGATCAGCAGCAGGGCAAGGACGAGCAGGCGCATGGCCGGGGGATCATAGCCTCATCGGTGCGGCCACCACCAGCACCGGTTCCGCCAGGTTGCGGCGGCGTCCAGGCGGGTCATGCCGTTGCCCTCACAGGCCGGCGCGCGGGTCGTAGGGATGGTCGCGACCCCAGCGCGCCACGAAGGCGGCCAGGTCGTCGTCGATGCGCTCGGGCAGCACCACCTTCAGCGTCACGTAAAGGTCGGCGCCCTTGATGCCCTTGCCCCTCAGGCGCAGCACCGTGCCGGTGTTGGAGCCGGGGGGAACGGTCAGGGTGACCGCGCCGGTCAGCGTCGGGGCGCGCACCCTGGCGCCCTCCACCGCCTCGGGCAGGGTCACCGGCAGGTCGAGGTGGAGGTCGTCGCCGACCCGGCGGAACAGCCGGTGCGGCTCCACCCCCACCTCCAGCAGCAGGTCGCCGGCGCCGCCCGGACCGGGCTCGCCCTGGCCCTTCAGGCGCAGGGTCTGGCCGTCCTTGAGGCCGGCCGGGATGGTGACGTCGAGCGAGCGGCCGTCGGCCAGGGTCAGGCGCCGTCTTGCGCCCAGGGCGGCGTCGGCGAAGGGGACGGTGAGCGCGTGGCGCAGGTCGCGCCCGCGCCCGGCGGCCCGGCGGGCGGACACGTTTTCACCGAACAGGTGCGAGAACACCTCCTCGGCCGAGTCGCCGCCGAACGAGAAGTGGTAGGCGCCGCCGCTGCCGCCGGTGCGGAAGCGCTCGAAGCCGGCGCCGAACCCGCCGGGGCCGGCCTGGGCCTGGGCATGGGCCTGGGTGAAGGTCTCGCGGCCCTCGCCGTCGATCTCGCCGCGGTCGAAGCGTGCCCGCCGGACCGGGTCGGACAGCAGGTCATAGGCGCCGTTGAGCTCGCGGAACCGCGCCTCGGCACCGGCATCGCCGGGATGCAGGTCGGGGTGGCTCTGCTTGGCCAGCTTGCGGAAGGCCTTGCGGATGTCGTCTTCGCCGGCGGTCTTGGCGACGCCCAGGATGTCGTAGGGGTTTCGCATGGTCCCGGTTCCTCCGCGCCCGCCCTGCGGCACGCGCCCCGGGGCCCGGAATGGCACCCCGGCATTATGGATTTAGGGGGCGCCGCCGACCCGTCAAGCCACCCCCGGCCGCGCTCCCGCCCGCAGCGCGAGATTACCAAACCTTAATCCGCCCGACATGTGGCGGTAAGGTCGGCGACGGCATGATCACCAACAACAGGGCGAGGGAAGAGCCCGGCGGAATTAAGCGCTCCCCGCCGCTTCCCCTGCCCCGGCGGACGAACTCCACCGCCGACCGGAAGCCCCTCCTCCCCCGGGGGGCTCCAATGTCTAGAAACCGGCTATCCCCCCGGCCGGCTCATCGGAAGCGGCCCCCGCAGTCCCCCCCTGGCTGCGGGGGCTTTCCATTGGAGAACGCGCGGAGTATGTATGCCCCCATGCGCATTCTGCTCATCGAGGACGATCTCGAGGCCGCCGCCTATCTGGCCAAGGGCCTGAGGGAAGCCGGCCACACCGTCGACCATGCCGGCAACGGCACCGACGGTTTGTTCCTGGCCACCTCCGAGCGCTACGATTCCATGATCGTCGATCGCATGCTGCCGGGGCTGGACGGGCTGGCCATCATCCAGGCGCTGCGGTCGTCGGGCAACGCCACGCCGGTGCTGATCCTCTCGGCCCTGGGCAAGGTCGATGACCGGGTGCGCGGTCTCAAGGCCGGTGGCGACGACTATCTGGTCAAGCCCTACGCCTTCGCCGAGCTGCTGGCCCGCATCGAGGCCCTGGGCCGGCGCGGCCAGGCCGGCCAGCCCGAGACCCGCCTCAAGGTCGAGGATCTCGAGATGGACCTGCTGGGCCGCAGCGTGCGGCGCGCCGGGCGCGAGATCGACCTGCAGCCGCGCGAATTCCGCCTGCTGGAATACCTGATGCGCCATGCCGGCCAGGTGGTGACCCGCACCATGCTGCTGGAGAACGTCTGGGAATACCATTTCGACCCCCAGACCAACCTCATCGACGTCCATATCAGCCGGCTGCGCCAGAAGGTGGACAAGGATTTCGAGCAGCAGCTGATCCAGACCGTGCGCGGCGCCGGGTATTCGCTCCGTGCGGCCCGCTAAGGTCTCGCTGCCGCCGCTGCTGCGGGCCACCACCTTCCGGCTGGCGCTGTCCTATCTCGGCATCTTCACCGTCTCGGCCATGGCTCTGCTGGCGCTGGTGTCGTGGTCGACCTCGGTGTTCATCGAGTGGCAGGTGCAGGAAACCGTCGAGGCCGAGGCCACCGGCCTGTCGGAACAGTACCGCGAACGCGGCATCCAGGGCCTGGCCGAGGTCATCGGCGGCCGCGCCGGCCAGGACCAGGAACGCCGCACCGTCTACCTGCTCACCGCCCCCGATGGCGGCCGCGTCGCCGGCAACCTCTACGGCTGGCCGCTGGACGAGCCCGACGCCGCCGGCTGGATGCGTTTTCCCGTCGAGCACCTGGGCGAAGCGCGTCTGGCCACCCCGGTGCTGGGCCGCGCCTACGACCTGCCGGACGGCTACCGGCTGCTGGTCGGCCGCTCGCTGCACGACGCCCGCCGGGTCAAGTCGGCCATCAACCGGGCGCTGGGCTGGGGCCTGGCGCTGACCATCCTGCTGGGCATCGCCGGCGGCTACTTCACCAGCCGCCACCTGCTCAACCGGGTCGAGGCCATGAGCCGCACCGCGCGGCGCATCTTCGGCGGCGACATGAAAAGCCGCATGAACCTGTCGGGCACCGGCGACGAGTTCGACCGCCTGGCCGCCGGCTTCAACGAGATGATGGACGAGATCGAGCGGCTGGTGGAGGGCATGCGGGCGGTCACCGACAACGTCGCCCACGACCTGCGCACGCCGCTGAACCGCCTGCGCTCGCGCATCGACATGGTGCTGCTGGGCGAGCACGATGCCGCCACCCTGCGCCGCACCCTGGAGGAGACGGTGGCCGAGGCCGACGAGCTGCTGGCCACCTTCAGCGCCCTGCTGGCCATCGGCAGCGCCGAATCGGGACAGCGTCTGCATGCCTTCGAGCCGGTGGACCCGGGGCGCCTGGCCGCCGACGTGGTCGAGCTCTACGAGCCGCTGGCCGAGGAGAAGGGGATCGCCATCGCCTGCCACGCCGATCCCGGCCTCAAGGTGGCTGCCGACCGCCACCTGCTGGTGCAGGCGCTGGCCAATCTGGTGGACAACGCCGTCAAGTACACCCCGGACGGCGGCACGGTGGCGGTGACGGTGGCCCGGGTCGGGGCCGAAGTCGAGATCACCGTGGCCGATTCCGGCCCCGGCGTGCCGGAACCGGCGCGCGAGCGGGTGCTCGACCGCTTCGTCCGCCTCGACGCCACCCGCTCGACCCCGGGCAACGGCCTCGGCCTGTCGCTGGTCAAGGCGGTGGCGCGGCTGCACGGCGCCCGCCTCAGCCTCGAGGACAACGCCCCCGGCCTGCGGGTACGGATGCGGCTCCCGGCGGTGGGTTAGATTCAGCTTTGCTTGGAGCAGCCTCATGCTGAGGAGGCACCCGCAGGGGGCCGTCTCGAAGCACGAGGCGGGCCAAGACCGTGCGACGGGCCTGGCCCTTCGAGACGCCGCTGTCGCGGCTCCTCAGGGTGAGGCCCGAATGGAGTTAAGGTACGGCGGGACAGCCAGTCGGCCCGCTTCCCTTCCGATGCTCCGGCCCCTACCATGGGGCATGGCTGCTTTCCCCGCCCTCCGTGCCGGTCCCTGGCCGCGCCGCCTCCTGGCCGCCGCCGGCGCGCTGGCGCTCTATGCCGCCGCCGAGTGGGCGGCGCTCGGGCACAGTCTGGACGGCTCGCTGCTGGAGCCGTGGAACGCCGGCTTCGCCGTCAGCTTCGGGTTGGTGGCGCGGTATGGCTTCGCCTGGCTGCCGGTGGCGGCGGCGGCGCCGCTGCTGGCCGGCTGGGGCGGCGCCGAGGCGGATGCCCTGGTGGTCCGCGTGGCGGCCGAGGCCGCCGCCTGCGCCGCCGCCGCCGCCATCCTGCGCCGGCGGCGGCGCGAGCGGCCCGATATCGGCCTGCCGCGCACGGTGCTGCGCCTGTTCGCCGCCGCCCTGGCCGCCGCCGCCATGGTCGCCGTGATGCGCGGCGCCGCCATCGCCGCGCCGCCCTGGCAGGTCGCCGCCACCGGCGCCCATCTGCTGCTCGCCCATCTGGTCGCCGTCCTGCTGGTGGCGCCGCTGTTCCTGGTTTCCGGCACGCCGCGGCAATGGCTGCGCGACCTGGGACGGCCGTCGGTGGAGACGCTGCTGCAGGTGGCGGCGCTGTCGATCATCGCGTGGGAGGTGTTCGGCCGCTTCGTCAACGAGGAGGTCCATTTCTTCTACCTGCTGTTCCTGCCGCTGGCCTGGATCGCCACCCGCCACGGCCAGGCCGGCACGGCGCTGGCCCTGGCGGCGGTGCAGCTGGCGCCGGTGGTCACCGACCGGCTGTCCGGCCATGCCGACCACGCCATCGTCGAGCTGCAGATCCGCCTGGCGGTGCTGGCGGTGACCAGCCTGCTGCTGGGCGCCATGGCCAGCGAACGCCGCCAGGCCGACGCCCGCATGCTGGAGCGCCAGACCGAGCTGGCCCATTTCCAGCGCCTCAACGTCGGCTGGGAGATGGCCTCGGCGCTGGCCCACGAGCTCAACCAGCCGCTCACCGCCGCCATGAACTACACCCAGGCGGCGCAGCGCCTGATCGCCGCGCCGGGGCCCGACCTCGAGCGCGCCGGCCGCGCCATGTCCAAGAGCGTCGATCAGATCGAGCGGGTCGGCGACATCATCCACGGCTTGCGTGATTTCATGCGCAAGGGCGAGCTGCGGCTGGCCCGCAACCGCGTCCGCGAGGTGGTCGATGACGCGCTCCGCCTGGTCTCGGCCGAGGCCAACGCGTCCGGCATCGCGCTGAACGCCGCCGGATTGTCGGCGCTGCCGCCGGTGATGGCCGACAAGACCCAGATCGTTCAGGTGCTGGTCAACCTGATCCGCAACGCGGTGCAGGCGCTGGCCGGGGCCGGCACCCCGGCCGGGACGGTGGCGGTGTCGGGCCGGGCCGGCGACGGCTGGGTGGAGCTGGCGGTGGCCGATAACGGCCCCGGCCTGCCGCCCGAGGTGCTGGCCAAGCTGTTCGAGCCCTTCGTCACCACCCGCGCCGCCGGCATGGGCCTCGGCCTGTCCATCAGCAAGTCGATCCTGGAAGCCCATGACGGCCGGCTGTGGGCCGAGACCCTGCCCCAGGGCGGCGCCGTGTTCCGCTTCACCCTGCCCGTCGCCGCCGCCGGAGAGATGGCCGATGCCTGATACCCCCGTCCATGTCATCGACGATTCCGAGGACGTCCGCGAATCCCTGGCCCTGCTGCTGGACGTCGCCGGCTATCCCTGCCGCACCTGGGGTTCGGCGCTGGACTTCCTCAAGGCGGTGCAGCCCGGCTGGAAGGGCTGCATCGTCGCCGACGTGCGCATGCCCGGCATGACCGGCATCGAGTTGCAGAAGGAGCTGCACCTGCGCGGCCTGACCCTGCCGGTGGTGATCATCACCGCCCATGCCGACGTGCCCATGGCGGTGGCGGCGCTGAAGGCCGGCGCCATCGACTTCATCGAGAAGCCCTTCCGCGACGAGATGCTGCTGGCCGCCATCCGCACCGCGCTGGCCACGCCGGCCGAGGCGGTCGGCCGCCCCGGCGGCGGCGGCACGGCGGCCCGGTTGGCCTCGTTGAGCGAGCGCGAGCACGAGGTGATGCTGCTGCTGGTGGCCGGCCATCCCAACAAGGTGGTGGCCGACCGCCTGGGCATCAGCCCCCGCACCGTCGAGGTCCACCGCGCCCACATCATGGAAAAGACCGGAGCCCGCACCCTGGCCGATCTGGTGCGCATGGCGTGCCTGTACGGGGAAGGGTAGGCGGCAACACGGCCCTGTCTCGTCATCGCCGGGCTTGACGAGTTGAGGGGGGCCGCCTGCGGCAGGGGAGGGGGTTTCCCTTTAGAGAGAACACCAAAAGAACACGGGGCTACGTATCTTTCCCAATGGCAGGCGCGGCGGTGCAAGCCTCATATTAGAACAATCTTATCCCATCCGGGGATTGTTCGGAGGTTCGATGTCATCGCCCGTCGCTGTCGGCCCATCCTGGCTGCCGAAGGTGTTTCCGTTCCTGACCTGGCTGCCCATGGTCACCCGCAAGACCCTGGGCGCCGACCTGTCGGCCGGGCTGACCGGCGCCGTGGTGGTGCTGCCCCAGGGCGTGGCCTTCGCCACCATCGCCGGCATGCCGCCGGAATACGGCCTTTACGCCGGCATGATCCCGGCCATCATCGCCGCCCTGTTCGGGTCCTCGTGGCATCTGGTGTCGGGGCCGACCACCGCCGCCTCCATCGTGCTGTTCTCGTCGCTGTCGGCGCTGGCCGAGCCGGGCTCGTCCCATTACGTCACCCTGGCGCTGACCCTGGCCATCATGGTCGGCCTGCTGCAGCTGACCATGGGGCTGTTCCGGCTGGGCTCCATCGTCAACTTCATCTCGCATTCGGTGGTGATCGGCTTCACCGCCGGCGCCGGCGTGCTGATCGCCGCCAACCAGGTGAAGAACTTCTTCGGCCTGCCGATTCCGCGCGGCTCGCATTTCCACGAGATCTTCGCCTACCTCTTCACCCATCTGGCCGATATCGGCCCCGAGATCGCCGCGGTGGGGGCGCTCACCCTGGCGACCGGCATCCTGGTGCGCCGCTTCGCCCCGCGCTTTCCCTACATGATCGCCGCCATCCTGGCCGGCAGCGTCGCCTCGACCCTGCTCAACGCCTATGGCGGCGCCCATATCCCGGTGGTCGGGGCGCTGCCCAGCAGCCTGCCGCCGCTGTCGGCGCCCAGCTTCGATCCCTCGGTGTGGCGCGAGCTCGCCCCCACCGCCCTGGCGGTGACCATGTTCGCCCTGACCGAGGCGCTGTCCATCTCGCGCGCCCTGGCGGTGCGCAGCGGCCAGCACATCAGCGGCAACCAGGAATTCATCGGCCAGGGGCTGTCCAACATCGCCGGCAGCTTCTTCTCGGGCTACGTCGCCACCGGCTCGTTCAACCGCTCGGGGCTGAACTACGACGCCGGGGCGAAGACGCCACTGGCGGCGGTGGTGGCCGGCGCCGCGCTGATGGTGATCGTGCTGGTGGTGGCCCCGCTGGCCGCCTACATGCCCAACGCCGCCATGGCCGGGGTGCTGTTCCTGGTCGCCTACGGCCTGATCGACAAGCACCACATCGCCCAGATCTTCAAGACCAGCCGCTCCGAGACGGCGGTGATGGTGGTGACCTTCCTCGCCACCCTGACGGTGGAGCTGGGGGTGGCGATCCTGACCGGCGTGCTGCTGTCGCTGCTGCTGTACCTGAATCGCACCTCGCGGCCGGGCATCCTGATCCGGGTGCCCGATCCGGAAAGCCCGACGCGCAAGTTCACCACCGATGCGGCGCTGCCGGAATGCCCGCAGCTGCGCCTGATCCGCATCGACGGCTCGCTGTTCTTCGGCGCCGTCGCCTATCTGCAGGAGACCCTGCGCCGCTTCGAGGAGGAGAATCCCGGGCAGCACCACCTGGCCATCGTGATGTCGGGGGTGAACTTCATCGACGTCGCCGGTGCCGAAGCCCTGGCGCAGGAGGCGCGGCGCCACCGCGCCAAGGGCGGCGGCCTTTATTTCATCCGTATCAAGGAAGGGGTGCTGGCCCAGCTCGAACGGGGGGGGTACCTGGAGGAAATCGGCCGCGAGCATATCTTCCAGTCCAAGACCCAGGCCCTGCGGGCGATCTATGCCCAACTGGATCACGTCTATTGCCGGTCGTGCGGGCGGCGGGTCTTCGTCGAGTGTGGGCGCTTCGGCCGCATCGAACCGGACGTCGCCGAATCGGTCAAGGGAGCCGCCTGATGCATCCCGACTATCGCCGCATCCTGGCCCTGGTGTCGCTGGACCGCGTCGGCCTCGCCGTCGCCAGGGCGGCGGCCGGGGAGGTGCGCCATGCCGGCGCCCGCCTCGCCCTCGGCCACGTGGTGGACTGGGCCACCGAATGGGGATGCGACGACTTCTCGGTGCTGACGCCGCAGGAACTGGAACAGCGCCTGAAGGTGGTGGTCTCGCGCCAGATCACGGCGCTGGCCGGCCGCATCGGCATTCCCGACGCCGCCTCGCTGGTGGCGTTCGGCGGCCCCGAGCGGGGCCTGGGCGAGCTGGCGCGGTCGTGGCAGCCTGACCTGGTGGTGGTCGATAACGCCCGCTTCGGCGATCTCGCCGCCGGCGGGGTGGTCAGGCTGCAGGGCTGGGAATGCGACGCCCTGGCGGTCGAGACCGGGGGCATCGGCAGCCGCCGCCTGCGCGACCTGGCGCGGATGGCCTGGCTCTCACCGCTGCCGCACTGGCCGCGTTGACAGGGTGCGGAAAAACCCCCCATTTTTCTTCCGTCATTCCCGCGCAGGCGGGAATCCATGCCTCAGCGCACTATATATTGCGGCAAGCTCTCCGCATTGCCCCAACATGGACCCCCGCCTTCGCGGGGGTGACGGGTCAGAGGGTGGCAAACCGAGTATTTCCGCAGCCTGTCAAAGCAGTTCCAGCCTTGACGGAATTGCGACACACCCGCCCGGCGCCTGAGCGGGTCCGGCACGGACCCTAGATCAGGAACAGATCGTCCAGCGCCTTGAACAGGTCGTCGCCGAAGCTGGGGCCCTTGTGCACCACCGGGACCTTGCGCGGCAGCAGCGCCAGGCGGTCGTCGCCGTCGCCCAGCGAGGTGATGACGGCGATGGGGATGTTGCGGGTGGCCGGCATGGAGGCCAGGCCGATGGCCAGGTCGATGCCGTCCAGGTGCGGCATCAGCGCCGAGACGATGATCAGGTCGGGCTTGATCTGCACCACCTGGGCGAAGGCGTCGATGGTGTCCGAGATCACCGACACCCGGTAGCCGCATTGCTGCATCTCGCGCTCGACGAAGCGGGTCTGGGCGCCGTGGGGCATCACCAGCATGACCTCGACGTTGCGCACCTCGATGTCGCCCAGGTCGAAGCCGAGCTTGACGGGAAGCGCGCGGACCAGGCCCGAGGGATCGCCGTCGGCGGGCTGGCGCCCCTCGACCAGCGACAGCATGAGGTCGAGAAAGGCCTGCAGGTCGTCCCAGGCGCGCGGCGGCAGCGGTTCGTGGGCCTGGGCGAGGTACTCGTCCAGCCGCCGTGCCACGGTGGCCAGGGCGCGCAGGCCGTGATTGGCCGCCTGGCCGCGCAGGTTCACCGCGGCGCGGCGGAAGGCGACGATCAGCTCGGGCTGCGGCGTGCGGCCGTGGCGGCCGGAATCCAGGACCACGTCCAGGCCATGCAGAACCTCGGCGGCCTCGTCGATGAACTCGCGGCGGAGGTCCTCGGATAGGTCGGTCACGGCGCGGCTGCTGCCGCCACTGCCGGCGTCGTTCATCACTGGCTGCCCTTTCACCCCCCGGTGCAGGACGACAGTCTAGCAAGGAAGGACGCATCTGCTCCACTTCTTTGCGGCCGGCGGGAACATGAGTGCGGCAGGGCGGTGTTGATTAATGCGGATCAACCGAGGAGAAACGCCATGGCTCACCCCGAAGACCACCGCGCGCCCGGACAGAAAGAGTTCAAGCCCGGCGACACCGCCTGGGAGGGAACGCCGGGCACCGGCGAGGCGCTGTGCCCGACCTGCGGCGGCAGCGGCAAGGCGGACGGCGCGCCCTGCCCCGATTGCGAGGGCACCGGCGTGGTCGTCGCCGGCATCGGCGGCGCCTGAGGGGGACAGGGACCCCGGCCGCCGCGGCCGGGGTCCCTCCCAAGTCCCTACAGGAACGCGACGGTGGCCAAAGCGGCGGCCAGGACGCCGGCGCCGGACAGCGACGCCAGCAATTGCGGCCGGAGCACGTCGTAGAGCGGACGGGCCTCGTCGCGAACCCGCGCCGCCACTTCCGAGGCGGTCATGCGGCCGCCGTAATGGCAGTCGCACAGCAGCCAGTGGGCCTGGCGCTCGGTCAGCCCGAAATACGCCATGGCGTCGCCGAGGCGGTCGCTGGGCAGGCCGTCGGTGCGCAGCAGCGGGTCGGCGAACGCCACCGCCAGCGGCGATTCGTCCTTGCGCAGGTCGCGCCGCACCGCCGGGCTGACGTACTCGACGTCCTCGAGGGCGCGCAACGGGCGCGCCGCCTGGGCATCGAGCAGGTCGGCCCAGCGGGTCAGCCGTTCCGTGCGGGTCAGTTTGCGTTCGAACATCGGGTCCAGGCTTTTCACCCCCCGGATCCGGTCGAGGTCTTGGTGGTGCATGGGGTCCTCCGGTCTCGATCTCGCGAGTTGCTCGGGTTGCGGGCCATTCGTCCGGTGAAGCCGAAACTCCCCGCATGTCCGGGGGGGCGGTGCACCTGGGGCCACATCCCAACAACACGCGCGCGCCGGGAAAGGTTCGGCGGGGGCGTGTCATCGCGCATCCGGCGAACGGGGGATACCAGGCGGCTATTGCCACCGGGCCGGGTCGAGGTCAGACTGTGGATGGTTCAGCCTGTGCGGAAGTAAGCCTTGGCACCCGAGACCACGGTCGAACGCATCGTCCGCAAGGACATCCTGCAATGCCATCCCGCCACGCCGGTGGCCGAGGCGGCACGCCTGATGGCCGAGCGCGGCTGCAGCTCGATCGTGGTGATCGAGGACGGCCGCCCGATCGGCATCTGGACCGAGCGCGACGCGCTGAAGGTGGACCTCGAGGATTCCGCCCAGTACCGCCGCCCGGTGGCCGAGATCATGAGCCGGCCGGTCAAGACCCTGGCCGCCGACACCACCCTGGCCGAGGCCGGAGTGCGCTTCCAGATGGAAGGGGTGCGCCATTTCGTGGTCGTCGACGCGGCCGGGACCTCCATCGGCGTGGTCAGCCAGACCGACGTCATCCTGCGCCACGGCGTCGAACATTTCCTGGTCCTGCGCAACGTCCAGTCGGCGCTGGCCCGCGCCCTGGTGCGGGTGCCCGCCGGGTCGTGCCTGAACGGCGCCATGGCGATCCTGCGCGCCGCCCGCTCCGACGCCGCGGTGGTCGAGTACGGCGACGGCGAGCCCATGGGGATCATCACCGAGCGCGACATCGTGCGCATCGTCGCCGCCGCCGGTCGGCCGCCGGTCAATGTCGGCGCCGTCGCCAGCCGCCCGCTGGTGACCATGCACGAGGACGAGAGCCTGCTGTCGGCCCGCACCATCCTGGAGGAAAGGCGAATCCGCCATCTCGGGGTGGTCGGCGACGACGGCGCGGTCAAGGGCCTGCTGTCGTTTTCGGACATCCTGGCGACGCTGCAGTACGAATACGTCCAGCGCCTCAACGAGGCGCTGAAGGAACGCGACGAGGCGCTGATCCGCTCGCGCAAGGACCTGCACCTGGCGCGCAGGGTGATCGAGGCGTCGCTGGACGGGGTGATGATCTGCAGCCCCGATTTGCGCATCGAGTTCATCAACCCCGCCTTCACCCAGCTGACCGGCTACACCTTCGAGGAAGTCGAGGGCAAAAGCCCGGCCATCCTCAAGTCGGGACGCCACGACCGCGACTTCTATGCCGCCATGTGGGAGACCCTCAACACCGCCGGGGTCTGGCAGGGCGAGATCTGGAACCAGCGCAAGGACGGCGAGGTCTATCCCGAGTGGCTGACCATCAACGCCATCACCGACGAGACCGGCCGGGTCACCCAGTACGCCGCCGTCTTCAGCGACATCACCGAACGCAAGAAGACCGAGGAGCGGATCAAGAACCTGGCCTATTTCGACGTGCTCACCGGGCTGCCCAACCGCCGCCTGTTCGTCGATCGCCTGCAACTGGCCATCGCCAACTGCCACCGCCATGGCGCGCGGCTGGCGATCATGTTCCTCGACCTCGACCTGTTCAAGCGCATCAACGACACCCTGGGCCACGGCGTCGGCGACCAGGTGCTGGTGGAAATGGCGAAGCGGATCGGCCAGTGCATCCGCGAGGGCGACACCCTGGCCCGCCTGGGCGGCGACGAGTTCGTGGTGCTGATGCAGGAACTCGAGCACCTCGAGGACGCCGCCAAGTTGGCCGAGCGGGTCATCGTCAACGTCAAGCAGCCGTTCCAGGTGGACGAGCACGAGCTTTACGTCACCGCGTCGATCGGCATCGCCATCTACCCCGAGGACGGCACCGAGGCCGAATCGCTGGTCAAGAACGCCGACACCGCCATGTACCGGGCCAAGGACATGGGGCGCAACAGCTACCAGCTCTACACCCCGGCCATGAACGCCCGCTCGTTCGAGCGCCTGGCCATGGAATCGGCGCTGCGCCACGCCCTGGCCCGCAACGAATTCGCCCTGGCCTACCAGGTCAAGGTCGATCTCGGCTCGGGCAAGATGTCGGGGGTCGAGGCGCTGGTGCGCTGGCGCCACCCCGAAATGGGCATCGTCTCGCCGGCCGAATTCATTCCGCTGGCCGAGAACATGGGCCTGATCTCCGAGATCGGCGCCTGGGTGCTGGAGGCCGCCTGCCGCCAGTGCCGGGCCTGGCACGACCTCGGCCTGCCGCCGGTGCGCATCGCCGTCAACGTCTCGGCGCTGCAATTCCGCGAGGACGACGTCCCCCATCTGGTGGAGCGGGCGCTGAAGGAGACCGGGCTGGCGCCCCAGCACCTGGAGCTGGAACTGACCGAGACCCTGCTGATGCAGCGGGTCGACGACGTCGCCGGAGTGCTGACGCGGCTGCGCGACATGGGGGTGCACGTCTCCATCGACGATTTCGGTACCGGCTATTCGTCGCTGTCCTATCTGAAGCGGATGCCCATCGATTCGTTGAAGATCGACCGCTCGTTCGTCAAGGACATCACCGAGGACGCCGACGCCGCCACCATCGTGTCGACCATCATCAACCTCGCCCACAATCTCAAGATGCGCTGCATCGCCGAGGGCGTGGAGACGGCGGAGCAGGCGGACTTCCTGCGCTCGTGCGGCTGCGACGAGGTCCAGGGCTACCTGATCAGCCGCCCGGTCTCGGCCGAGAACATGGTGAGCCTGTTCGACCGCAACCTGCTGCCCGGCGCGGTGGGGTAGGGTGTCTGCCCAATTCGTTGACACTCGCTCGGCCATGCCCGCATTCTAGGCATTATCCCTGGAAGCGAGCCCTGCCATGACACCTTCGGCCGCCGATCTGCCGCGCCTGACCGACCATTATTTCCGCCGCACCGCCGAAATCGTCGGGCGTTACGGCGATGTGGAGGTCACCTATGCGGTGTTCCTGCGCCGCCCGGTGGTGGCGGCCTGGCGGCTGGCGGTGGACTGGCTGAAGGCGGTGCAGGCCGAGCGCGGCCAGACGGTGGCGGTCAAGGCCCGCTTCGCCGAGGGCGCCTGGGTCGGTGCCGGCGAGCCGATCCTGCTGATCACCGGCTCGTTCCGCCACCTCGCCGAGTGCGAGACGGTGCTGCTGCAGAAGCTGGGCGGCCCCTGCGTCGCCGCCTACAACGCCTACCAGATGTGCGTCGACCTGCCGCATGTGGGCTTCCTCGCCATGGACGCCCGCCACTGTGCCGGGGCCGAGATGCACGAGCTGATGGCCTACGGCGCCGCGGTGGGGTCCGAGGCGGCCAGGAAGGCGGTGGGGGCGCGCGGGTTCGTCGGCACCTCGACCGACGTGGCGGCGCCCCATTTCGGCACCGAGGGCGGCCGCGGCACCATGCCGCACGCCCTGATCGGCTATGCCGGCAGCACCTTGCGCGCCGCCGAGATGTTCCACGAGATGTGGCCCGAGGACGACCTCGTCATCCTGCCCGACTTCTTCGGTGCCGAGGTGAGCGACAGCCTGGCGGTGTGCCGGCGCTTCCCCGATCTGGCAGAGGGCGGGCGCATCGCCATCCGCCTCGACACCCATGGCGGGCGCTACCTGGAGGGGCTGGGGCCGCAGGAATCCTACGCCGCGCTGGAGCGCCACGTGCCCAAGGCGATCCGCGGCTACCGCTCCGAGAGCGAACTGAAGCACCTGATCGGCCCCGGCGTCTCGGCCGCCGCCATCTGGCACATGCGCGAACAGCTCGACCGCGCCGGTTTCGAGCGGGTCCGCATCATCGGCTCTTCGGGCTTCGGCCCGGCCAAGTGCAAGGTGATGGCCTATGCCCGGGCGCCGCTGGACCTGATCGGCACCGGCTCGTTCCTGCCCGAGACCTGGAGCGAGACCTACGCCACCGCCGACATCGTCTCCTATGGCGGCGAACGCCGGGTCAAGGTGGGACGCGAGTTCCTGTGGGCGGCGCTGGAATAGACTGGTCGCCCTCCCCGATAAGGGGAGGGGTGTTCACAACCCGAACACCTTCTCCGACAGCGTCAGCAGAATCTCGAACACGATCAGCAGCACGATGTACCACTCGACCCGCAGCGAGCGGCTGGTGTGGACCAGATCGAGCAGGGTCTCGGCGGTATTGCCGATGACTTCGAGTTTGTGGTCGAGGGCGCGCGAGCGCTCGCGGATTTCGTATTCGCGCTCGAGGCGGCCGAACAGTCCCTCCAGCTCGGGCACGTTCCACAGCGCCTCGGGCTTCTCCAGCACCTCGGCGCGGCCGACCATGCGGTGCTGGGTCAGCAGCACGTCGCCGATCTGCGACAGCAGGTCCTTGATGCGGAAGTCGCGCTGGCCGCGGTTCTTCAGCCGCGCCGCCAGCGGTTCGACGCGGTCGAAGACGTTGCCGGCCCTGACCTCGAAGAATTCCAGCATCAGGTCCTTGGCCAGCACGTCGGCGACGATCTGCATGCGCTCGGGCGAAAGCTCGGACAGCACGATGGTGCCGTCGGGGTCCACGTGCTCGTTGCTGCCCGGGATGATGTCGATGTGGGCTTCCTCCCGCAGCGGCTGAGGCAGCGGGTCGGTGAGCAGGCGGGCAAGGTCGGCGAGGAAGTGGGCCTCCTCCTCGGCGGAGATGTCGAACAGCACGGTGACGCCGTAGCGCAGCAGCACCGCATAACCCTTGCGGCCCATGCGCAGGGTCAGCGGGGTGGTGGCCAGCGCCTGCTTCTGCTCGTAGCCGCGGGTGTCCAGGCGCTCTCCCAGCAGGAAGGCACGGACCATGATGGATCTGCGGCCGGACAGGTCGCCGCTCGAAGATTCGGGAATGGGTTCGCTGGTCATGATGGCGCGATGGTTGCCTTTCGGCCGGGGAAAATCAAGCGCCCCGGCGAAAGTGGTGGGTGGCTCGGGTGTTTTCCCTACAAAAGGCGTGGAATAGGGGGCTGCCATACAATATCTTGGCGGTCTCTTGGTCGAGCGGCCAAACGATTGATTTTTGTGGGCGGGACGGGCATCCTCTCGCAGGGATTCCAAGTCCTTGTGGCGTGACGCTGCGGAATCGGGCAGTTTCCCTCAATCATTCCCTTCGAGAGCGGGGGGAGGCGACAGTCCTTGCTGCGTTGCGGCAAAGACTGGCGTGCAAAAATTCACGGGGCGGTCATGGGCGATACCACGATGACGCGAGGCGAGGCGGAGACGCAGATGCAGGACGGCGGTGCGGACGGTGACGCCAGGGCGTCGGCCGGGATGGAGCTGACTGCGCCGCGTGCGCCGGTCTTCGCGGTGCCCGAGGCCAAGGCGGCGGGGGGCGCCCGCGGGCTCAACCTCGCCGGCGGCATCCTGACCGCGGCCTGGCTGGCCTTCTGCGGCACCTACGTCAGTTCCAGCATCGGCTGGGAGAACCTGCTGGGGCTGCAGCCGCAGGAGCTGGGCGGCATCGTCGGCGCCGCCTTCGCTCCCATCGCCTTCCTGTGGGTGGTGCTGGCCTGGCTCGACCGCGGCCGCGCCATGCGCGATGCCGCCGCCGAGCTGACGGCCCATCTCGCCCGCCTGACCTATCCCGCCGAGGGCGCCGAAAGCCGGGTCAAGGCGGTCGCCGACTCGCTCCGGGTCCAGGCCCGCGAGTTGAACGAGGCCTCGGCCCGCGCGGTCGCCGATGGCGAGACGGTGCGTGCCAAGCTGGCCGCCCAGGTCGAGGCCATGAGCGGACTGGTCGGCCGCATCGGCGGCGAGACCCGCGAATCGGTCGAGGCCCTGCGGGTCGAGGTGGAACGCCTCAACCACGCCGCCGACGCCGCCACCGCCCGGGCGCGCGAGGTGGAGCACCTGCTCAGGCTGCAGAGCGCCGACCTCACCACCGTCACCGACAGCGCCGCCGTCAAGGTGCAGCAGTTCGGCGAGGTGATGCGCGAGAACATCGAATCCATCGAGCAGACCTCGTCCCGTGCCGCCGAGCGCGCCAGCGCCATGTCGGAGCAGGTGCAGAAGCATGCCGAGGCGCTGGACCGCGTTTCCGGCCATGCCGTCGAGCGCGCCGAGCACGTCGGTACCCTGTTCGCCACCCAGGCCGGCCGCCTGATGGAGACCTCGGATACCGCCGCCGGCCGCGCCGAAAGCGTCTCCACCACCCTGTCGCAGCGCATCGAGGCGCTCGAATCCCTGTTCAGCCGCCAGAACGCCGACCTGGACGGCGCCGCCGTGCGCCTGGCCGAGCAGACCGGCCGCATCAGCTCGTCGCTGCAGCAGCAGGCGACCGGGCTGGACCAGATCACCGACCGCGTGCTGTCGCGCATCAAGATCGTCGAGGAAGCCCTGTCGGTGCAGTCGCGCGAGGTTTCGGCCGCCTCCGACCAGGCCATGACCCGCTTCCGCGAGATCGAGGAGGTGCTGGGCCGCCACGCCGACAATCTCAGGACGTCCGCCGACGAAGCCGCCGCCCAGATGGGCGAGGTGGGCGAGGTGTTCGCCCAGCGGCGCGACGATGTCGACGCCGCCGCCGACCGCGCCACCGCCCGGGTGCGCGAAGTGGCCGATGCCTTCCAGGGTGAATCCCGCGCCCTGTCCGCCGCCTCGGACCAGATGCAGGCCCGCGCCCGCGAGGTGTCCGAGACCCTGCGCCTGCACATCGAGGATCTGGGCAAGGGGGCCGAGCGCGCCGCCGGCCAGGCCGAAACCATCCGCCAGACCCTGCGCAAGCAGGCCGACGAACTGGCCGACGCCGCCAACGTGGTCTCGACCCAGTCGCGCCTGTCGGAAGCCTCGCTGAACCAGCAGTCGCGCCACCTGGTGTCGACCTCGGACCAGGTGATGGCCAAGGTCAAGACCATCGCCGACACCCTGCGCCAGAACACCAACGACCTGATCGCCATGTCCAGCCGCGTCGGCATCGAGCTGGAGGCGGTGGGCGAGGGCCTGCGCCAGCGCACCAGCGAAGTCGGGCTGGCCGCCACCAAGGCGGTGGCCGACACCGCCGGGGTGTCGGACATCCTGGAGAAGCGCAGCGAGCAGATGGCCTCCATCACCGAGCAGGTGGCCGGCCGCATCCGCGGCGCCACCGACGCACTGCGGAAGCAGACCGAGCAGCTGGTGTCCACCGCCGACCAGACCCAGAGTGCGGTCAGCGAGGTGGGCGAGACCCTGAAGGACAATGCCGGCTCGCTGTCGCGGGTGGCCGATGATTCCTCCGAGGTGCTCAAGGCCTTCGGCCAGGCCATCAACAAGCACGCCGCCGATGTCGGCGACGCCGCCCAGCGGGTGTTCCACAACTCGCAGACCGCCGGCGACGCGCTGCGCCAGATCGTCCGCGATTTCGAGGAAACCTCCAACAAGACCGCCGCCCAGGTCACCGCCGCCGGCGACATGCTGCGGGCCGGCATCCGCGACCTCACCCAGGCCTCGGAGCGCATCACCACCAGCGTGCGCAACGCCGGCGACGGCCTGCGCCGCCAGGCCCAGGACCTGCAGGAATCCACCGAGCGGACCGGCGCCAAGCTGGAAAGCTCGTTCGAAATGATCCGCCAGAAGTCCAACGATCTGGGCGTCACCGGCGAACGGCTGTCGCAGCAGGCCGAGAACCTGGCCGCCACCTTCGGCCGCCAGATCGATGAACTGGTCAGCGCCTCGAAGCTGGCCGAGTCCCGCGCCGAGATGATCGAGGATCGTCGCGCCCAGGCCTCGGTCGAGCACTTCCTGCAGGCGGCCGCCTTCATCGTCGAGAAGCTGCAGTCGCTGTCGGTGGATATCGGCCGCATCTTCTCGGCCAACATCGACGAGAAGGCATGGCGCGAGTTCCACGCCGGCGACCAGAGCGTCTTCGTCCGCAAGATCCTCAAGAACCTGGACAAGCACCAGGTGGTGGCGATCAAGAACAAGTTCGAGGACGACGGCGAATTCCGCGAATACGTCGCCCGCTACCTGACCGAGTTCGAGTCCCTTCTGAACCAGGCCCGCCAGTCGGACTACGCCGACGTGCTGACCGGCACCTTCACCTCGTCCGAGGTGGGCAAGCTGTATCTGGTGCTGGCCCGCGCGCTGGGGCGGCTGGAATAGGCCCTCCGGCGCTGCGCCGGATGGCCGGGAAGGGCGCCCCAGCGGGCGCCCTTCTTGCATTTTCAGCAATCGCCATGATCTGATGCTGCACTGCAGCATCAGCGGCCGCTCCGGCCGCGGGCAGGATTGGAGGGCACGACCCATGCTGATCCGCAAGCTCGGTTTCCATGAACGGCCCCTGTACGCCGACCATCTCAAGCGCCTGCCGGACGCCGACAGGCGCTTTCGCTTCGCCGCCGCCCAGGTCTCGGACCAATGGATCGACCGCTACGTCGCCGGCATCGGGGCCGACGACCTGATTCTGGCCGCCTTCGACGGTGAGTCCATGCTGGGGGCGGTGCACATCGCCATCGCCGGCGAGATCGCAGAGTTGGGGGTCAGCGTCGATCCCACCGCCCGCAGCCGCGGCCTGGGTGCCGATCTGATGGCCCGCGCCGTGCGCTGGGCGCGCAACCGCTTCGTCCTCAGGGCCTACACCCTGTGCCAGTCCGACAACACCGCCATGGTGGCGCTGGCGCGCAAGCTGGGCATGACCGTCCACCGCGATTGCGGCACCGCCGAGGCCTATCTGCCGCTGCTGCCGCCCGACTTCCTCACCGTCTCGGACGAGGTGGCCATCGGCCTGCACGTGGTCATGCAAGACATGGCCGAGGTGGTGCGCACCTGCCGTGGCCTGCTGGTGCCCGGGGTCCGGTAGGATTCACCGCCCCTGGGCGATCTGGATGCCGGCGGCGGGATCGGACAGTCGCTCCAGCCAGCGGTCGAGGCCGGCCCCGGCTGGCGCCGGGGCGAGCAGCCAGGTTGCCGCGCACAGCACCAGGGCCAGTGCGGCGGCAGCGATTCCGGCGGTATCCGGTCTTTCCATCGGCTCCTCCCCTGGGTGGTGACGGCGACCGGATGACGGTACCCGAAGGGGTGCCGGCCGGACATTCCGCTTCGGACGTAGGGGGACGGGTCCGGACGGGATAGGGCAATTGGATGCGGTCGGGGGGCACCCAACCTGACAGGGGAGATTGACTGCCGGGGGCTGCTCCATGGGTGAGGACCGCCGCTGTCGTGCCTGGTGCGACTTCCTGCTGGGCATCACGCCGGCCGGCATCGACGAGGGCCTGGACCGCCTCGCCGCCCCCGACATCCACTACCACGACCCCTTCGTCGATGCCCGCGGCCTGGTCCAGGTGCGGCGGGTGTTCCACGGCATGTTCGAGGACGTCGACGATCCCCGCTACAGCTTCACCCACTGCGCCTGCGACGGCGACACCTGCTTCCTGCGCTGGCACTTCACCTGCCGCCCCAAGACCATCGCCCGCGGCCATCCGTGGATCTGCGACGGCATCACCGAGATCCGCTTCGACCCGGCCGGCCGCGCCGTCGAATATGTGGAGCACTGGGACGCCGGCGAGCAGGTCTACGAGAAGATCCCGGTGCTGCGGGCGGTGGTCCGCCTGGTCAAGCGCCGGGTGTCGGGGTGGGGTTAGAGCCGGATGCTATCAGGTTGAATCGCGAGGCGATCCAACCTGATAGCTGAATCCGCCTCTAACAGGGTGCGG
>NZ_CACVCG010000072.1 GCF_902729435.1 Magnetospirillum sp. UT-4
AATGCGTTGAAATCATTAAAGCCCTCATCCTGAGGAGACCGCGCCAGCGGTCGTCTCGAAGGACGAGGGCGTCCTCGGGCATAGTTTCGCAAAGGTCCCGCAGGCGGGTGAGGGTAATCTGTCTGCTTCGGCCAACATCACCCTGGACGCGGCCGTCACCAAGGGCTCCAGAAGGCAGTCCGAAAATTAAACCGGACAGCCGTGGGTCATGCCCGGCGATGACGAGTGAGGCGGCGGACTGACCTGAACCGAACAGCCGTGGGCGTGACGGTATATTTGGCGACGGAAACCTACTCCACCGCTTCCAGGTCGAACGCCGCCGCCATCAGCGCCTTGGTGTAGGGGGTGGCGGGGGCGTCGAAGACCTGGGCGGCGGGGCCGGATTCCACCACCCGGCCGTCCTTCATCACCACCAGATCGTCGGCCAGCGCGCGGACCACCCGCAGATCGTGGCTGATGAACAGGTAGGCGATGCGGTGGCGGGCCTGCAGCTCGCGCAGCAGATCGACGATCTGCGCCTGCACCGAGACGTCCAGCGCCGAGGTCGGCTCGTCCAGCACGATGAATTTCGGCTTCAGCACCAAGGCGCGGGCGATGGCGATGCGCTGGCGCTGGCCGCCCGAGAATTCGTGGGGATAGCGGTCCTGGGTGTCGGGGTCGAGCCCCACCTCCACCAGCGCCTCGGAGATCAGGCGGCGCCGGTCCGCCGAATCGGCGGCGAGGCGGTGGACCTCGAGGCCTTCGCCGACGATCTGGCCGACCGACAGGCGGGGCGACAGCGAACCGTAGGGATCCTGGAACACCATCTGCATCTGGCGGCGCCGCGGCCGCAGGCGGGCCGGCGGCATGCCGTCGATGGCCTCGCCCTGGAAGATGATGGCGCCCTCGGAGCCGATCAGGCGCAGCAGCGCCAGGCCCAGGGTGGTCTTGCCCGAGCCCGATTCGCCGACCACGCCGACGGTATGGCCCTCGCGCACCGCCACCGAGATGCCGTCCACCGCCTTGATGTGGCCCACCGTGCGGCGCAGGATGCCGGCCTTGATGGGGAACCACACCTTCAGCTGGTCGGCCGCCATCACCACCGGGGCGGCGTCCGCGGGGGCGTTGGGCTTGCCCTTGGGCTCGGCGGCCAGCAGCCGCAGGGTGTAGGGATGCCTGGGGGCGTCGAACACCTCGGCCACCGGGCCGGCCTCGACCACCTCGCCCTGGTTCATGACGCAGACCGTATCGGCCATCTTGCGCACGATCCCCAAATCGTGGGTGATGAACAGCAGCGCCATGCCCAGGCGGCCCTGCAGCTCCTTCAGCAGTTTCAGGATCTGCGCCTGGATGGTGACGTCCAGCGCGGTGGTCGGCTCGTCGGCGATCAGGATGTCGGGCTCGTTGGCCAAGGCCATGGCGATCATCACCCGCTGGCGCTGGCCCCCCGACAATTCATGGGGCAGCGCGCCCAGGCGCTTCTCGGCCTCGGGGATGCCGACCAGGTGCAGCAGCTCCAGCACCCGGGCGCGGCGCTCGGGACCCTTCAGGCCCTTGTGGATCTCCAGCACCTCGCCGACCTGCTTCTCGATGGAATGCAGCGGGTTGAGCGAGGTCATGGGTTCCTGGAACACCATGGCGATGCGGTTGCCGCGCACGCCGCGCAAGGTGGGCTCCGGCGCTCCCACCAGTTCCTGCCCGGCCAGCCGGATGCTGCCCGAGGGGTGCCAGGCCCGGGGATAGGGCAGCAGTTGCAGGACCGACAGCGCGGTCACCGACTTGCCCGAGCCGGACTCGCCCACCAGGGCCAGGGTGCGGCCCCGCTCCAGGGTGAACGAGACGCCGCGGACGGCGCGCACCTCGCCCTCGCCGCGCCCGAACGAGACGGCAAGGTTGGCGACCTCGAGCAGCGGCGGGGTATCCTTCATGGCGTGGTCTCGGTCATGTGGTCTTCCGGGGATCGAAGGCGTCGCGCACCGCCTCGCCGACGAACACCAGCAGCGACAGCAGCGCCGCCAGCACCACGAAGCCGGTGATGCCCAGCCACGGCGCCTGCAGGTTGGCCTTGCCCTGGGACAGCAGCTCGCCCAGCGACGGCGAGCCGGGCGGCAGCCCGAGGCCGAGGAAATCCAGCGCGGTCAGCGAGACGATGGAGCCGTTCAGGATGAACGGCATGAAGGTCAGGGTGGCGACCATGGCGTTGGGCAGCACGTGGCGGGCCATCACCCGGGCGTCGCCCATGCCCAGCGCCTTGGCGGCGCGGACATAGTCGAAGTTGCGGGCGCGCAGGAACTCGGCCCGCACCACCCCGACCAGACTGGTCCACGAGAACAGCACCAGCACCCCCAGCAGCGTCCAGAACCCGGGGGCGATCATGGAGGCGACGATGATCAGGATCAACAGATGCGGCAGCCCGCCCCAGACTTCCAGGAAGCGTTGCCCGACCAGATCGACGCGGCCGCCGAAATAGCCCTGCACCGCCCCGGCGGCGACGCCGATCACGGTGCTGGCCACGGTCAGCGCCAGCCCGAACAGGATCGACAGCCGCAGGCCGTAGATCAGGCGGGCCAGCACGTCGCGGCCCTGGTCGTCGGTGCCCAGCCAGTTCTCGGCCGAGGGCGGGGCCGGATGCGGCCGGGTCACGTCGTAGCCGATGGTGTCGAACGAGAACCGCACCGGCGGCCACAGCGCCCAGCCGTTCTCGGCGATCTTGCCGGCGATGTAGGGATCGCGGTAATCGGCATAGGTCAGGAAGTCGCCGCCGAAGGTGGTCTCGGGATAGTCCTTCAGCACCGGCGCGTAGAGCCGCCCCTGGTAGGACACCAGGATGGGCCGGTCGTTGGCGACCAGCTCGGCGAACAGGGTGAGGAAGAACACCGCCAGGAACAGCCACAGGCTCCGGTATCCCCGCCGGTTGCGGCGGAAGCTGTCGAGGCGGCGGCGGGTGAGGGGGGACAAGCGGGTCATGGGCAAGCCCCCCCTCCCCTTGATGGGGAGGGGGCCTTACCTTTTTGCTCCCCTCCCCTTGATGGGGAGGGGGCCTTACCTTTTTGCTCCCCTCCCCTTGATGGGGAGGGGTCGGGGGTGGGGTGAAGCCGCACACGACCCGGCCGACGCGGTTCTCCCCCCCACCCCAACCCTCCCCCGCAAGGGGGGAGGGAGAGATTGGGGAAAAATCCTCCCCCACCAGGGGGGAGGGAGATTTGAAGAAGTCTCGCCATCACCCCTCCCGCTTGCCGAAGTCGATGCGCGGATCGACGAAGTGGTAGGTCAGGTCGCTGATCAGGTTCAGCACCAGCCCCAGCAGGCTGAACATGTAGAGGGTGCCGAACATCACCGGATAGTCGCGGCTCATCACCGCCTCGAAGCCCAGCAATCCGATGCCGTCGAGCGAGAAGATGATCTCGATCAGGATCGAGCCGGCGAACAGGATGCCCACCAGCGCCGAGGGGAAGCCGGCCACCACCAGCAGCATGGCGTTGCGGAAGACGTGGCCGTAGAGCACCCGGCGCTCGGGCAGGCCCTTGGCCCGGGCGGTGACCACGTACTGCTTGTTGATCTCTTCCAGGAACGAGTTCTTGGTCAGCATGGTGAGCGACGCGAAGCCGCCGATCACCAGGGCGGTGACCGGCAGCGCCAGATGCCAGAAATAGTCGGCGACCTTGCCCAGGGTCGAGAGCTGGTCCCAGTCGGGGCCGGTCAGGCCGCGCAGGGGGAACCACGACAGATAGCGGCCGCCGGCGAACACCACGATCAGCAGGATGGCGAACAGGAAGCCCGGCACCGCATAGCCCACCACCACCGCCCACGAGGTGGCGAGGTCGAAGCTGGACCCGTCGCGCCGGGCCTTGGCGATTCCCAGCGGGATGGAGACCAGGTAGATGATCAGCGTCGTCCACAGCCCCAGCGAGATGGAGACCGGCATCTTCTCGAGCACCAGCCCGGTTACCGAGACGTCGCGGTAGAAGCTTTTGCCGAAGTCGAAGCGCAGGTAATTGCCCATCATCTGGACGAAGCGCTCGTGGGCCGGCTTGTCGAAGCCGAACTGCCTCTCGATGTCCTTGACGAAGGCCGGGTCGAGGCCCTGGGCGCCGCGATAGCTGCCCTGGGCTCCGTCTCGGGGGCGGCTGGCCTGGATGTCGCCGCCGCCGCCGGCAATGCGGCTGGCCGCCTCGCCGGCCTGGCCCTCGATGCGGGCGATCATCTGCTCGACCGGCCCGCCGGGGGCCAGCTGCACCACGATGAAATTGACCAGCATGATGCCGAACAGGGTCAGCGGGATGAGGGCGATGCGGCGGACGGCATAGGCGAACATGGACTAGTTCCCCTTTCCCGCCGGCGCCTTGGCCCACCAGGCGAACAGCTGGTAGCCCTTCATCGGCACGCTGTCGGGCATGCCGAACTTGTCCCAGAAGGCCAGGCGGTCATAGCCCAGATGCCATTGCGGGATGACGTAGTGGTTCCACAGCAGCACCCGGTCCAGCGCCCGGGTGCGGGCGACCAGGGCCTCGCGGTCGGGGGCCGAGATGACCAGCTCCACCAGCCGGTCCACCGCCGGGTTGCGGATGCCGACGAAGTTGCGGCTGCCCGGCTGGTCGGCGGCTTCCGACGACCAGTAGATGGACTGCTCGTTGCCGGGCGACAGCGACTGGCCCCAATTGGCGACGATCATGTCGTAGTCGAAGGCGCGCACCCGGTTGACGTACTGGGTGGGATCGACGGTGCGCACGTCGGCCTCGATGCCCAGCCGCTTCAGGTTGCGCACGAACGGCAGGGTGATGCGCTCGAAGGTGGGCTGGGCCAGCAGGATCTCGAAGCGGAACGGGCGCCCGTCCTTCTGCAGCCTGCCCTCCACCACGCTCCAGCCGGCCGCCTCCAGCAGCGCCATGGCGGCGCGCAGATTGGGGCGGATGTTGCCGGACCCGTCGCTGGCCGGGGCGGCGTAAGGGGTGGTGAACACCTCGGGCGGAAGCTGGGCGCGCAGCGGCTCCAGCACCGCCAGCTCGGCCGCCGACGGCAGGCCCTCGGCCGCCAGCTCCGAGTTGGACCAGTAGGAATTGCTGCGGGTGTACTGGCCGTAGAACAGCTGGCGGTTGGTCCATTCGAAATCGAAGGCATGGGACAGCGCCCGGCGCACCCGGGCATCGGCGAACAGGTCGCGGCGGATGTTGTAGGCGAAGGCCTGCATGCCCTTGGGCATGTGGTCGTCGAAGCGCTGCTGGCGGGCGCGCCCGTCCTTCAGGGCCGGCCAGTCCTGGTAGCCGGTGGCCCATTTCTTGGCCTCGTTCTCGGCGCGGAAATCGTATTCGCCGGCCTTCAGAGCCTCCAGCGCCACCGTGGAATCGCGGTAGAAGTCGTAGCGCACCCGGTCGAAATTGTCGAAGCCGCGCCGCACCGCCAGGTCGCGGCCCCAATAGTCCTTCACCCGCTCGTAGACCACGAAGCGCCCGGGCTCGAACGCGGCGATGCGGTAGGGGCCGCTGCCCAGCGGCGGCTCCAGGGTGGTGGCGGCGAAGTCGCGGCCCTGCCAGTAATGCTTGGGCAGCACCGGCAGCTCGCCCAGGATCAGCGGCAGCTCGCGGTTGTCGCCGGGCTTGAAGGTGAACCTGACGCCGCGCGCCCCCACCTTCTCCGCCGTGGCGACTGCGCCGTAATAGAAGCGGTAATTGGGCGCGCCCTGGCTGCGCAGCACCTCCAGGCTGAAGATGACGTCCTCCGGGATGATCGGGCGTCCGTCGTGCCAGCGCGCCTCGGGCCGCAGGGTGAAGATGACCCACGAGCGGTCGGGCGGGGTCTCGACGGTCTCGGCGATCAGGCCGTACATGCTGAACGGCTCGTCGGCCGACGCGGTCATCAGCGTCTCGAACGGCAGGGCGGCGCCGGACGGCGCCTGGCCCTTGACGATGAAGGGATTGAGATTGTCGAAGGTGCCCTGGTCGGCCAGCTTCAGCTCGCCGCCCTTGGGGGCGTCGGGGTTGACGTAGTCGAAGTGGCGGAAACCCGGGCGGTACTTGAGGTCGCCGTGCATGGCGATGCCGTGCCGCAGTTCCGCCGCGGCGGGCGCGGCGAGCACAAGGGCGGCGAACAGGGCGGCGAGCAGGCGCATGGCGGCGAGTGTGCGGGCTGGCGGCAAATCGGGCAAGCCCCCCAAAAGCGATCCTTGCGCCAAACCGCACCCGTCGTTCCCGCGAAGGCGGGAACCCAGGAGTCGCGGAGACTGTGTCGGTGCACCCCTGGGTCCCCGCCTTAGCGGGGACGACGACTGGTATAGTCAGCCTGCCAAAACCGCCAGGGCTTGGGCGTGCAGGCGGGGGTCGCCGGCGGCGCAGACGGTTCCCCCCGAGTCCATGGTCAGCGTCCGGCCCTGCCAGTCGGTGCAGAGGCCGCCGGCATTCTCGATCACCGGCACCAGGGCGCAGTAATCGTAGGGCTTCAGCCCGGCCTCGGCGACCAGATCGACGAAGCCGGTGGCGAGCAGGGCGTAGGCGTAGCAGTCGCAGCCGTAGCGCGGCAGCTTGACCCGGGCGGCGATGCGGTCCCAGCCCGGCCGCGTGGTTTCGTCGAAATATTCCGGGCCGGTGGTGTAGGCGTAGGCCTTGGCCAGGTCGTCGCAGGGGCGCACCCGCACCGCCTGGCCGTTCAGGGTGGTGGGATGGCCCGCCGCCCCCAGCCAGCGCTCGGCGGTGATGGCCTGGTCGATGATGCCCAGGACCGGCACGCCGTTCCGGCACAAGGCGATCAGGGTGCCGAAGCTGGGCTTGCCGGTGATGAAGGCCTTGGTGCCGTCGATGGGGTCCAGCACCCAGACGTATTCCGCCCCGGTGTTCTCGCTCCCCCATTCCTCGCCCAGGATGCCGTGGCCGGGAAAGGCCTCGCGGATCAGCGCCCGCATGGCCGCCTCGACCTCGCGGTCGGCGATGGTGACCGGCGAGGAATCGGCCTTGTCATCGACCGCCACCGGGGTGCGGAAATACTTGCGGATCACCGGGCGGGCGGAATCGGCCAGGCGGTTCGCCAGGGCGATGAACTCGGGCGGGCAGGCGGTCATGACGGTCCCGGACGTTGGTCTTTCCCGAGTTTGGCGTGATTCCGGCTGGCAGACCAGACCCGAAAGGTGGTTTCCGCGCTCCCCCTCCCGATATAAGCTTTACCCACCCGCCCCAGCCACCCGGAGCCGGCCATGCCCCGCCTCAATCCCGTCATCGTCATTCCGGCCCGCCTGCACGCCACCCGCCTGCCGGGCAAGCCGCTGGCCGACATCAACGGCGAACCGATGATCGTCCAGGTCTGGCGCCGCGCGGTGAAGGCCGGCATCGGCCCGGTGGTGGTGGCCTGCGCCGAGGCCGAGGTGGCGGCGGCGGTGATGGCCCATGGCGGCAACGCGGTGATGACCGACCCCGACCATCCCTCGGGCTCGGACCGGGTGTGGGAGGCGCTGGAGCGGGTCGACCCCGAACGCCAGTTCGGCGCCGTGGTCAACGTCCAGGGCGATCTGCCGACGCTGGACCCCCTGGTCATCCGCGCGGTGTTCGAGCCGCTGGCCCACCGCGGCGTCGACATCGCCACCCTGGTGGCCGAGATCAGCCGCGACGAGGAACGCACCAACCCCAACGTGGTCAAGGCGGTGGTGGGCTTCGCCGAGGGGGCGCGGGTCGGCCGCGCGCTTTACTTCACCCGCGCCACCGCGCCGTGGGGCGAGGGGCCGCTCTATCACCACATCGGCCTCTACGCCTACCGGCGCGAGGCGCTGCAGCGTTTCGTCGGCCTGCCCCAGGGGGTGCTGGAGAAGCGCGAGAAGCTGGAGCAGCTGCGCGCCCTGGAGAACGGCATGCGCATCGACGCCGCCTTGGTTGACACCGTTCCGCTGGGTGTCGATACTCCCGCCGACCTCGAACGGGCACGCGAGCTTTTGGCGACGACCTAGAAATCCGCCAGTCGCCGAACCTCACCCTGAGGAGGCCGCGCCAGCGGCCATCTCGAAGGGCGAGGGTCGCCGCACCACCGCCTTCGCTCCGCCTCGTCCTTCGAGACGCGCCCCCGACGGGGGCGCTCCTCAGGATGAGGCTACTCTGACCGCAGGCCCGCTGACCCGACCATGACCGACCAGACCGATTCCGCCAATTCCCCCGACCCGGCCAATTCCATCGCCTTCCAGGGCATGCCCGGGGCCTATTCGCACCAGGCCTGCCGCACCGCCTTCGCGTCCATGACGCCGCTGCCCTGCGACACCTTCGAGGACGCCTTCGCCGCGGTGCGCGAGGGCCGCGCCCGCTATGCCATGATCCCCATCGACAATTCGGTGGCGGGTCGGGTGGCCGACGTCCATCACCTGATGCCCTATGCCGGGCTGCACATCGTCGCCGAGCACTTCCAGCGCATCAACCACCACCTGCTGGCCATCCCCGGCGCCACCATCGAAAATCTCAAGACGGTGGAAAGCCACGTCCACGCCCTGGGCCAGTGCCGCGCCTTCCTGCGCGGGCTGCACCTCAAGGCGGTGGTGGCCGCCGACACCGCTGGCGCCGCCGCCGACATCGCCCGGCGCCAGGACCCCACCGTCGCCGCCATCGCCTCGGAGCTGGCGGCCGAGGCCTATGGCCTGGTCAGCTTGCGCGCCAATATCGAGGACGCCGCCCACAACACCACCCGCTTCGTGGTGCTGGCCCGCGAGGCGGTGGAGCCCAACCCCAATTCCCCCTGCGTCACCACCTTCGTGTTCCGCACCAAGAACCGGCCGGCGGCGCTGTACAAGGCGCTGGGCGGCTTCGCCACCAACGGCGTCAACATGACCAAGCTGGAAAGCTACATGGTCGAGGGCGAGTTCGCCGCCACCGAGTTCTATGCCGACGTCGAGGCCCACCCGGCCCAGCGCGGCCTGCGCCTGGCGCTGGAAGAGCTGGAATTCTTCAGCCACCGGGTGCGCATCCTGGGCATCTACCCCGCCCACCCCTTCCGCCTGGCGCAGCGGGCGGCGGGAGAGTAGGAGGTCTTATTCCCCCCAGATCCCGCTGACCACCGCCGCCACCCCCAGCAGCATCAGCAGCCCGCCCGAGACGTGGTTGAACAGGCGCATGCGTTCGGGGGTGAAGCGGGCGCGCGCCAGGATGGTGATCTCGGTCAGCACCGCCCACCACAGCGCCGAGCCGGCGAACACCCCGGCCACCAATTGCCAGGTCTCGGACATCCCCACCGGCTGCGCCGCCGCGCCCATGGCGGCGAACACCCCGGTCACCCCCAGCATGGTGCCGGGGTTGGAGATGGTGATCAGGAAGGTGGCGGCGAAATCCCTGGCCAGGCCGGGGCCGTGCCCGCTGGCCGGTTCCATGGCGAAGGCGGCGGCGCGCCAGGTGTGGACGCCGAGCGCCAGCATGAACGCTCCGCCGCCCAGCTTCAGCCACAGGCCGTGACCATCGACGAATTGCGACACCACCCCCAGGCCGAGGGCGACCACGGCGCCGAACACGGTGTCGGCCAGCGCCGCGCCCAGCCCCGCCATCCAGGCGGCGAGACGGCCATCGGCCAGGGCCTTGCGGATGCACATCAGCCCGACCGGCCCGATGGGCGCCGCGATGGCGAAACCGATGGCGACGCCACGAAGGGTGATAAGGCCGTCCAACGGCGGGACCCCGTGCTGTTTTGCCGGCAGGTAACCAGAAAGGGGAGGGTAAGGGCAAGATGTTAGGTTCACCCCGATCGTCGTCCCCGCGCAGGCGGGGACCCAGGGAGTGCACCACCCGAGCGGCCGCGACTCCTGGGTTCCCGCCTGCGCGGGGACGACGGATTTACATGACGGCTGCCGCCTCGAACCGGCGCGACGGCGCCGCCAGTTGGTCCTGCGCCGCCACCAGCGCCAGCTCGCGGCGGCCGGCCGCCAGGGTGGCCTCGAGCACGGCCCAGGTGGACGACACCGCCTCGGCCAGCGCCCGGGGCGGCTCGGCGCCCCGCAGCACCCGATCCAGCAGCAGCGCCGCCAGCAGATCGCCGGCGCCGTTGACCGCCTCGGGGAAATCCAGCCGCGGCGTCTCCACCGCCCAGGCGCCCTCGGCGGTGATGGCGGCGCAGACGATGCCGTCGGCGCCGGGCAGGCTGGTCGCCACCACCAGTTTCGGTCCGCGCGCCAGCACCCGGCGGGCGGCGGCGACGGCATCGGCCATGGTGGCGACGCTGCGCCCGGCCAGCAGCTCCAGCTCGAAGCGGTTGGGGGTGACGATGTCGGCCGAGGCCACCGCCGGGCCGGCCAGCAGCTCGGGGATGCCGGGACCCACATACAGGCGGCCGTCATCGCCCATCACCGGATCGCACAGATAGGGGGCGCTCCGGTCGGCGGCCTTGACCCGGGCCACCGCCGCCAGCATGGCCTCGCCGCTGGCGGCCTGGCCGAGATAGCCCGACAGCGCCGCCCGGCAGCCGGCCAGCACGCCGCCGGCATCCAGCCCCTCCAGCACCTCGGCCACATGGGCGGGGTCATGGCTGCGCCCCGCCCATACCGGATGGCCGGGATGGTTGGAGAACTGCACGGTATCGACCGCCACCACCTCGTGACCCAGGCGCTGCAGCGCGAACACCGCCGCCGAATTGCCCACATGGCCCCAGGCGACCGCCGACTGGATGGATAGAATCGTCATGGTCCGGGCAGCTTGCGCGATATTTTGCTGCAGTGCAACCTTGCCTGCGTTTCCGGTTGTTGCTAGGGTCGCTGCCTGACTGGTATGGCCCACACTTTCTGGGAGGCTGCCGCCATGACCGCCATCACCCGCCCGCGCCGCAGCGTGCTCTACATGCCCGGCTCCAACGCCCGGGCGCTGGAGAAGGCGCGCACTCTCGCCGCCGACGGGCTGATCCTCGACCTCGAGGATTCCGTCGCCCCCGACGCCAAGGAGCTCGCCCGCGCCCAGGTGTGCGACGCGGTCCGGGCCGGCGGCTATGGCGGACGCGAGCTGCTGGTGCGGGTCAACGGCCTCGCCACCCCGTGGGGCCAGGCCGACATCGCCGCCGCCGCCGCCTCGGGCGCCCACGCCATCCTGATCCCCAAGGTGGAAAGCGCCGACGCGGTGCGCCAGGTCGAGGCCGTCATGGACTCCGCCGGGGCGCCGGCCGACATGGCCATCTGGTGCATGATGGAGACCCCGCGCGGCATCCTGAAGGCCGAGGAGATCGCGCTGTCCAGCCGCCGCCTGGGCGGCTTCGTCATGGGCACCTCGGACCTGGCCAAGGACCTGCACTGCCTGCACACCCCCATGCGCCTGCCCATGGTGACCTCGCTGTCGCTGTGCCTGCTGGCGGCCCGCGCCCATGGGCTGGCCATCCTCGACGGCGTCTACCTGGACCTCAACGACGACGAGGGTTTCGCCGCCGCCTGCCGCCAGGGCCTGGAGATGGGCTTCGACGGCAAGACCCTGATCCATCCCAAGACCGTCGATACCGCCAACGCCGTCTTCGCCCCCTCGGCCGCCGAGATCCAATGGTCGAAGACCATCATCGCCGCCCACGCCGAGGCCTCGGCCCAGGCCAAGGGCGTGGTGGTGGTCGATGGCAAGCTGATCGAGAACCTGCACGTCGAGAACGCCCGGCGCATCGTCGCCCTGGCCGACCAGATCGCCGCGCTGGAAGCGGCGCCGCGGTAAGGATTCACCACAGAGGCACAGAGGCACAGAGGTGTCGTGCCGGGTGGACACACGACGCCCCAATGGCGGGAATGAGGTCCATACGGGTCGTTCTGGTCGTTACCTCTGTGTCTCTGTGCCTCTGTGGTTAACCATAATCGAGGAAGACATGACCAAGACCAACGCCGGCAACTTCTTCGAGGATTTCCGCCTCGGCCAGGAGATCCGCCACGCCACCCCGCGCACCGTGACCAGCGGCGACGTCGCCCTTTACACCGCCCTCTACGGCCCGCGCTTCGCCTTCACCTCGTCGGCCGAGTTCGCCCGCGCGCAAGGCATGGCCGACGCGCCGCTGGACGATCTCGCCGCCTTCCACGTGGTGTTCGGCAAGACCGTGCCCGATGTCAGCCTCAATGCGGTGGCCAATCTGGGCTATGCCGGCGGACGCTTCGGCGCCCCGGTCTTCCCCGGCGACACGCTGACCACCACCTCGACGGTGATCGGCCTGAAGGAGAATTCCAACAAGCAGACCGGCGTCGTCTATGTCCGCTCCACCGGCACCAACCAGCGGGGCGCGATGGTGGTGGAGTACGTGCGCTGGGTGATGGTGCGGAAGCGCGACGCCAGCGCCGTCATCGCCGGTGAGACCGTGCCCGAGCTGCCCGGCTCGGTCGCCGCCGCCGATCTGGTGGTGCCGGCCGGCCTGACCGGCAAGGGCTACGACACCGTGCTGGCCGGCAGTCCGCATCTGTGGGACGACTACCAGCCGGGCGAGAGGATCGACCACGTGGACGGCACCACCATCGAGGAAGCCGAGCACATGATGGCGACCCGGTTGTGGCAGAACACCGCCAAGGTCCATTTCAACCAGCATACCGAGGGCCAGGGCCGCTTCGGCCGCCGGCTGATCTACGGCGGCCACATCATCTCCATCGCCCGCGCCCTGTCGTTCAACGGGCTCGGCAACGCCTTCAAGATCGCCGCCATCAACGGCGGCCGCCACACCAACCCCACCTTCGCCGGCGACACCATCTATGCCTGGTCGGAAGTGCTGGAGAAGACCGACCTGCCCGGCCGCAGCGACCTCGGCGCGCTCCGCCTGCGCCTGGTCGCCCTGAAGAACCAACCCGCCGCCGCCTTCCCCCTGAAGGCCGAGAACGGCAAGGACTTCGACTCGGCGGTGGTGCTTGACTTCGACTACACGGTGCTGATGCCGCGCCGGGGGTAATGCGGAAGGGCGAGGGGACTCGGCCCCCTCGCGCTCCCCGCCGGTTTGACGGGGAGGACGGCGGCGGCCATAATTCCTCCACATACGCCACTCCCGGAGCCTCGGCGATGATCACCTCCTTCAGGGTCCAGAGCTATCGACAGTTCGCCGATCTTGAGGTGAATGGGCTCAAGCGCATTAACCTGATCGTCGGTGACAATGGCGTCGGCAAGACAAGCTTGCTGGAGGCGCTGTGGCTTTGCGTTTCTGGCAGCAACCGGCTTGATGTTGTCCTGGATATATTGTCTTCACGCGGAGAAATTTTTCGACGCGGTATTCATATCGAGCATCCAGACGACACTAGACGGTCTCCTTTTGCGACATTGTTTTCTAATGCGATAGATGGTTGCGAAAATGTTTACGCCTCTTTTCTTAAGGCATCAGCAAGCGCGGACAATTACGAGCTTATACTTATAGAAATTGACCTAGAGGAGTTTTCCTCCGGCAAGGTGCGTTTTACGGCTGGGGACGAGGACAAGGACACACTCCGGAAATTTGAGTTTGGTCACGATGCCTTTGATTTTTCAGAGCGTCAATTTTCTTGCAAGCGCGGTGATAATGTTTTTGTTCCTGCGGCCGGGCTTGACCAAAAGGCGTCTATCGACTTTTGGGAGAGAATTTCATTAACAGATGTAGAAGATGACGTCGAAGCCGCTTTGAGAGCGTTTGTGCCGGATTTGTTGAGGTTATCACTGATTGCCGGCAGGCCGGTCGCGCGGCTCAAGGGGGCGGCGACGCCGGTCCCGCTCAAGCGACTCGGCGAAGGCGTTAGCCGCGCCTTCGCCCTGATGGCCGCCATGGCCAATGCCCGCAACGGAGTGTTGCTGATTGATGAGATTGAGGTCGGCCTCCATCGCACCACGCTTGCGAAGCTTTGGCCGTTTCTGTTCGAGGCTGCCAAGCGACTGAATGTTCAGGTCTTCGCTACCACCCATTCCTGGGATTGCATCGCCGCTTTCGCGGCGGCCGCCAAGGCGACCCCCGAAGACGACGGCTCTCTAGTGCGGTTGGAAGAGCAGGGCGACAGGATCGTCGCGATTTATTACGACGAGCGCCAACTCGCTGCCGCCACCGAGCACGGCATCGAGGTGCGCTGATGGTCTTACCGCAAAAAGACGACCCGAATTTTCTGATGGTCGAGGGGCCGGACGACAAGGGCGTCTGCGTTGCGTTCCTCCTGCGATGCAACCTGCGCGCTTGCGTCCACGCCGAAGACGGATACGAGGCCCTGCGCGAGACCATCGAGCCTCGGTTGATGGTCAAGGGACGCCGCGCCTTGGGCGTCGTCGTCGATGCTGATGAATCTCTGGCCGCACGCTGGCGGTCGCTGCAGGATGCGGTGGCTCCACTAGGCTATGCGCTTCCCGAACAGCCCGAACCGGCGGGAACCGTCATCGAAATGGAAGGGCGACCCCGCCTCGGCATTTGGCTCATGCCCGACAATACCCTCAACGGCATGCTCGAGGACTTCGTCGCCGTTCTGGTTCCGAACGGCGACAGCCTCTTCCCACGCGCCGGGGCGGCGGTCGGCGCCATCCCGGCACCCGAGCGGCAGTTCAAGGATGCCCATCTGCCGAAGGCCCACATCCATACCTGGCTGGCCTGGCAGGCCGAACCCGGCCGTCCCATGGGGCAGGCCATCACCAAGCGGTTCCTGGACGGCGACTGCGCCGAAGCCGCCCGATTCGCCGACTGGCTCCGGCGCCTGTTCGGCTGAGCGGCCGGGGTGGCACGCCGCCCACCCTGTGCCGCAGCCCACGGTTTCCGGGGCTTTTTCGGCGGCTCCGCACAGGGCCGCGAAACGCGGGTGGGGCGCCCTTCGGCCACCCCCATCCCAACGGGTAGGGAAACCCACAAATTCCCTGCCAGAAAGTGTGGCATCCGTTCGTTGACTCGGTGCTTCGTTACCGTTAAACCTCTGTTGCATCGCCGCAAAGCGGGCGCCCGCCCGCCTAACCGATCGAGGGCAAAGGCCATGAGCACGCGCAGCCGCCCGCTGTCTCCGCACCTGCAAATCTATCGCCTGCCGCTGCTGGCGATCATGTCCATCACCCACCGCGTCACCGGCGTCGCCCTGGTGGCCGGGCTGTTCGTGCTGGCGTGGTGGCTGGGCTGCGCTGCCGCCGGACCCGAGTCCTTCGCCTTCGCGCAGGACCTGGTCGGATCGTGGATCGGCCGTCTGGCGCTGTTCGGCTGGTCGGTGGCGCTGTTCTTCCATCTCGGCCACGGCGTGCGCCATCTGCTGTGGGAGACCGGCTGGGGCTTCGATCTGCCCGACGCCTATGCCTCGGCCTATGTCTCGCTGGGCGTCACCGCCGGGCTGACCGTCGCCGCCTGGGGCGCGGCGCTGCTGTTCTAGGGAGAATCAGATGACGCTCCGTACCCCCTTGGGCCGCGCCCGCGGCCTCGGTTCCGCCAAGGAGGGCGTCGGCCACGCCTGGGCGACCATCGTCACCGCCGTCGCGCTGGTGCCGCTGTCGCTGTGGTTCGTGGTGTCGCTGATCGGCCTTCAGGGCGCCGGTCACGCGGCCTTCGTCGCCTGGGCCGGCAGCACCGTCAACGCCTCGCTGCTGATCCTGACCGTGCTGATGGTGCTGCACCACGCCCAGCTGGGCATCCAGATGGTGGTCGAGGACTACGTCCACAACGCCGCCGGAAAGTACATCGCGCTGATCGGCTCGAAGCTGGTCGCCGCGTTCCTTGCCGTCTTCATGACGGTGTCGATCCTCAAAGTCGCCGTCGGAGGCTGAACCCATGGCCGCCTACAAGATCATCGACCATACCTACGACGTGGTCGTCGTCGGCGCCGGCGGCGCCGGCCTGCGCGCCACCATGGGCATGGGCGTCGCCGGGTTCAAGACCGCCTGCATCACCAAGGTCTTCCCCACCCGCTCGCACACCGTGGCGGCGCAGGGCGGCATCGGCGCCTCGCTGGGCAACATGGCCGAGGACAATTGGAAGTGGCACATGTACGACACCGTCAAGGGGTCGGACTGGCTGGGCGACCAGGACGCCATCGAGTACATGTGCCGCGAGGCGGTGCCGGCGGTCTACGAGCTCGAGCATTTCGGCGTGCCGTTCTCGCGCACCGACGAGGGCAAGATCTACCAGCGCCCGTTCGGCGGCCACATGTCCAATTACGGCGAGAAGCCGGTGCAGCGCGCCTGCGCGGCGGCCGACCGCACCGGGCATGCCATCCTGCACACCCTGTATCAGCAGTGCCTGAAGCATTCCTGCGAGTTCTTCGTGGAGTACTTCGCCCTCGACCTGATCATGGATGCCGACGGCGCCTGCCGCGGCGTCATGGCCTGGAACCTGGACGACGGCGCCCTGCACCGCTTCCGCGCCCACAAGGTGGTGCTGGCCTCGGGCGGCTACGGCCGCGCCTATTTCAGCTGCACCTCGGCCCACACCTGCACCGGCGACGGCCACGGCATGGTGGCGCGGGCCGGCCTGCCGCTGCAGGACATGGAATTCGTGCAGTTCCATCCCACCGGCATCTACGGCTCGGGCTGCCTGATCACCGAGGGCGCCCGTGGCGAGGGCGGCATCCTCTACAATTCGGCCGGCGAGCGCTTCATGGAGCGCTACGCCCCCACCGCCAAGGACCTGGCCTCGCGCGACGTGGTGTCGCGCGCCATGACCATGGAGATCCGCGAAGGGCGCGGCGTCGGCAAGGACAAGGACCACATCCACCTGGACCTCAGCCACCTGCCGCCCGAGACCCTGGAGCTGCGTCTGCCCGGCATCTCGGAGACCGCCAAGATCTTCGCCGGCGTCGACGTGACGCGCGAGCCGATCCCGGTGCTGCCGACGGTGCACTACAACATGGGCGGCATCCCCACCAACATCCACGGCGAGGTGCTGCGCCCGGTCGCCGGCAACCCCGACGCCACCGTGCCCGGCCTGATGGCCATCGGCGAGGCGGCCTGCGTGTCGGTGCACGGCGCCAACCGCCTGGGCACCAACTCGCTGCTCGACATCGTGGTGTTCGGCCGCGCCGCCGCCCTGCACTGCCAGGCCACCATGAAGCCGGGCCAGCCCCACGCGCCGCTGCCGGCCGGGGCCGGCGACGGCGCGGTGGCCCGCTTCGACCGCCTGCGCAACGCCTCGGGCACCCTGCACACCAGCGACATCCGCCTGGCCATGCAGAAGACCATGCAGATGGACGCGGCGGTGTTCCGCACCTCCAAGTCGCTGGCCGACGGCGTGTCGAAGATGTACGAGGTGGCCGAGACCAAGGGCAAGCTCAAGATCAACGACCGCTCGACGGTGTGGAACTCGGACCTGGTCGAGGCCCTGGAGCTGGAGAACCTGATGGATTGCGCCCTGGCCACCATCGTCTCGGCCGAGGCGCGCAAGGAAAGCCGCGGCGCCCACGCCCACGAGGATCATCCCGAGCGCGACGACGCCAACTGGATGAAGCACAGCCTGGCCTGGGTCGAGAACGGCAAGGTGCGGCTGGACTACCGGCCGGTGCACACCTGGACGCTGACCGACGAGGTCCAGTACATCGAGCCCAAGAAGCGCGTGTATTGACCGGGGGGAAGGAGTAAGGAACGATGGTCGAATTCGCCCTGCCCGCCAATTCCCGCGTCCAGCCCGGCAAGCTGTTCAAGGCACCCGCCGGCGCCGACAAGGTGCGGACCTTCAAGATCTATCGCTACGACCCGGATTCGGGCGCCAACCCGCGCCTGGACAGCTACGAGGTCGATATCGGCCATTGCGGCCCGATGGTCCTGGACGCGCTGCTGAAGATCAAGAACGAGATCGATTCGACGCTGACCTTCCGCCGCTCGTGCCGCGAGGGCATCTGCGGCTCGTGCGCCATGAACATCGACGGCACCAACACCCTGGCCTGCCTCAAGCCCATCGAGGACGTCAAGGGCGACATCCGCATCTATCCGCTGCCGCACATGCCGGTGGTCAAGGATCTGGTGGCCGATCTCACCCTGCCCTACGCCCAGCTCGCCTCGGTCAAGCCGTGGATGCAGACCCAGTCGCCCACCCCGCCCGACGGCGAGCGGCTGCAAAGCCCCGCCGAGCGCGAGAAGCTGGACGGCATGTGGGAGTGCATCCTGTGCTTCTGCTGCCAGACCAGCTGCCCCAGCTACTGGTGGAACGCGGAACGCTATCTCGGCCCGGCGGTGCTGCTGCAGGCGGCGCGCTGGATCATGGACAGCCGCGACGAGATGACCGGCGAGCGCCTGGACGCCCTCGAGGACCCGTTCAAGCTCTATCGCTGCCACACCATCATGAACTGCACCCGCACCTGCCCCAAGGGCCTCAACCCGGCCAAGGCCATCGGCGCCATCAAGGAGCGGCTGATCGAACGGCGCGGCTGAGCGGCGGCGCACCGAACAAGGGACCCGCCGGCTGCCGGCGGGTCCTTTTTTCATTCCTCGAAGTGCTGGCCCCAGGTGGTGGGCGACAGATTGAAGTCGCTGCCGGTGGGATAGGGCGCCGCCGGCGGCGGGCCGTCCAGCGGCAGCGGCCAGGCCGGCATCGGCGGCTTGCCGGCGATGTCGGCGGGGTTGATCAGGGCGCCGGGGGCCTCCTGCACCGCCTCGGCGGCCGGAGGCGGTGCCGCGGCACCCGGGGCGGCGGCCCCCGGGGCGGCGGGTTGGCCCGGCTTGCCGCCGGTACGCTTGCGCCAGGCGGCGACCGCCGACTTGTTGGTCGGGTTGATGTAGCGGCCCTTCTCGTCGACCATGCCCGGGACATAGCACGCGAAGGTGGCGCGGTGCGGCGAGACCATCCGGCACTGCCAGCGATCGATCTTGGCATTCGACGCCTGGAAGCCGTGGGCGCCGCACGATTGCGCCGCCAGCTCCTCGACCTCGGCCCAGGGGGTGCTGTCACTGTAGCAGATGCCGACCTCCCCCGACTTGGCCACCTGGTCCACCGGCTTCTCGATCAGAAACGAGATGCCGTGATCGACGAACGGGTCCTCGGCGCAGCCGGCCAGCATCAGGGCGGCAAGGAGCATCAGGGCGGAGCGGGTGCGGGACATGGGGGCGGCCTTCCGAGGCGTCGGCTGGTCCCTGTTTATCCCAGCCACGCCCCGAGGGAAAGAGGGCGCGGGAAATAGGTGGCGCCATCCCCCGTTGTCGGGGCTGCGCCGCTGCGCTAGAGTTCACATTCCTATCGGGTGGGAAGGAGCAGTTACATGTCCACGGGTGCCAAATTCCGGCTGGTCACGCGCAGCGATTTCGACGGCCTGGTCTGTGCCGTGCTGCTGAAGCAGCTGGGCATCATCGACGACATCAAGTTCGTGCATCCCAAGGACATGCAGGACGGGCTGGTGGACATCGGTGCCAACGACATCACCACCAACCTGCCCTATGTGGACGGCGTCCACATGGCCTTCGACCACCACCTGTCCGAGACCATCCGGGTGGGCAAGAAGGACAACCACATCATCGACGCCGACGCCCCCTCGGCAGCCCGCGTGGTCTACGATTACTACGGCGGCGCGGTGCGCTTCCCGGCGGCCTGGGACAAGATGATGGAAGAGGTCGACAAGGCCGATTCCGCGCAGTACTCGCTGGACGACATCCTGTCGCCCACCGGCTGGACCCTGCTCAACTACATCATGGACGCGCGCACCGGCCTGGGCCGCTTCCGCGAGTTCCGCATCTCCAACTACCAGTTGATGATGAACCTCATCGACTATTGCCGGAACCACACCATCGAGGAAATCCTGCTGCTCCCCGACGTGAAGGAGCGCACCGACCTCTATTTCGAGCACGAGGACCGCTTCAAGGAGCAGGTGACCCGCTGCACCACCGTGCACAAGAACCTGGTGGTGCTGGACCTGCGCAACGAAGAGACCATCTTCGCCGGCAACCGCTTCATGATCTATGCCCTGCACCCCGAGTGCAACATCTCCATCCACGTGCTGTGGGGCGTCAAGCAGCAGAACACGGTGTTCGCCATCGGCCGGTCCATCGTCAACCGCAGCTCGAAGACCAATGTGGGTGCGCTGTGCCTGTCCTATGGCGGCGGCGGTCACGAGAAGGCGGGCACCTGCCAGGTCGCCAACGACACCGTCGAGGCCACGCTGGCCGAGATCGTCGCCAAGATCAACGCCGACGGCTGACAGGCCTGGGGTGGAGCGGGAGCAACAGTCCCGCTCGAGCCGCCATTGAGGCGGCGGCCAAGCGGGCGGATGCCCGCGCCCGGCGAGGGCTATGCAAGAAATCGGGGCGTGGGAGAAATCCCGCGCCCCATTCGTTCGGGCGGGGCTTTTCCACCGCCCGGGCTTCGGCTATGTTGCACCGCGATGTCGGACGGACCCCTCTTCGCCTATCGCGAGCTGCTGGCCTCGGGCGCGCTCAAGCCCGATCCCGCCCAGCACCTGGCGGCGGAAAAGCTGCAGAGCCTGCACAAGGCCCTGGCCGGCTATCGCCCGGCCATGGGCGAGACCGGCTGGCTGAAGCGCTTCGGCTTCGGCGCCAGGGGCCGCCAGGGGCTGGACTGGACCCCCGGCGACGCCCAGACCACTGCGCCCCGGCAAGGGCTCTACATCTACGGCGATGTGGGGCGCGGCAAGTCCATGCTGATGGACCTGTTCCACGCCGCCGCCACCATCCCGGCCAAGCGGCGCGTGCATTTCCATGAGTTCATGCGCGACATCCACGCCGAGATCCACCGCTGGCGCCAGGCCGCCCACCGGGCCGAGGCCGACCCCATCCCCAAGCTGGCCCGCACCATCGCCGCCGAGGCGTGGCTGCTGTGCCTGGACGAATTGCAGGTCACCGACATCGCCGACGCCATGATCGTCGGGCGGCTGTTCGAGGCGCTGCTGGAGGACGGCGTGGTGGTGGTGCTGACCTCCAACCGGCCGCCCCGCGACCTTTATAAGGACGGCCTGCAGCGCGAGCGCTTCCTGCCCTTCATCGACCTCATCGAGCGGCGCTTCGACCTGCTGGAACTGGGCTCGGCCCAGGATTACCGGCTGGGCCGCAAGCGCGGCCTGAAGGTCTACCACGCCCCCCTGGGTCCCCAGGCCGAGGCGGCGCTGGACCACGCCTTCGCCCGCCTGACCGAGGGCGCCGTGCCGGCCCCGGCCGCCATCGCCGTCAACGGCCGCAGCGTGACCGTGCCGCTGGCCGCCGCCGGAATCGCCCGCTTCGACTTCCGCCAGCTCTGCGCCACCGCGCTGGGTCCCAGCGACTATCTGGAACTGGCCACCCTCTACCACACCCTGATCCTGTCCGGGGTGCCGCTGCTGGGCCCCGACAACAAGGACGAAGCCCGCCGCTTCGTCACCCTGGTCGATGCCCTCTACGAGCACAAGGTCACCCTGATCTGCTCCGCCGCCGCCCCCCCGGAGGCCCTCTACCCCACCGGCATCGGCGCCTTCGAATTCCAGCGCACGGTTTCACGCCTGATGGAGATGCAGGCCGAGGATTACGTGACCAAGGGGCATGTGGGGTGAAGTGATGTTCAGTTGACGGTCCTGTCCCGCTTGGGAACGTCGTAATAAGCAATATCGAAGTAATTCCTAAGAAACTCTTCGTCAATTTTGCTTCTTGTTGGAACTGTCAGCACCAGTTTACATGGGCCAGAGGAGAAAGAATGCATTTTATGACTCAAACTTGGCATGTCGTTGAAGGCGTGTGGCTTTGCTTTTTTCAAAAAACTTAGCATTGATTGGTCTATATTTAAAGAAGAAAGCGATTGTGTATAGGAATTTGTAATGCGAACAAAAAAATTACCATTCTCGATTTTTTCTGTGATGAGAAAATATGCGGCAGTGCGGGTATTGGGCTCATTAACATAGCACGGCGGGGCGGATTTATCTTTTTTTGTTGGGCCGATTTGGCCAATTAATTGGCCAATTTTTTTATTTTGTTCGTCTATATCTTTTTTTAATTTTTCTATTTCTGACTGCGCGGCGCTTTTCCCTTCTTGGTCTATTTTGCCCATTTCAGTCGCGCTCTTT
>NZ_CACVCG010000073.1 GCF_902729435.1 Magnetospirillum sp. UT-4
GGAATCTTGAATCAGATTTTCAGCCCCTTGGGAATCCCTTGCGATTCGTGACGTTCGAAATCCGCTCTAAAGTGACTGCTAAGGTGTTGAAAACGAAAAAACCCTCTCCCCCCTTGCGGGGGAGGGTTGGGGTGGGGGGGAACCGCGTCGGCGCTGTCGCGGACCTCACCCCGCCCCCAACCCCTCCCCATCAAGGGGAGGGGAGTAAAAAGGGGGGAACCCCTCCCCATCAAGGGGAGGGGAGTAAAAAGGGGGGGACCCCTCCCCATCAAGGGGAGGGGAGTAAGGGAGGGGAGTAAGTAGGAGAAGCCTATTCCGCCGGCTCCACCTCGGCCAGCTTGGCCTGGGCCTTTTCCTCGATCTCGGCGGTGGTCGGCTTGCGCCGGTCGGTGGCCAGGAAGGTGTAGATCACCGGCAGCACGAACAGGGTGAACAGGGTGCCCACGCTCATGCCGGAGACGATCACCACGGCGATGGAGAAGCGGCTGGCGGCGCCGGCGCCCGAGGCGAACAGCAGCGGGATCAGGCCGGTGACCATGGCCGCGGTGGTCATCAGGATGGGGCGCAGGCGCAGGCCCGCCGCCACCGTGACCGCCTCGGCGCGGCTCAGGCCCTCCTGCTCCTGGCGCTCGCGCGCCACCTCGCAGATGAGGATGCCGTGCTTGCTGATCAGCCCGATCAGGGTGACCAGGCCGACCTGGGTGTAGATGTTCATGCTGGCCACGCCCAGGGCCAGCGGGATCAGCGCGCCGCACAAGCTGAGCGGCACCGAGACCAGGATCACCAGCGGATCGCGGAAGCTCTCGAACTGGGCGGCCAGCACCAGGAAGATGATGACCAGGGCGAAGACGAAGGTGGCGACCAGCGCGCTGCCTTCCTGGATGTACTGGCGCGACTGGCCGGCGGTGTCGGTGGTCACCCCCTGCGGCAGCACCTCGGCGGCGAGTCCGTCCAGGAAGGACAACGCCTGGCCCAGCGCCACGCCGGGCATGGGGAAGGCCTGGATGGTGAAGGAATTGAGCTGGTTGAACTGGTTGAGCGAGACCGGCTTGATCTCCTGGCGCAGGGTCACCAGCGACGACAGCGGCAGGGTGGTGCCGTCGCCGGCGCGGACGTGGTAGCGCCCCAGCTGCGCCGGCTTGAGCCGGTATTCCTGCGGCACCTGCGGAATAACCTGGTAGGACCGGCCCTGCAGGTTGACCAGGTTGACGTAGTTGCCGCCGGTCATGGTCGCCAGCACCTCGCCGATCTGCTGCATGCTGATCCCGAAGGCGGCGGCCTTGTCGCGGTCGATGTCGACCACCGTCTGCGGGCTTTCGAACTTGAGGTCGGAATCGATGAAGGCGAACAGGCCGGCCGCCTGGGCCCGCGTCAGCATTTCGGCCTGCAGCTCGTTCAGGGTGCGGTAATCGGCGGTGGAGGTGACCACGAACTGCACCGGCAGGCCGTCCGAGCCGGGCAGGGGTGGCGGTGCGAAGACGCTGGCCTTGACCCCGGCGACCTTGTCCAGGGCCTGCTGGACCATGGGCGTCAACTCCTTGGTTGACGCATCGCGCTGGTCCCAGGGCTGGGTCACCGCGCCGCCGAAGCCCTGCGAGACCGAGCCCAGGCCGGCGATCAGGAAGGATTCCTTGACCTCGGGGAAGGCGCGCAGGGAGCGGTCGATCTGGTGGACGAAGGCCTCCATGTAGTCGATGTTGGCCGAGGCCGGGCCGTTGAAGGCGGTGAACAGCACCCCCTGATCCTCTTCCGGCGCCAGCTCGGCCGGCACCGCCCTGAACAGGAACGGCAGCACCGCCACCACCACCAGGGCGAACACCAGGGTGGTCGGCCGGTCGGCCAGCGAGGCCGACAGCCAGCGCAGGTAGCGCCGCTGCACGGCGGCGAAGCCGGCGTCGATGCGGGCGGGCAGGCCGCGCTTGTCCTCGTCGTGCTTCAGCACCTTCGAGCACATCATCGGCGACAGGGTCAGCGCCACCACGCCGGAGACGATGACCGAGCCGGCCAGGGCGAGGGCGAATTCCTTGAACAAGGCGCCGGTCAGGCCGGCCATGAAGGCGATGGGGGCGTAGACGGCGGCCAGGGTGATGGTCATCGCCATCACCGGCCCGGCGATCTCGCGGGTGCCGACGATGGCCGCCTGGAACGGCGACTTGCCGCCCTCGATGTGACGGTGGACGTTCTCCACCACCACGATGGCGTCGTCCACCACCAGCCCGATGGCCAGCACCATGGCCAGCAGGGTCAGCAGGTTGATGGAGAAGCCGAAGGCGAGCAGGAACAGGGCGACGCCGATCAGCGACAGCGGCACCGTCACCACCGGGATCATCACCGACCGGGCCGAGCCCATGAAGGCGAAGATGACGACCATGACGATCACCGCCGCCTCGGCGATGGTGATCACCACCTCGCGGATGGCGGCCTCGATGAACAGGGTCGAATCATAGGCGAGCTGGGATTTCAGCCCTGGCGGCAGCTGGGCGGCGATGGCCGGCAGCGCCTCTTCCCGCACCTGGCGGATGACGGTCAGCGGATTGGCCTCGGGGGTGGTGTAGACGCCGATGAAGATGGCCCGCTCGCCACTGGCGAACACCGCCATGTCGTCGTTCTCGGCCCCCAGGCTGACTTCGGCGACGTCGCCCAGGCGCACCAGCCGGGCGCCCACATGCTTCACCACCAGCGCCTTGAACTCCTCGACCGAGGTCAGGTCGGTCTCGGCCTGGGTCGGCATCACGTCGAAGGCGCCCTTGGTCGAGCCGGCGGCGGCGGTGAAGTTGTTGCTGGTCAGGGCGTTGCGCACGTCCTCGGCGCCCAGGCCGTACTGGGCCAGCTTTTCCGGGTCCAGCCACACCCGCATGGAAAATTTCTGGCCGCCGAACAGTTCGGGATTGGCCACACCCGGCACCGCCGACAGCTTGGGCTGGACCACCCGGCTGACATAGTCGGTGATCTGCTCCTGGCTCAGGCGGTCGGACGAGAAGGCGAGGTAGGCCGAGGCGAAGGTCTGGCCGGTCTCCTTCTTGATCACCGGATCGTTGATGCCGCGCGGCAGCACCGAGCGCACCTCGGCCGCCTTGCTCATCACCTCGGTCATGGCGGCGTCGGGGTCCTCGTTGAGCCGCACATAGGCCTTGATCTCGCTCATCCCCTGGACCGAGCGCGAGGTCAGGTAGTCCAGCCCGGCGGCGGTGGCCACCGCCTTCTGCATGGGCTGGGTGATGAAGCCCTGGATCAGGTCGGCATCGGCGCCCGGCAGGGTGGTGGTGATGGTGATCACCGTGTTCTTCATTTCCGGATACTGGCGCACGGGCAGCAGCAGCAGCGCGCGCAGCCCGACGAACAGGATCAGCAGGCTGATCACCGAGGCCAGAACCGGCCGCTTGATGAAGATGTCGAACATTGAACTTCTCCTCGCGGCCAGGCGAAAAAACGTTCTTGGCCCGCCTGATCCTTCGAGACAGCCGCTTCGCGGCTTCCTCAGGATGAGGCTACTGTGTGGAAATAACTGCTTCATGCTGAGGAGGTCGCCGCCAGGCGGCCGTCTCGAAGCATCCTGGCCGGATCGTCCGGTACATTTTCAACATCGCCCTACCTGGCGCTGGCCTGCTTCAGGGGATCGGTCTCGGCCATCTCGATCCGCGAGCCGTTCTCCAGCTTGAGCTGGCCGGCCGTCACCACCAGGTCTCCGGCCTTGACCCCGCTGAGGATGGCGACCCGGCCCTCGCGCCGCTCGCCCAGGGCGACCACCGCGCGCTCCGCCGTCCTGGCGTCGCCCTCGCCGTCGCGCACCAGGAACACCGCGTCGCCGTGCAGGTTGTAGGAAACGGCCGAAACCGGCACCGTCACCACCTCGGCCACCGCCGCGCGCACCACCTCGACACGGGCGAACATGCCCGGCCGCAGCGCCCCGTCGGGATTGGGGAAGCGGGCCTGGGCCGCGATCATGCCGGTTGCCGCATCGACCCTGGGCTCCACCGCCGAGATGGTGCCCTCGAAGACGCGGCCGGGCCACGAATCGGTGGTCAGGCGGATGGGCTCGTCCGGCTTCAGGGCGCCCAGGTCGCGCTGCGACACCGTGAAGTCGGCCAGCAGGACCGACAGATCCTGCAGGCTGACGATGGCCTGGCCGGGCTGCAGGTACTGGCCGAGATCGACCTTGCGCACGCCGACGATTCCGTCGAACGGGGCCTGCACGGTCTTCTTGTCGATCACCGCCTTGTAGCCGGCCACCGCCGCCTCGCGCACCTTCAGCTCGGCCTCGGCCTTGTCCAGCGCCGCGCGGCTGACCGTGTCGGTGCGCACCAGGGTGCGCTGGCGTTCGGCCGAGATGCGGGCCAGATCGGCATCGGCCTGGGCCGAGCGCAGGTTGCTGCGTTCCACCTCGGCGTCGAGGCGGAGCAGCACGTGGCCCTTGCGCACCGGCTGGCCGGACTCGAAGGCGATCTCCCGGACCAGTCCGGCCACCGAGGCGCTGATATCGACCCCGTTGACCGCCCGCAGCGTGCCCACCGCCGGCACCGTCTCCTGCCAGTGCTCCACCGTCGCCGGCTCGGCGGTGACGACGAAGACCGGCTTGGGCATGGTGGCGAAATATTGCTGGATCATGTGTTCGCGGAACTTCACGAACCCGATCACCCCGCCGAACAGCACGCCGGCGCCGGCCAGCATCACGATCATCCGTCTGGCGTTCATCGCCGCTCTCCCGTCAGCAGGGCCAGCGCGGTGTCCCTGACCCGCCGGCAATGGTCGTCGTCACACATGGGCAGCCCGAGCATGCGGTCGAACACGTAGCCGTCCATGGCCAGGCAGACCAGAGACGCCAGGGCGAAATCGGGGCTGTCGCTTTCGACCCGTTCGAGCCATTCGCGGTACTTGGCCTGCAGCGGCGCCATCAGTTCGGGGTTCACCGCCACCGCCGCCAGCAGCGCCCCGCCCACCGGATCGGCGGCCGGGCCGTTGGGGTCGAAGGCTGTGCGTACCACCGTGCGGGCCCAGCGGTAGGACCCCTCGGGCTCGGCCAGATAGTATTCGTGGTGCAGCGCGTCGCAGGCGTCGATCATCCGCTGCACCATGGCGCGGATGAGGTCGTCCTTGGTCTTGAAATGATAGAGCACGCCGCCCTTGGACATGCCGGCGATGCGCGCCGCCTCGTCCAGGGTGAGGCGCGCCACGCCCTGGTCGCGGACGATGGTCATGGCGGCGTCGATGATCTTCTCGCGCGTGGCGGGAGCGGACATGGTGTCTCGGGCTGGTACTGTACCGTCCGGACGGTTTACCGCCCGGCCGGGTTCATATGGCACCGCCGCCGGCCGATGTCATCCCGCGAATCCGCAGGGGGGGAATGCGCAAGAAGGGGGGCAGGGGATCATTCGTTTCCGCGTGGGTCGATCCCGTGCTTGTCGAGCAGGCGGTACAGGGTGACCCGCGACACCCCCAGATGCTCGGCGGTGCGCTTGACGTTGTGGCGGTGGGCCGACAGCGCCTGGCGGATCAAATTGGCCTCGACGTCGCGCCGGGCCGCCTCCAGCGAGGTGGCGCCGGCGCCGTCGCCACCCTCGGGCAGGCCCAGGTCGTCGGCCATCACCCACGGCCCGTCGGCCATCACCACGGCGCGGCGCATGGCGGCGATCAGTTCGCGCACGTTGCCCGGCCAGGGGTGGCGCCGGACCGCCGCCATCGCCTCGGGGGCGAGGCCGAGCAGGGGGCGTCCGCCCTCGCGGGCGAAGCGGGCGCAGAAGGTGCGCGCCAGGTGCTCGACGTCGTCGCCGCGTTCGCGCAGCGGCGGCATCTCGATGGTCAGGACGTTGAGGCGGAAGAACAGGTCCTCGCGGAAGCGGCCCTCGGCCACCGCCTTCCTGAGCGGCACGTTGGTGGCGGCGATCACGCGCACGTCGACCTTGATGGGGTGCACCCCGCCCAGCCGGTCGATGGTGCTTTCCTGCAGGAACCGCAGCAGGTGCGCCTGCAGGTCGAGGGGAAGATCGCCGATCTCGTCGAGGAACAGGGTGCCGCGGTCGCCCGCCTGGATGCGGCCGATGCGGCGCTGGTCGGCACCGGTGAAGGCGCCCTTCTCGTGGCCGAACAGCTCGCTGGCGATCAGGCTCTTGGGCAGGGCGGCGCAGTTGATGGGGACGAAGGGACCCGAGGCGCGGGCCGAGCGGCGGTGGATGGAGATGGCCGCCAGCTCCTTGCCGGTGCCGCTTTCGCCGGTGATCAGCACCGGCGCGTCGGTGCCGGCGATCTTGGCGATGGTCTCGAGCAGGCGGCGCATGGCCGGGCTTTCACCCACCATCGGCACGTCGCCGGGCTGCGGCCGCGCCGCGCCGCGCTCGGCCACCGGCCGCAGCCGCTCGGCGAGGTCGGGATCGCGCCGGGCCTGCTCAAGCAGGAGAAGGGCTAGCGCATCGGCGCCCAGCGCCGCCAGGGTCTCGCTGGTCAGGCATACGTCGCCGATGTCGAGTGATTTCACCGCTGGACCTCCGTCGGGTTCGTCCGTCGGCGGGGAGTGTCGCAGAGACGCAAGGCAGGTTTCACACCATCTTCCGAGGGGGTCGCCTCCCAATCCGGGACAGCCCTCCGGCCGAGCCGCCACCCGTTCGGGCGCCCTCTCGGCGAGATGGGGCAGCGGTCATCCGTCCGGGACCCGGGAGGCCATAGGCGACGCCCGGCATAGCGACACCCGCCCTATAGGACCGATGCGACCGCCCTTCGGCGGGGCCACCCGGATATGGTCGTCGGCATCCGGCAGACAGCGTGAGGAGGCGAGGGTGATGTTTCGTCCGACCATTGTGACGGCCGTGGCGGCGGCGGCATTGCTCGTCGGCCTCGAGGGAACGGCCCGGGCGGCCGACGAGGGCGGCGGCGAACTGCCGGTGGTGGTGGTGCCGACCGACGAGGAACTGGCCGAGCGGCGCCGCGTCGAGGCGGAACGCATCGCCGCCCAGCGTCAACTGGCCCAGGCGCGCGAGGCCGAGGCCCGGCGGGAGAGTTCGGCGCCGCCCGAGCCCGAGGCGGCCGGCGTGCTGACCCGGGCCGGCGTGTTGGTGGTCGAGCCCTCGGTCGAATACACCCATACCGACGTCAACCGGTTCGTGGTCGGCGGCGTCGCCATCCTCGACACCGTGCTGGTGGGGTCCATCGAGGCCACCCAGGCCGACCGCGATTCGGTCACCGCCACGCTGGGCCTGCGCTACGGCGTCACCAACCGCATCGAGGCCGAGCTGCGCATTCCCTACATGTACCGCGACGACAGCACCACCAACACGGTGGTCAACACCAGCACCATTGCCGCCACCACCTCGCTCACCGATCACGGGCTGGGCGACATCGAGGGGGCGCTGCACTGGCAGATCAACGACGGCGCCGCCGGCTGGCCCTTTCTGGTCGCCAATTTCCGCGCCAAGAGCATCACCGGCACCGGTCCCTTCGACGTCTCGCGCAATGCCCAGGGCATCGAGGAGGAACTGGCCACCGGCTCGGGCTTCTGGGGCTTCGAGCCGTCATTGACGGTGGTGGCGCCCTCGGACCCGGCGGTGTTCTTCGCCAATATCGGCTATCTGTGGAACGTCGAGCGCGACATCGGCAAGCGGGTCTCCAACAACCGCACCGTCGAGACGGTCGATCCCGGCGACGCCATCCGCTTCGGCGTCGGCATGGGGCTGTCCCTGAACGAGAAGGTGTCGTTCTCGATCGGCTACCAGCACGACTGGATCTTGAAGAGCCAGACCACCTTCGCCGAGGGGGAATTCGAATCCGAGGCGCTGTCGGTCGGCTCGCTGACCTTCGGGACCAGCTGGCAGATCGACGATGCCATGGCGCTCAACCTGTCGGTGGGCGTCGGCGTCACCGAGGATGCCCCCGACGTCCGCCTGATGGCCCGCCTGCCCATCGCCATCAATCTGTTCTGAAACTCGAAGGTCCCCCTCCCTCTGGCAAAGCCGGGGGGAGGCAGGGACAATAACGGATGCCGACCAAGCCGGTATCGCTCGCCGTCGGCATTGCCATGTGGAAAAGTTTATTCACCACAGAGCCACAGAGCCACAGAGGGTGCACAGAGAAGGAGAAATATTTTTCCTCTGTGCCTTCTCTGTGTCTCTGTGTCTCTGTGGCAAGTCCACCGCCAGATACGAATACGGTGGCCATTCCGTTGGCACGACACGGAAATACGGGTCATGCCCCTGAGTGTGCGGCTCCACCCCGCCCCAAACCCCTCCCCATCAAGGGGAGGGGCTATTTTTTCGGTTTTCGGTGGGAAAAGCTACCGCCCCAGTCCCAGCTGGGCGGCGTCGCGGCCCATGCGGGCGGCGGCGGAACTGACCTGCCAGGTCTGGCTGATCTGGCTGAAGCCGGGCAGTTCGACGTTGACCTCGGTGCGGTGATAGAGGCTGACGCCGTCGTCCATGTTGGCGATCAGGGCCTGGATCTGGCCATCGACCACCTGGTGCAGGATCGAGGTACCGCTGGGCAGGGTCATGGCCACGGCGCCGGCCTTGGGATCGGCCGGGACGGCGGCGGTGCCGATCGGGATGGTGGTGGCGCCGGCCAGGGCGCCGTAATCATCGACGCTGAGGGTGGTCTGCAGTCCGGCCGGCATCCCCTGGGCCATGGCGCCTTCGATGGTGGTGCGGATGACCACCGCGAAGTTGACCGGAATGCCGTTGATCATCATGCCGCCGCGGGCACGGCCCAGTTCGTCGCCGCCCAGGGCGTCGAGGCCGGAGAAGGGATCCGAGGCGATGGCGGCCGAGGCCGGCAGGGCGGCGAAGAGCGAGGCGGCAAGGATGGCGGTGGTGGAACAGGCCTGGAGTGGACTCATGGTCGGTGTTCTCCCCGTCTTTCGGTGTCCGTCAGAACTCGAAGAGTCCGGGCAGCGCGACCCACAGGGTCGACAGCCCCTGGCGCGACAGCGCGGTGCCGAACGGCGCCTTGCGCCGTACCGCCCAGTCGGCCGGCCGGTTGAACAACATTCGGCCGATGTCGATGTCGTCGCGGACGACGAACAGCACGCCCTGCCACTGGGATTCGAACTCGGCCCTGGGCACGGCGCGCACACCCATGGCCGGGTCGCCCACCAGCACGTCGCCGCCCTCGACGCCCTTGATCACCACGAAGTGGCTGTAGCCCCTGATGGTGATGAGGGTGATGGCGGGGACGCCGACATCGATCAGCTTGTCGAGGCCGACGCGATAGCCGTCGGCCTTGAGGCCCAGGGTGGCGAGGTAGCGCTGCATGTCGAGCAGCGAGAAGCCCTGGCGCCGGATGGTCTCCTGGTCACCGGCGGCGTACATGGCGGTGAAGACCTCGGCCTCGGTGATCGGGCGGCGGTAATGATGGGTGAGCAGCGTCGCCACCGCCGCCGAGCCGCAGGAATAGTCGCGTTCCTGGCGCACCACGCCCCGGAAGCGGGCCTCGCGCAGGCTGGCGACGGATACCCCCAGATTGCCCGAGGGCAGGGCGAATCCGACCTCGCCGGCCTTGGCGGGGAATGCGGGCGCTGCCAGAATCAGCAGGGCCGCGGCGATGCGTGCGTTCATGGCCGCCCCCTCAGCGCATGTAGACGTTGACGCTGGTGGCGTTGTTCATGTTGACCATGTCGCCGGTGTTCTGCATCACCGCGGTGATGCCGTGGTTGCCGTTGACCTGGGCGGCATGGATGGTGCCGTTGGACTTGGCGGCGCCCTGGCTGACGCTGATATTACCGGTGTTGCCGGCGGTCTGGTTGGCCTCGTTGTTCTGCAGCAGGCTGCCGACGATGTCGCCGCCGCTGTCGGTGCCGCCGCGGCTGCCCTCCAGTTCGGTGACGGGCATGGCACCGCCAAGCTCCAGCTCGCCGGCCGGCGCGGTGCCGGCGGCGCAGAGAAGGATGGCGGCAAGGGCGATGGTCTCGCGCATGGCTCTCTCCCCACGGGTCGCACAAAGGAAAAGGGCGCCGGCGGGCGCCCGAGGCTTGGGGTCCCGCCGGCGTCGAGGGGTCAGAAGGTGGTGTGGGCGTTGATGCTGAACGAGGTCAGCTGGGTCGAGGCGATGCCGGTGCTCTGGGCGACGTTGGTGATGCCCGACACGGTGCCCAGGCTGATGGCGCCGATGGAACCGGTCGAGAACTGCACCGAGGAATTGCCGCCGTTGCCGCCCGAAGTGGCGCCGGTGGCACCGTTCAGGCTCTGCTCCAGACCGGTCATCTGGGCCAGGTCGCCGCCGCGCGAGGCGGACTTGACCATGGTGTCGCCGCCGGCACCGCCCTCGCCACCGGCCGCCATGGAATGGGCCGCCTGGTCGAGGCCGTTATCGGCCTTGGTCATCTGGTCGCCGCCGGCGCCGCCCATGCCGAGGGCGGCGGAACCGACCTCGTTGGTGGACTTGGCGGTAGGCTTGGCGAAGGCGTTGGCCCACGCCTTGGCGTCCTGCATCAGGCCGGCTTCGCCCATGGCGCTGGAGCCCGAGCCCGACTGGCCGTGCTTGTAGCCCCAGGACGGCGACGAACCGCTGCCGCCGGCCGAGGAGGAGTTGCTGGCCTTGCCCAGATTGGCGGAAGCCGCCGCCGACCCGGCCTTGGCATACGAATCGGCGTCCGACTTGCCGTAGGCGCTGCTATAGGCCTTGCCGTCGCCGCCGCTGCTCTTGGCATAGGACGAGGCGTCCTGCTTGCCGAGATTGGCCGACACCGCCACGCCCAGGCCGCCATGGCCGCCGTCGCCGCCATAGACCGGACCGCTGGTCGAGGTGGCGTCGCCGGCCCCGCCCATGCTGGTGGCATAGCCGTTCTGGCTCAGGTCGTTGGAGCCGCCGGTGGCGGTACCGCCGGCATTGTTGCCGGTGCTGATGGAGATGCTGCCGGGGGTGTTGATGCCGGTCTGGGTGGTGGTGTTGGTCATGCTGACGTTGAAGGAGTTGTTGTTGACGTTGTCGCCGAGAATGGCGTCACCATCGACGTTGGCAGCGGCGCGGGAGCGGAACGTCGCCACCGCGTTGTCGGTGCCGCCGCTGACCCGGGGCGACTGGGTGTAGTTGCCTTCGCCGCCGGAAACCTGGTTGCCGCCGTCGCCGCCGTCACCGGACGGGCCGGCCGCGCCGCCCGAGCCGTTGCCCGGCATGGCGACATCGACATCGACCTCGATGTCGGGCAGCTTGACGTATTGCGACTGCGACCCGGACAGGTCCTGGTCCTGGTCCTGGCCCTGCTTGGCCTTGGCGTAGGCATCGGCACCGGAGGCCGAGCTGCCGTTGCTCATGCCGTAATGGTGGCTCTTGGACGGAGCCGAGGCGCTGCCGCCTTCGGCCGACGCCAGCGCGCCCTGGTACTGATCCTGCGAGTTGGCCGCATGAAAGGCCTGGCTCTGGCCGATGACACCATCGGCCTGGGCGGACGCGGCGATCAGCATGGCCGCACCCGACACGCCCATCAACATAGCCTTCTTCATTTCGCCTCCTTGTGGCATTGCCTGACGAAGTCGACTTCCCGGCCCGTGCGGTCCGACAGAGGCGCCGGGCCGGCAAGGCCGCATCGTCTAAGGCAACCGCCGTGCCAGTTGCCTGGGCGACGGGCAGAGGCTTGAAAATGAACGGAATTCCGGCAGGGAAGGGGGCGGCGCCGGGGACGGCGGGTGTAACGGCGGCGGGACGATGTGTTCCGGAGCGCGACAGTTTTCAGGGGCGCGAGAGGCCGAAGGCGGCCAGGGTCTTGTCCAGGATGGCCAGCTTGCGCTCACGCTCCTCGCCGGTGGCGCCGCCCAGATAGTCGGCGGTGAACCCGGCATCGGCCAGGCCGACGCGGATGATTCCGCGCACCGCGTCCAGCGGTCCGCCGTCGATGAAGGTGCCCTTGCGGCAGAGGTCGAGCAGGGTGAGCACCCGTTGCGCCGGGCCGCCCGACTTCTTCTCGATCTGCTCGAACAGCCGGGCGCGCTTGAGCAGGTCGGTCTGCGCCGCCTCGACCGCCGCCATCGCCGCCTGCTTGTCGCCGTCGGGCAGCCACGAGGCCTTCAGCGCCCGATGGATGCCGGTCAGGGTCTGCATCTTCGGCACCGGCGGCTCCTGGCCGCCGGCCACCCGCGGGACGAAGTCCTTGTCGCCGAAATAGTGGTCGACGAAGCCCTTGACGGTGGCCCGGTTGGAGGCGCCGACGGCAAGTCCGGCCAGGGTCATCAGGAAGGCCAGGCGGTCGGCCTGGACCCGGCGCTCGCGCAGCAGGTCGGTGACCGTCTCGGTGCTCATGCAGCGCGACTGGCGGCGCTCGATCAGGGCCAGCGCCTTGGCCCCGCCCAGCAACTGGCCGTTCGCCCACATGCGGCGGAACAGGTCGAACACCGCCTGGATCTCGGGCTCGGGCTCGGCCGAGCGCAGCGGCTCCTTGCCGGCCAGGGTGCGCATCAGCGCGAATTCGAAGGCGGCGCGGACGGACGGGGCCTTGCCGTCCTCCATCAGCCGCATCAGTTCGGCCATCACCGGCGCGGCGGAATCGCGCATTTGCCAGGTGCCGCGAACGATGTCGATCAGGTCGCCGCAACGGTCCTCCTGCCGGTCGGGGAAGCCCAGCATCTGGTCCATGGCCGGCTCGCTGCGCAGCGCCTCGGCCAGCCATTGCTCGATCACGGCGCGTTCGTCGCGGCCCTCGGCCGCCGCGGCCATCTGCGTCAGGGCGGCGACCTTGTCGCGCCAGGTCTTGTGGACGGCCAGGGCCTCGGCCAGCAAGCGGCCCACCTGGTAGTCGCGCTGGGGACCGCTGCCGCCCACCTTGGCCGCCACCTCCAGGAAGGTGTCGGGCTTGACCGGCGGCACCGGCCGTTCCTTGTCCTCGTCCCAGGCCTTGCGGATGCCGGCCGAGACCAGCGCGTGCAGGTCCCGGATGCGGCTGACCGGGCTCTCGCCGCGGCGCTGGGCCTGGGCGGTGCCGACCTTGTCGACCGCGTTCATCAGGACGCGGCCGGCATCGCCCAGGCGCTTCAACGCCTTGGCCGAATGGATCAGTTCGCCGGGCGTGACGATCAACTGGTCGCAGAAGGTGGACAGGGTGCGGGCGATGACCTCGCGGGCGGCCGGGGTGTAGAAGTCCTCGACCGTGGCGCAGTAATCGCCGTCATCGCCGCCGCCCGATTCGGGCGCTGCCTTGTCCTCGATTCCCATGGTGGCTCCGGCCCTCCCAGACGATGAGGACAGCCTAGCGCAAAAGCCGTGGCGGGCAAACAGGATCAGCCGACGGTGATATCGACCGCCAGTTCGCCGATTCCGTCGATTCGGGCCTCGATCCGGTCGCCGGGAACCACCGGCCCGACGCCTTCGGGGGTGCCGGTGAAGATCAGGTCGCCCGGACCCAGGTGGTAGAACCGCGACAGATGGGCGATCACCTCGGGCACCGACCAGGTCATGTCGGCGACATCGGCCGACTGGCGCACCGTCCCGTTGACCGCCAGTTCGATGCGGGCGGCCAGCACCGGCGCGGCGGCGCGGCGCAGCGGCGAGACGGGTGCCGAGAACTCGAACGACTTGCCGAGATCCCAGGGCTGCCCCAGGTCCTTGGCCGCCAGCTGCAGGTCGCGGCGGGTGAGGTCGAGGCCGACCGCATGGCCGAACACCGCGCCGGCGGCTGTGGCGGCGTTGGCGCGGAACACCGGCGCACCCAGCGCCACCACCAGCTCCACCTCGTGGTGCAGGTTGGCGGTGCCGGGCGGGTAGGGCACCGGGCCGCCGCCGGGAACCACCGAATCGGCCGACTTGGTGAAGTAGCAGGGGGCCTCGCGGGTGGGGTCCGAGCCCATCTCGCGGGCATGGGCGGCATAATTGCGCCCGACGCAGAAGATGCGCCGCACCGGATAGGCGGCGGTTTCGCCGAGAACCGGCACGACGGGATGGGAAATCTGGAACAGGGTGGGGGACATGCCATCCTCGCGAGTGGGCTGCGGCACTGCCCAGAATGCACCCTTGGGGCGGCGGCGGACAATCCCCTTGACACCACCCCCCGGTTGGAAATCATTGAACCTGCAAAATGTGCATGCTCCGAAAAAAGAGAGCAGCCGGCGGTCCGTCCCGGATGCCTGGGTCTCAGGCATCCGGGACGGACCGCCAATTCAATAAAGTGGCGGAAATCCGCCACGAGGGAGGGAGGTCATCGCGTGCGATTCCAACTCGGGGACTATGTGCCCTATCTACTAAGCCGTGCGGGAGTATCGCTCGCGCACAACCTTTCGCGTGAGCTCGACCGCTTCGGCATCACCCTGCCCATGTGGCGGGTGATGGCGGCGCTGCTGGACGAGGGCGAACAGCGGCTGGGCGATCTTGCCCGCCTTACCGCCATCGAGCTCTCCACGCTGTCGCGCATCGCCGCGTCCATGGAGGCCAAGGCGCTGGTCACCCGCCGCCGCTCGGGTCAGGATGCCCGCGCCGTGCTGGTCGCCCTGACCGCCGAGGGCCGGCGCATGGCGGAAGGCATCGTGCCGCACGCCCTGCACTCGGAAAGCGAGGCCATCGCCGGCATGAGCGAAGAGGAGGTCCGCACCCTCAAGGGGCTGCTGCAGCGCCTCTACGGCAACGTCGCCGGCGAGGCGGGGTTCGAGCGCGCCGGCAGTCTGAAGGGCGGATACTGACGGAGGGGGGCGCCGCCCGCCGGGCGGAGCCCCCAACCTCTACCCATGCAGGCTGTTGTGGGCCGCCCCGCCCATGGCGGCGCGGATGGCCAGCGGGCCGGCATCGTCGTGGACGGTGGTCGCCTCCTCGGGATAGGCGGTGATCTGGTGCACCGCCAGATCGGCGCCCATGAACTCGTCCTCCTCGGTCAGGCGGATGCCGATGGTCGCCTTGAGGCCGCCATAGACCGCCAGGCCGGCGGCGAAGCCGAAGCCGGCGCCGGTCAGGGTGCCGAACACCTGGGCACCCAGGCTGACGCCGCCCAGCCCGCCCAGCGCCTCCTGGCCGAAGATGCCGGCGGCGATGCCGCCCATGGTGCCGCACAGGCCGTGCAGCGCCCAGACGCCCAGCACGTCGTCGATCCGCCACTTGTTCTGGCACTGGTTGAAGGCCCACACGAACAGCGCCCCGGCGATGCCGCCGGTAGCGAAGGCGCCGATGGGGTGCATCACGTCCGAGCCGGCGCACACCGCCACCAGACCGGCCAGGGCGCCGTTATGGACGAAGCCGGGGTCGTTGCGCCCGACCACCAGGCTGGCCAGGATGCCGCCGACCATGGCCATCAGGGAGTTCATGGCGACCAGACCGGAAATGCCGTCGATGGCCTGGGCGCTCATGACGTTGAAGCCGAACCAGCCGACGCACAGCACCCACGAGCCCAGGGCCAGGAACGGGATGTTGGAGGGCGGGATGGCGATGACGTGGCCGTCCTTGCGGTAGCGGCCCTTGCGCGCCCCCAGCATCAGCACCGCTCCCAGCGCGATCCAGCCGCCGACCGCGTGGACCACCACCGAGCCGGCGAAGTCGTGGAAGGCCAGGCCGAAGGTGGCGGTCACCAGCTCCTGGAAGCCCAGCCGGGTGCCCCACACCATGCCCTCGAACAGGGGATAGACCAACGCCACCAGGATCGAGGTGGCGGCCAGCTGCGACCAGAACCGGGCGCGCTCGGCGATTCCCCCTGAGATGATGGCGGGAATGGCGGCGGCGAAGGTGGCGAGGAAGAAGAACTTCACCAGATCGTAGCCGTTGGCGGCGAAGCCCGCGCCTTCGACCTTGCCCACCAGGACCGGGGCCGAGGCGAAGAAGCCGATGCCGTAGGCGACGGCGTAGCCGACGAAGAAATAGGCGGTGGTGGAGACCGCGAAATCGGTGAGAATCTTCACCAGGGCGTTGACCTGGTTCTTCTTGCGCACGGTGCCGACCTCAAGAAAGGCGAAACCGGCATGCATCGCCAACACCATGACCGCCCCCAAGAGGACGAACAGTACATCTGCCCCCGTTCTCGTCACGTCCATGTCGAACCTCGCCTCCTCCCAGGCCCTGCCGGCGGCAGGGTGGCGGGCCGCTATCAAGCCCTATGCCAGACCGGGAAACCGCGCGAAAAGGCTGATGGAACAGCCGTTTGTCGCCATGCCTATAATTCGTGCAAGGTGGCTGTGCCGCGGAATTGGGCGCCTTGGGCCGAAAATTGCCCGCCCGCTAGGCGAATGACCGATGACGGCTGGCCGACACCGGGCGCGGCAGTGCATAAAACAGGCAGAAACCGCACACGCCCAAGATTTGGTCAATTCTTTCGCCGCCACGGCGAGGTCCGTTACCCCATCACCGCCATGGCCTGCAGGATTTCGGCCACGCGGTCGCGCTTGGCGCCCTTGAACTGTCTGGCGATGGCCTCGACCGAGGGCTGCTCGCCCAGGCGGGCGAGGGCGGCGCGGATGGCCTGGACCTGGTCGGGCAGGGTCTTGGGCCATGGCGCCTTGTCGGCGGTGGCCTCGGCGGCGCCCTGGTCCACCTCGACCGCCAGCTTGGTCTGGGCGGGGGCGGCGGCGCGGCCGGTCCGGAACTCGGGACGCAGGTAGCGGATTTTCCCCGCCACCTCTTCTTCCCACCGCTGCTTGTTCAAGGCCACCACGCGGGCCAGGATGTCGGCGTCGCCAAGGTCCACCGGCCAGCCATAGGCATCGGCCACGGCGGCGTCGATCCGGTCGTGGATCTGGCGCAGGGTGTTGACCAGGCCCTTGTCGTTGACGGCGCGGTCGTCGTCGTCCAAAGGCAGGCCCGCCCGCAGCTTGACCAGCACGTTGTACATGCCGGTGAGTGGGGAAGATGCCGACCACCTTGGAGCGGCGTTTGATCTCGTGGTTCAAGCGTTCCAGCGGGTTGGTAGGGCTTTCGGGCGGCCAGGAAGGCCATGTGGGCCAGCACGTCGACCTTGGCTTCGTCCAGCAGGGTGGCCAGCCATTGCGACCCCATCCATTCTTGGGCTATGAGATGTGTTCAGTTTTTACAGTCGCGGGCGTCAACATTTCGCCGCCAGTCATCAGACATCGTGCTTTACCATTTTTTTTGGCCGCATACATCCGCTCATCAGCCAGTCGAATTAATTCCGACCAGTCCTGAGCAGAATCGGAAATTCGTTCAGAAACGCCTATGCTGGCTGTCAAAGGTGCCCCATCGGGACGATTGCCCAGCCAATCACAAATCACTCGTCCCATCGCAATCCTGACACCATCAAGGTTGGTGTTTGTCATAACAATTACAAACTCTTCACCGCCCCATCGAACAAGTGAATCTGCTTGGCGCAAGGACTTGCCGAGTGCTGTGGCGGCATTGCGCAGAGCTTGGTCTCCCGCTTCATGCCCATAAACATCGTTCAGTCCCTTGAAATCATCGATATCCAAAAAGGCGATGGCGAAAGGTGCATCCTGCTCACAAGCCAGTCTGAAATGCAGTTCGATGACCTCTGCCCCGCTGCGCCGAGTGAGAGCGCCGGTGAGCGGATCGTGGCTCGCCCGACGAAGCAGCGCCATCATGTAATGGAGCTGAATGGCGCTTGCCAGCATGTAGATGCCCAAAGAAAGCCCCAACACCCAGAGCGTTGAAACCAAATGAACAGTGGTCAATCCGACAGACAGAATTTGAATCAATGCGACCGTAATCGCGACGGGCACCGCGAATAAAATGCCTTCAGTTACAACGAGCGGAAAAATACATAAGCCTGCAAGCACAATAAATGGCAAGGAATTATAGAGTCGCATATTAATGGCAGCCAAGCCATCAAGTGTCGTTCCATCAAGAACAAAACTGGCAATGCAGAACAACGCCATGGGTATGGAGAGAATTACCCCGAGCATTGTGAGCGTTGCAGTGCGGCTTCGCTCTACTTCCTTGACTGTTGCTAATGCAATAAAAGCAATAACGGCAATGATCCGAAAAATAGCAATGGGAACCCACTGACTGAGTTCGAGGGTGGCGACATCCAGTCCAATCCACAACAAAGTGAGAAGTGAAAAGGCTACGGCAACCATCCTGACTCGCGATACCACCGCCTCCATGCGGTGGCGCGTCAAATAGGGCGCATGGTGGCGCTCCGTGACGAGATCAATCAAGCGCCCCTCAGACAATCTGGATCGTAGGCTTCGGAGTGTCTCTAAAGCTGTGCGCATTCCACTTCCTTGCCAAATCCAAGGGATTTAGTTTATTCGAACAATCTTCTACCGGAAAATTGTTAACCCGACTTTTCCCAGATGGACGGTCCATCCGCCCCTGATTGACGCCAGATTAGCCAAATTCCGGTCCAACTGGAAGGTGGAATGGCGCGATGGTGTCTACCATCGCGGCATGGACGCCGCCCCGACCGCCTTTGTGTTCTCCTGCGACGCGATTCCAGCCCATTTCGCAACGTGTCGGGCGCATATGCCCGCCTTTCGAACCCCGACTTGAACGTCGAAGACCTAGCGGAATTGCCCGACGAGATGCTTCGGTGGATCGAAACCGTCGAGAGCCACATCAAAGCGTATCCATCCGGTGAAGGACGCAGGGGGGGGCGGCGTCAGGCGGCGACGGCGGAGGCCGGGTTGGCGTTCCGCCAGTTCCAGGGCAGGAGCTCGTCGATGCGGCTGGCGGGGTGACCCGCGATCCGTGCAAGGACATCGGCCAGCCAGGCTTGCGGATCGATGTCGTTCATCTTGGCGGTGACGATGAGGCTGTACATGGAGGCGGC
>NZ_CACVCG010000074.1 GCF_902729435.1 Magnetospirillum sp. UT-4
TTCCATCACCCCGCACACCAAGTTCAAGGCCGAGGCCTACATCCTGACCAAGGAAGAGGGCGGCCGCCACACCCCGTTCTTCACCAACTACCGCCCGCAGTTCTACTTCCGCACCACGGACGTGACCGGCGTGGTGTCGCTGCCGGAAGGCACCGAGATGGTGATGCCGGGCGACAACATCTCGATGGAAGTCAACCTGATCGCCCCCATCGCCATGGACGAGGGCCTGCGCTTCGCCATCCGCGAGGGCGGCCGCACCGTCGGCGCCGGCGTGGTGGCCAAGATCGTCGAGTAGGTCCTTCCGCCTCGGCGGACGCAAGGCGGCCCCGGAGGGATACCTCCGGGGCCGTTGTCTATTTCCGGTCCTCCTCCCCCTGGCGAAGCCGGAGGGAGGGAGCCCAGGCCCGCGCCTAGCCGGATGCTATCAGGTTGAATCGCGAGGCGATCCAACCTGATAGCTGAATCCGCCTCTAAATCAATAAATTAGAGTGCGATTCAGACATTAGGTCGGCGCACCCCGTGCGCCGACCTAATGTCATCGCGCTCTATGCCGCCACTCCCGGAAAATTCAACCGATTGCATTCCGGCCCGGCGCCGCCTAAATTAAGCTAGATGACAGCCAGTTGGTGAGGCCATGCGCCAGATCGGGGCCTTCGAGGCCAAGAATACCCTGAGCGCCCTGCTCGACCTGGTGGAGCAGGGGGAGGAGGTGGTGATCACCCGCCACGGCCATCCGGTGGCGCGGCTGGTGCCGCCCGAGGGGGGCTTCGACCGCAAGCGGGCCCGCGAGGCGGCCGAAAGAATCTGGGACATGGGCAAGACCGCCCGGCTGGATGGGCTCGGCATCAAGGACCTCATCAACGAGGGACGGAAGTATTGAGCCTGGTCCTCGACGCCTCGGCGGCCCTTGCCTGCTTTTTCGTGGACGAGCGCACGCCGGACCTGCATGGCCTGCTGGCCCGCATCGCCGACGATGGATGCGTCGTTCCGGCGTTATGGTGGTTCGAGGTCGCCAATGGCCTGACCGTCGCGCTGCGCCGCCGCCGAGTCCCTGAAGCCTTCCGTGACGACGCGCTGATCCAGTTGGAGACCCTGCCCATCACCACCGACCGGCCGGACGCCGGCGTGGCGTGGCGCCCGGCGCTCGCCTTGGCCGACCGCTACGGCCTGACCGTCTACGACGCCGCCTATCTGGACCTGGCCCGGCGCCGGGGCCTGCCCCTGGCCACGCTGGATCGCCAACTGGCCGAGGCCGCTCGCGCGGCCGGTGTGGAAACACTCCTCACTCCACCTTGAACGCATACCCGCTTTCGTTGGCCGGGTGGGTCGGGTTGGTGAAGACCGAGGTGTCGTTCTTGCACATCACCACCTTGCGGGCGGCGCGCAGGGTGGCGCGGTCGAAGGCGAGGGCGTTCTCGAACTTGTCCAGCAGCCAGCGTTCGCCCTCGGCCAGGGTGCCGTCGGCCAGCACGATGTCGTAGAGATTGAGCAGCAGCGAGGCCTGCTGGCCCGTGCTGAAGCGCCCCAGCACCTCGGGCAGGAACTTGTCCAGATGGGTGCCGCGCGCGGTGGCGAAGGCGGCCTGGATGGTCTCCTGCAGGTCGGTCTGGGACAGCTCGTTCCGGGCCACGTGCTTGCCCAGGATGGCGGCCAGCTTGGCCTTTTCCTCAACCGAGACCTTGCCGTCGATGACGCAGGCATAGGCCAGCGCGGTGGCGAGAATTTCCAGGTGCTTCATGGCCGAACCCTCCCTGCGGCGACGATGATAGCGCAAGCGGCGGGGTGGCGGAACCGGCCTCAGCCGGGGCGCAGCCAGGCCAGGCAGGCGGCGGGGAACAGCCGGCCGCTGGTCAGAAGGGCGCCGCGGCGTCGGCCCGCACCCGGCGCAGCAGCCATGCCCCGGCCAGGAACGGCAGCAGCCCGAACACCGCCACCCAGGCGAGGTCGTAGGCCAGGGGGACCTCGGTGTCCATGCGGATGCGGTGGATGCCCAGCAGCCAGTGCGACACCACCGCGTCGAGCCCGTGCCAGCCGCCGAAGCCCATCAGCAGCAGGGCGAACACGCCGCGGCCGGCCTGGGCGAATTCGTCGCGGGCCAGCCACAGCAGCGCCAGCCCCACCGCCGCCACCGCGTACATCAGGAGGTGGAACAGCCCGTCGGCCAGGATCTGCCCCTCGATACGGGCGAAGCCGCCGCTCTCCAGCCCGCTCAGCAGGTGGTGCCATTGCAGGATCTGGTGCAGCAGGATGCCGTCGAAGAAGCCGCCCAGGGCGAAGCCCAGCAGAACCGACGACCAGGCCAGAAGACGCGACGGCATGGGACCCTCCGCCATGAGTTTTCCGGTGAACAGCCGTGCGCGGGCAAGGTTGCCCGATCGCGAATCCAGGGCTTGCCAAGGGGGCGGAGTCTCTGTATAAACCCGGGCTTCCGGCTTCGGCCGTCTCCGTAAGAGCCAGCGTTTCGATCAGGCGCGGCTGACTGCGGGGGGTTCTTTGAACCGAACCCAAGTTTCAACGATCGGCGCTCCGCCACGGCGGGGCGCCGATCCGATTTAACGGATGACGTGAAATGGAAAGCCAAAACATCCGTATCCGCCTCAAGGCGTTCGATCACCGCGTGCTGGACCAGTCCACCCGCGAGATCGTCAACACCGCCAAGAGGACCGGTGCGCAGGTGCGCGGACCGATCCCGCTTCCCAGCCGGATCGAGAAGTTCACCGTCAACCGCAGCCCGCATATCGACAAGAAGTCGCGCGAGCAGTTCGAGATCCGTACCCACAAGCGCCTGCTGGACATCGTCGATCCGACCCCGCAGACCGTGGATGCGCTGATGAAGCTCGACCTGGCCGCCGGCGTCGACGTCGAGATCAAGCTCTAAAGGACCAGAAACGATGCGATCCGGTCTCATCGCCCAGAAGGTCGGCATGACGAGAATCTTCAGCGAGGACGGCACCCACGTGCCGGTCACCGTGCTGAAGGTCGACACCTGTCAGGTGGTCTCGACCCGCTCTGTGGACAAGGACGGCTACGTTGCCGTTCAGCTCGGCGCCGGCACGGCCAAGGTCAAGAACGTGGCCAAGGCCCAGCGCGCCACCTTCGCCGCCGCCAAGGTCGAGCCGAAGAAGAAGGTCGTCGAATTCCGCGTCACCCCCGAGAACGTCCTCGAGGTCGGTGCGGAGCTGTCGGTCGATCATTTCATCCCCGGCCAGTTCGTGGACATCACCGGCACCACCATCGGCAAGGGTTTCGCCGGTGTCATGAAGCGCCACAACTTCCGCGGCCTGGAAGCCACCCACGGCGTGTCGGTGTCGCACCGCTCGCACGGTTCCACCGGCCAGCGCCAGGACCCCGGTCGGGTGTTCAAGGGCAAGAAGATGGCTGGCCACATGGGCGACGTCCAGGTGACCACGCAGAACATCAAGGTGGTCTCCACCGATGCCGAGCGTGGTCTGATCCTGGTCAAGGGATCGGTCCCCGGCGCCGATGGCGGCTGGGTCCTGATCAAGGACGCGGTCAAGCGCAAGCTGCCCGAGGGCGTGCCGTTCCCGGCCGGTCTCAAGGCCGCCGCGTCCGCCGAAGCCGGCGAGTGAGGATTGCACCGATGAAGACCAACGTCATCAGCCTGGACAACACGACCGTCGGCGAAATCGAGCTGGCGGACGACGTCTTCGGCGTCACCGTCCGTACCGACCTGCTGCACCGCATGGTCACCTGGCAGCGGGCCAAGGCCCGCTCCGGCAACCACAAGACCAAGGGGATCAGCGAGATCTCCGGCACCACCAAGAAGCCCTTCGCCCAGAAGGGCGGCGGCCGCGCCCGTCAGGGTTCGCTGCGCAGCCCGCAGTTCCGCGGCGGCGCCACCATCTTCGGGCCGGTCGTGCGCAGCCATGCGTTCGACATGAACAAGAAGGTGCGCAAGCTGGCGCTGAAGGTGGCGCTGTCGGCCAAGGCCGCCAACGGCAAGCTGATCGTCATCGATCAGGCCAAGGTCGATGCCCCCAAGACCAAGGCCCTGGCCGCCAGCTTCAAGAAGCTGGGCTGGTCCTCGGTGCTGGTCATCGACGGCGCCGTGGACGACAATTTCGCGCTCTCCGCGCGCAACCTGCCGCATGTGGACGTGCTGCCCGAGATCGGCGCCAACGTGTACGACATCCTGCGTCGCGACACCCTGGTGCTGACCAAGGACGCCGTCCAAGCCCTGGAGGCTCGCCTGAAATGAGCAAGGTCACCGTCTCGAAGGAGCGGATGTACGACATCATCCGCGCCCCCGTGATCACCGAGAAGGCCACCATGGGCTCGGAGCACAACCAGGTCACCTTCAAGGTGCCGCTGGATGCCTCCAAGCCCGAGATCAAGGCTGCCGTCGAAGGCGTGTTCGGGGTGAAGGTTTCGGCCGTCAACACCACCATCGCCAAGGGCAAGGTGAAGCGGTTCCGCGGTCGCATCGGTCAGCGTTCCGACGTCAAGAAGGCGATCGTCACGCTGGCCAAGGGCCACAGCATCGACGTGACGACGGGAGTCTGACCCCATGGCACTGAAGACGTACAATCCCACCACGCCGGGTCAGCGCCAGCTGGTTTCCGTCGATCGGTCGGAGTTGTGGAAGGGCAAGCCGGTGGCGAGCCTGACCGAAGGACTGCGCAAGTCCGGCGGCCGCAACAACACCGGCCGCATCACCGTGCGGTTCCGTGGCGGCGGGCACAAGCGCCGCTACCGCCTGATCGACTTCAAGCGCAACAAGCTGGACATGGCGGCCACCGTCGAGCGGCTGGAATACGATCCCAACCGCACCGCCTTCATTGCCCTGGTGAAGTACGAGGACGGCGAGCAGCGCTACATCCTGGCGCCGCAGCGCCTGGCCGCGGGCGACGTGGTCATCGCCGGCGAGAAGGTGGACATCAAGCCGGGCAACGCCCTGCCGCTGAAGAACATCCCGGTCGGCACCATCGTCCACAACGTCGAGCTGAAGGTCGGCAAGGGCGGTCAGATCGCCCGCTCGGCCGGCACCTTCGTCCAGCTGGTCGGCAAGGACCAGGGCTACGCCCAGCTGCGCCTGTCCTCGGGCGAGCTGCGGGTGGTGCGCGGCGAGTGCATGGCCACCATCGGTGCCGTGTCCAACCCGGACCAGCAGAACATCAGCCTGGGCAAGGCCGGCCGCAAGCGCTGGATGGGCTTCAAGCCCCATGTCCGTGGCGTCGCGATGAACCCCATCGACCACCCGCATGGCGGTGGCGAGGGGCGCACCTCGGGCGGCCGTCATCCGGTCACCCCGTGGGGCAAGCCCACCAAGGGTAAGAAGACTCGTTCCAACAAGAAGACGGACCGGCTCATCATGCGCCGCCGTCACACGCAGTAAGGAGGGACGGGAATGGCTCGTTCCGTCTGGAAAGGCCCGTTCATCGACGGTTATCTGCTCAAGAAGGCGGACAAGACCCGTGCGAGCGGCCGCAACGAGGTCATCAAGATCTGGTCGCGTCGCTCGACGATCCTGCCGCAGTTCGTGGGTCTCACCTTCGGTGTCTATAACGGCGCGAAGTACATCCCCGTTCTCGTCACCGAGAACATGGTCGGCCACAAGTTCGGCGAGTTCTCGCCGACCCGGACCTATTACGGCCACGGCGTCGACAAGAAGGCGAAGAGGAAGTAAGCCATGGGCAAGAAGCCTGCCGATCGCGTGCTGGCCGATACCGAGGCCAAGGCCTTCTCGGCCACCATCCGCACCAGCCCGCGCAAGCTGAACCTGGTGGCGGCGTCCATTCGCGGCATGAAGGCCGAGGTCGCGCTGCACAGCCTCACGTTCTCCAAGCGGCGCATCGCCCAGGACGTGAAGAAGGTGCTGCAGTCGGCCATCGCCAACGCCGAGAACAACCACCAGCTCGACGTGGACCGGCTCTATGTGGCCGAAGCCTACGTCGGCAAGGCCATGGTCATGAAGCGCTGGAGTGCGCGGGCCCGGGGCCGGGTGGGGCGTGTCGAAAAGCCGTTCTCGAACCTCACCGTCATCGTGCGCGAGCGCGAAGAAGCGATCGGGGAGTAACCAGATGGGTCAGAAAGTCAATCCGATCGGGCTTCGTCTCGGCATCAATCGTACCTGGGATTCGCGTTGGTTCGCCGACACCGATTATTCCAAGATGCTGCACGAGGACCTGAAGCTGCGGAAGTACCTGCGCGAGAAGCTGGCCCAGGCCGGCGTGTCGCGCGTCGTCATCGAGCGTCCGGCCAAGAAGGCCCGCATCACCATCCATACCGCCCGTCCGGGCGTGGTGATCGGCAAGAAGGGCGCCGACATCGAGGTCCTGCGCAAGGAGCTGTCGCGGCTCACCGGCGGCGAGGTTCACCTGAACATCGTCGAAATCCGGAAGCCCGAGCTCGACGCCCAGCTGGTGGCCGAGTCCATCGCCCAGCAGCTCGAGCGCCGCGTTTCGTTCCGCCGCGCCATGAAGCGGGCCGTGCAGTCGGCCATGCGTCTGGGCGCCCAGGGCATCCGCATCAACTGCTCCGGCCGTCTGGGCGGGGCCGAGATCGCCCGCATGGAATGGTACCGCGAGGGCCGCGTGCCGCTGCACACCCTGCGCGCCGACATCGATTACGGCATCGGCACCGCCAAGACCACCTACGGCACCTGCGGCATCAAGGTGTGGGTGTTCAAGGGCGAGATCCTGGCCCACGACCCGATGGCCCAGGACAAGCGCGCCGCGGGCGATGCCGCCCCGGCCGAGCGCCGCTAAGTCTGGAGTGAGACGAGATGCTTTCGCCTAAGCGAACTAAGTTCCGCAAGCAGTTCAAGGGCCGCATCCATGGCGACGCCAAGGGCGGCACCCTGCTGAACTTCGGCGCCTTCGGCCTCAAGGCCCTGGAGCCCGAGCGCATCACCGCCCGCCAGATCGAGGCGGCCCGTCGTGCGCTGACCCGCCACCTGAAGCGTCAGGGCCGGGTGTGGATCCGGGTGTTCCCGGACGTGCCGGTGTCCTCCAAGCCCGCCGAAGTGCGCATGGGCTCGGGCAAGGGCACGCCCGAGTTCTGGGTGGCCAAGATCAAGCCGGGCCGCATCCTGTTCGAGGTGGACGGCGTGCCGGAAGACCTGGCCCGCCGCGGTTTCGAGCTGGCCGCCGCCAAGCTGCCGATCAAGACCAAGTTCATCGTGCGTATCGGGGAGTGACGACCATGGCGACCAAAACGGCCGACCTCCGCGCCAAGTCCGACGATCAGCTGCGCGAGCGCGTGATCGAGCTGAAGAAGGAACAGTTCAACCTGCGCTTCCAGCGGGCCTCGGGCCAGTTGGAGAACACCGCCCGGGTGCGTACGGTGCGCCGCGAGATCGCGACCATCAAGACCATCCTGGGCCAGCGCGTCCGCGCCGCCGGTGCAACCAAGAGCGGCTCCGCCGCCACCGCGGCGTAAGGAGAGAAGACGATGCCGAAGCGCATTCTTCAGGGTGTCGTGGTCAGCGACAAGATGGACAAGACCGTGGTGGTCAGCGTCGAGCGGCGCGTGATGCACCCGATCTACAAGAAGTTCATCCGTCGTTCGAAGAAGTACCACGCGCACGACGAGAACAACACGTTCAAGACCGGGGAAACCGTCCGCATCCGCGAATGCGCCCCGATCTCGAAGACCAAGACCTGGGAAGTGATCGTCGAGACGGCGTGACGCCGTCCCGCGATTAGCGAAAGGAAGCAGACATGATCCAGATGCAAACCAACCTGGACGTCGCCGATAATTCGGGTGCCCGCCGGGTGCAGTGCATCAAGGTTCTGGGCGGGTCGCACCGGACCATCGCCAACGTCGGCGATGTCATCGTGGTTTCGATCAAAGAGGCGATCCCGCGCGGCCGCGTGAAGAAGGGCGACGTTCATCGCGCCGTCATCGTGCGCACCGCCAAGGAGATCCGTCGCCCCGACGGCACCGTGATCCGGTTCGACACCAACGCCGCCGTGCTGATCAACAAGCAGGGCGAGCCCATCGGCACCCGTATCTTCGGGCCCGTCACCCGTGAGCTTCGCGCCAAGAAGTTCATGAAGATCATCTCGCTGGCTCCGGAGGTGCTCTGATGGCCGGTCTCAACGTCAAGAAGGGTGATCGCGTCGTCGTGATCGCCGGCAAGGACAAGGGCAAGCAGGGCGACGTGCTGGCCGCCTTCCCCAAGGAGGACCGCGTGGTCGTCCAGGGCGTGAACAAGGTGAAGAAGCACCAGCGCGCCAGCGCCGCTGCCGCCGGCGGCATCGTCGAGCAGGAGGCCGCCATCCACGTCTCCAACGTCGCCCACGTCGATCCCAAGGACGGCAAGCCGACCCGCGTCGGCGTCAAGGTCCTTGAAGATGGCCGCAAGGTCCGCATCGCCAAGCGGTCCGGCGAAGTCATCGACCGGTAAGGGGGAGTACCAGACCATGTCCGCGCGTTTGCGTAGCCACTACGACACCAAGGTCCGGCCCGCCCTGCAGGAGGAGTTCGCCTACAAGAACCCCATGCAGGTGCCGAAGCTCGAGAAGATCGTGATCAACATGGGCGTCGGCGAAGCCGCCCAGGACGCGAAGAAGATCGATGCCGCCGTCGCCGAACTGACCGCCATCACCGGCCAGAAGCCGGTGGTCACCAAGGCCAAGAAGTCCATCGCCCAGTTCAAGCTGCGCGAGGGCCAGGTGGTCGGCTGCAAGGTCACCCTTCGGGCCGACCGCATGTACGAGTTCCTCGACCGCCTGATCAACATCGCCCTGCCGCGCGTCCGCGATTTCCGCGGCGTGCCGGGCAAGAGCTTCGACGGCCGCGGCAACTACTCGCTGGGCCTCAAGGAACAGCTCATCTTCCCCGAGATCAACTACGACAAGGTCGATACGATCCGGGGCATGGACATCATTTTCGTCACGACGGCCAAGTCCGACGCGGAAGCCAAGGCGCTTCTCAAGGGCTTCGACATGCCGTTCGCTGGCTGATTGGAGTTTTCGAGCAATGGCAAAGATCAGCTCCGTCGAGCGCAACAAGAAGCGCGAGAAGTTGGCCAAGCGCTTCGCGGCAAAGCGGGCCCGTCTGAAGGCGGTCATCATGGACCGCGAGACCGGCCCCGAGGAGCGCTTCGAGGCGGCCCTCAAGCTGGCCGAGGTTCCGCGCAATTCGGCCAAGAACCGCGTGCGTCTGCGCTGCGAGATCACCGGTCGTCCGCGCGGCAACTACCGCAAGTTCAAGGTTTGCCGCAACAAGCTGCGCGAACTGGGCAACCTCGGCCAGATTCCTGGCCTGGTGAAGTCGAGCTGGTAAGGGAGGCAGGCACATGTCCATGACCGATCCGCTCGGCGATATGCTCGCCCGCATCCGCAACGGCCAGCGCGCGAACAAGTCGACCATCACCTCGCCGGCGTCGAACCTGCGCGTCAACGTGCTCGACGTGCTCAAGCGCGAGGGCTACATCCGCGGCTACGCCAAGGCCGAGAGCCGCCCCGGGGTCTCCGAGCTCACCATCGAGCTCAAGTACCACGAGGGCAAGCCGGTGATCTCGCAGATCTCCCGCGTCTCGACCCCCGGCCGCCGCGTCTATTCCAAGATCGCCGACCTGCCCCGCGTGGCCAACGGTCTCGGCATCTCCATCCTGTCCACCCCGCGTGGCGTGATGAGCGATACCGAAGCCCGCACCGCGAATGTGGGCGGCGAGGTTCTCTGCCAGGTGTTCTAGGAGGGACTGCGAGATGAGCCGAGTCGGCAAATATCCCGTGCCGGTGCCGTCTGGCGTTACCGTCCAGATCGCCGGTGCCGAATTCATCGCCAAGGGCAAGCTGGGCGAAGCCCGGCTGCCGCTGGTCACCGATGCGGTGGAAACCACCATCGAGGGCGATCAGGTGTGGGTGAAGCCCCTCACCGAATCCAAGCGCTCGCGCATGATGTGGGGCACCACCCGCGCCCTGATCAACAACGCCGTCAAGGGCGTGTCCGAGGGCTTCACCGTCAACCTCGAGATCAACGGCGTCGGTTACCGCGCCGCGGTCGAGGGCAAGACCCTGAAGCTGGCCTTGGGCTATTCCCACGACGTCGAATACCCGATCCCGGACGACATCGCCATCAAGTGCGACAAGCCCACCTCCATTTCCATCTCCGGCCGCGACAAGCAGCAGGTCGGCCAGGTGGCCTCGGAAATCCGCGCGTTCCGTGGTCCCGAGCCCTACAAGGGCAAGGGCATCAAGTACGACACCGAGACCATCCTGCGTAAGGAAGGCAAGAAGAAGTAAGGATAGCCGCCATGATGACGCCGAAGGAACTGTTCGAGCGCCGCAAGCGGCGCAACCGTGCAAGCATCGCCAAGAAGGCGGACGGGCGCGTGCGCCTGTCGGTCTTCCGGTCGGGCAAGAACATCTATGCCCAGGTGATCGACGACTCCCAGGGCAAGACCCTGGCCGCCGCCTCGACCCTGGACAAGGAGATCAAGGCCGCCGGCAAGACCGGTGCCGACATCGCCGCCGCCTCGGCGGTGGGCAAGCTGATCGCCGAGCGGGCCAAGGCGGCCGGCATCACCCAGGTGGTGTTCGACCGCGGCGGCTACATTTATCACGGCCGGGTCAAGGCCCTGGCCGAAGCGGCCCGCGAAGGCGGCCTGGATTTCTGAGGGAAACGCAACGATGGCACGTACTCCCAATTCCGATCGTGACGGCGGCGACCAGCGCCGCGGCCGGGGCCGTGGTGGCGAAGGCGGCGAGCGCGACGGTCGCGCCCCGCGCGGCCGCGGCCAGCAGGACAACCGCGCCGAGCGCGAGGAATCCGAGTTCATCGACAAGCTGGTCCACATCAACCGCGTCGCCAAGGTGGTCAAGGGCGGCCGCCGCTTCGCCTTCGCGGCGCTGGTGGTGGTCGGCGACGGCAAGGGCCGGGTCGGCTTCGGTTCGGGCAAGGCCCGCGAGGTGCCGGAAGCCATCCGCAAGGCGACCGAGCAGGCCAAGCGCAATATGATCAAGGTGGCGCTCCGTGAGGGCCGCACCCTGCACCACGACGTCACCGGCCATTTCGGCGCCGGCCGCGTGGTCCTGCGCGCCGCCCCGCCCGGCACCGGCATCATCGCCGGCGGCCCGATGCGCGCGGTGTTCGAGACCGTGGGCGTGGCGGACGTGGTGGCCAAGTGCCTGGGCACCTCGAACCCCCACAACATGATCAAGGCGACCTTCGACGCCCTGGAAAGCCTGACCAGCCCCCGTTCGGTGGCGGCCAAGCGGGGCAAGAAGGTGGGCGACATCATCGGTCGCCGCGACGGCGCTGCCGCCGCCGCCACCGCGACCGCCTAACGGAGGCCCCTGACGATGGCTGCCAAGAAGACCGTCAAGGTCACCCAGACCCAGAGCCCGATCGGCCGTCCGGACGATCAGCGCGCCACCCTGGTCGGGCTCGGCCTGAACAAGCTGCACCGCTCCCGCGAGCTGGAGGACACTCCGGCGGTGCGGGGCATGATCGCCAAGGTCCGGCATCTGGTCCGGGTCGAGGAGTAGGATAAGATGACGAAGCTCAACGATCTGCGCGACAACGACGGCGCTCGCCGCACGTCCAAGCGCCTCGGCCGCGGCATCGGCTCCGGCAAGGGCAAGACCTCGGGCCGCGGCGTCAAGGGCCAAGGCTCGCGCACCGGCGTGTCCCTGCACGGCTTCGAAGGCGGTCAGATGCCCATCTACCGCCGCCTGCCCAAGCGCGGCTTCAACCCGATCAACCGCAAGGACTTCGCCGAGGTCAATCTGGGCCGTCTGCAGGCCGCCATCGACGGCGGCAAGCTGGACGCGGCCAAGACCATCGACGCCGCCGCCCTGCAGGCCGCCGGCCTGGTGGGCAACGCGCGCGATGGGGTGCGCCTCCTTGCGCGCGGCGAGCTCAAGGCCAAGGTGACCATCGAGGTCGCCGGTGCGTCCAAGGCCGCCATCGAGGCGGTGGAGAAGGCTGGCGGGTCGATCAAGCTGCCCGCCGCTCCCGCCGCCGAGGGCTGATTTCCATTTGCTCGGGCGTGGCGCCGGCCCCGTGACCCGCAGGTCATGGGTTGGCGCCACGCCCGGATTGCTTTAAAAGCTGGTGTCCCCCCCTGGGGCGGTTCCACCGCCCGGGGTTATCATTTGGGCGGCTTGGCCGCCCCTGGCTTACATTCCCGGAGATGGGCATGGCTTCCGCCGCCGAGCAGCTTGCCGCGAACTTGAATTTCGGCGTCCTCGCCAAGGCGACCGAACTCAAGAAGAGGATCTGGTTCACCCTGGGCGCCCTGGTGATCTATCGCCTGGGCACCTGGATTCCCATTCCGGGCGTCGATCCGCACGCCATGGCCGACCTGTTCCGCCAGTCGGGCGGCGGCCTGCTCGGCATGTTCGACATGCTGGCCGGCGGCGCGTTGCAGCGCATGACCATCTTCGCGCTGAACATCATGCCGTACATCTCGGCCTCGATCATCCTGCAGCTGATGACCACCATCGTGCCGTCGCTGGAGGCGATCAAGAAGGAGGGCGAGTCGGGGCGCAAGAAGATCAACCAGTACACCCGCTACCTCACGGTGTTCATCGCGGTGTTCCAGGCCTACGGCATCGCGGTCGGGCTGGAGAGCATGACCGGCTCCACCGGTGCCGCGGTGATGATGGACAACCACGTGCTGTTCCGCTTCTCCACCGTGGTCACCCTGGTGGGCGGCACCATGTTCCTGATGTGGCTGGGCGAGCAGATCACCGCCCGCGGCATCGGCCAGGGCACCTCGCTGATCATCATGGCCGGCATCGTCGCCGAACTTCCCGGCGCCTTGGTCGGCACCCTGGAGCTGGGCCGCACCGGCGCCCTGCCGGTGCTGCTGATCATCGCCCTGCTGGTCGGCTCGGCCGCCGTCATCGGCTTCATCGTGTTCATCGAGCGCGCCCAGCGGCGCATCATCGTGCAGTATCCCAAGCGCCAGGTCGGCAACAAGATGTTCGGCGGCGAATCGTCGCATCTGCCGCTCAAGCTCAACACCTCGGGCGTCATCCCGCCGATCTTCGCCAGCTCGATCCTGCTGATGCCGGTCACCGTGGCGCAGTTCTCCGCCGCCGGCGGCCCGGAATGGCTGACCACCTTCACCGCCCTCATGGGCCGCGGCCAGCCGCTTTACCTGGCCATCTACGCCGGCCTGATCATCTTCTTCGCGTTCTTCTACACCGCGGTGGTCTTCAATCCGGTGGACACCGCCGACAACCTGAAGAAGTACGGCGGCTTCGTCCCCGGCATCCGGCCGGGCAAGAACACCTCGGACTATCTGGACTATGTCCTGACCCGCCTGACCGTGGTGGGTGCGGCCTACCTTACCGCGCTGTCGGTCCTGCCCGAAGTGCTGATTGCCAAGTGGTCCGTGCCCTTCTACTTTGGTGGAACCAGCCTTCTGATCGTGGTGACGGTGACCATGGACACGGTCGCCCAGGTCCAGTCGCACCTGCTGGCCCACCAATACGAGGGACTCATCAAGAAGTCCCGTCTCAAAGGCCGGCGCGGCTGACCGAACCCGGATCCGCGCGCGGCAATCTCTAGGGAGAATGACCACCGATGGATCTCGTGCTTTTGGGACCGCCCGGCGGCGGCAAGGGAACCCAGGCCAAGCGTCTGATGGAGAAGTACGGTCTGGTGCAATTGTCGACCGGCGACATGCTGCGCGCCGCGGTGGCCTCGGGCTCCGCGGTCGGCAAGAAGGCCAAGGCGGTGATGGATGCCGGCCAGCTGGTGTCCGACGACATCGTCATCGCCATCATCGACGACCGCCTGGACGCGCCCGACACCAAGAACGGCGTCATCTTCGACGGCTTCCCCCGCACCGTGGCCCAGGCCGAGGCACTGGACGCCATGATGGTGAGGAAGGGCCGCAAGCTCGACTACGCCATCGAGATCCGCGTCCCGGACGAGCCCATCGTCGAGCGCATCACCGGCCGCTTCACCTGCGCCAAGTGCGGTGCCGGCTACCACGACAAGTTCCAGCAGCCCAAGGCCGCCGGCGTGTGTGATTCCTGCGGCGGCACCGAGTTCATCCGCCGCGCCGACGACAATGCCGAGACGGTGCACAAGCGCCTGGACGCCTATCACGCCCAGACCGCGCCGCTGCTGCCCTACTACCAGGCCAAGGGCAACTACCACCTGGTGGACGGCACCAAGGACATCGCCGAGGTCACCAAGGATCTGGAGAAGATTCTGGGCTGATCCTGCGGTTTAGGGGGGGCACGAATGCGGCGAAGAGTCCGGGTTGACTCTTCGTCGATTCCCCCTATAATCCCGCACCTTCGGTTTCCCCCGCATTGGGCGAGGCCTGGTGCGGTGTTGTTTTTTGGGCCGGCGGTTGCGCCGCCGGTCCGGATCACCTGTTTGAAGGAGTAACCAGCTTTGGCCCGTATCGCTGGCGTCAACATTCCGACCAACAAGCGCGTCCAGATCGCGCTGACCTACATCCACGGTATCGGCCGCGCCAAGGCGGTCGAGATCTGCGGCAAGCTCGGCATTCCGTCCGAGCGCCGGGTCAACCAGCTGACCGATGACGAGGTCCTGAAAATCCGCGAGATGATCGACCGCGACTATCAGGTCGAGGGCGATCTGCGCCGCGAAGTGGCGATGAACATCAAGCGGCTGATGGATTTGGGCTGCTACCGCGGCCTGCGTCATCGCCGTGGCCTGCCGGTCCGTGGCCAGCGCACGCACACCAACGCGCGCACCCGCAAGGGTCCGGCCAAGCCGATCGCTGGTAAGAAGAAGCCGACGAAGTAAGGATCACCTCACATGGCCAAGCCTGCTGCTGCCGCGCGCCCTCGTCGCCGCGAGCGCAAGAACATCACCTCCGGTGTTGCCCACGTCAACGCGACGTTCAACAACACCATGATCACCATCACCGACGCCCAGGGCAACACCATCTCGTGGTCGTCCTCGGGCATGCAGGGCTTCAAGGGCTCGCGCAAGTCGACTCCCTACGCCGCCCAGGTGGCCGCCGAGGACGCCGGCCGCAAGGCCATGGAGCACGGCATGCGCACCCTGGAGGTCGAGGTCAAGGGCCCCGGCGCCGGCCGCGAGAGCGCCCTGCGCGCGCTGCAGGCGGTGGGCTTCGCCATCTCCTCGATCCGCGACGTCACCCCCATTCCCCACAACGGCTGCCGCCCGCGCAAGCGTCGCCGCGTGTGATCGACCGGCCCGGTCAAGGGCGGGCCGCCGCTTCCCCTCCCAAGACGGGGGCGAAGGTGGCGGCCGTGCCGTACCGGGCCATCACATTGTTCCTAGCATGAGGTCACGCTCGTGATTCAGAAGAACTGGCAGGAACTGATCAAGCCCTCGAAGCTCCAGATCGAGGGGGGGGCGGATCCGCTGCGGACCGCCACGGCAGTGGCCGAACCGCTCGAACGCGGCTTCGGCATGACGCTGGGCAATTCGATCCGTCGCATTCTGCTGTCGTCGCTCCAGGGCGCCGCCGTCACCGCCATCCAGATCGAGGGCGTGCTGCACGAATTCTCGTCGATCCCCGGCGTGCGCGAGGACGTCACCGACATCATCCTCAACATCAAGAACCTCGGCCTGCGCATGCACGGCGAGGGGCCGAAGCGCATGCACCTCAAGGCCACCGGCCCGGGCGAGGTGAAGGCGGGGATGATCGAGGCCGGCCACGACATCGAGATCATGGACCCCGGCCTGGTGCTCTGCACCCTGGACGAGGGCGCCAAGCTCAATATCGAGTTCACGGTCGAGACCGGCAAGGGCTATGTCCCGGCGTCGCAGAATCGCCCCGAGGATTCGCCGATCGGGCTGATCCCCATCGATGCCATCTTCTCGCCGGTCAAGAAGGTCGCCTACAAGGTCGAGAACACCCGCGTCGGCCAGGTCACCGATTACGACAAGCTGATCATGGTGGTCGAGACCAACGGCGCCGTGTCGCCCGAGGACGCCATCGCCCTGGCCGCCCGCATCCTGCAGGACCAGCTGCAGCTGTTCATCAACTTCGAGGAGCCGACCCAGGTCGTCGAGGAGGAGCGCAAGGACGAGCTGCCCTTCAACAAGAACCTGCTGCGCAAGGTCGATGAGCTGGAGCTGTCGGTCCGCTCGGCCAACTGCCTCAAGAACGACAACATCATCTATATCGGCGACCTGGTCCAGAAGACCGAGGCCGAGATGCTGCGCACCCCGAACTTCGGCCGCAAGTCCCTGAACGAGATCAAGGAAGTGCTCTCGGCCATGGGCCTGCACCTGGGGATGGAAATCCCCAACTGGCCGCCGGAGAACATCGAGGAGCTGGCCAAGAAGCTGGAAGAGCCTTACTGAGGTTTTTCCCCTCCCCCTCGTGGGGAGGGTCAGGGTGGGGGGGAACCGCGTCGGACCTGATCGGGCGCGACTCCACCCCACCCCAACCCCTCCCCATCAAAGGGGAGGGGCTGTTTTTTCGAATGGGCCAGTCCGGCCCGACCCGGCCGTACCCGCGAGGGGCGACCGCGGCGTGAAATCGGTCCTCGCCCGTCGAGACCAAGCGAAGGAAGGATGATCCCATGCGTCACGGCATGTCCGGCCGCAAGCTGAACCGCACCAGCTCGCACCGCAAGGCGATGTTCGCCAACATGGTCACCGCCCTGCTCAAGCACGAGCAGATCAAGACCACCCTGCCCAAGGCCAAGGACCTGCGTCCGATCGCCGAGAAGATCATCAGCCTCGGCAAGTCGGGCACCCTGCACGACCGCCGCCGCGCCTTCGCCATGCTGCGCGACGACGCCGTGGTCGCCAAGCTGTTCTCGACCCTGGCCGAGCGCTACAAGACCCGTCCGGGCGGCTACACCCGCGTGCTGAAGGCCGGCTTCCGCTATGGCGACGCCGCCCCGATGGCGATCATCGAGCTGGTCGATCGCGACCCGGCCGCCAAGGGCCTCGATTCCGGCCCGACCGGCGAGAAGAAGGACGAGGCCGAGGAATAGGCCGCGCCGCTTCCGAAGATCAGGGCGCCGTCCGCAGGGATGGCGCCCTTTTTCGTTATCCCACCAGCCCCGGCAGCGCCCCCTTCAGCCCGTCGATGACGAACTGGGCGGCCAGGGCGGCGAGGATGATGCCGAGCACGCGGCCGACCACGTGGGCTCCGGTCAGGCCGAGGACCCGCAACACCCGTCCGGCGGCCAGCAGCATGCCCAGCAGCAGCGCCATCACCACCGCCAGCATGGCCAGCACCACCGCCTGGCGCTGGTAGTCGCCGGCGGCGGCGCCCATCATCAGCACCACCGAGGTCATGGCGCCGGGGCCGGCGATCAGCGGGAAAGCCAGCGGGAAGACGGTGATGTCCTCGCGCGCCGCGGTCTCGGCGTCTTCCACCGGCGTGGTCGAGCGCAGGCCCGACTGGCGGGCGAACACCATGTCGGCGGCCAGCAGGAACAGCAGCACGCCGCCCGCCACCCGGAACGCCGGCAGCGAGATGCCGAGGATGCGCAGCAATCCCTCGCCGATGAAGGCGAAGGCGAACAGCATGATGGCGGCCAGCAGGGTGGCGCGCCGGGCCATGTGGCGGCGGTGGTGGTCGGCGACGTTGCGGGTCATGGCGGCGAACACCGCAGCGGTCCCCGGCGGGTCGAGGATGACGAAGAAGGTGATGAAGGCGGTGACGGCGGCCTCGATGATCAATCCGTCCTCCTGGTGGGGGATCACCCCTTGGTGGCCATGACGCCTTCGACGGTGCGGGCGATCAGCCGGATGTCGGTGCGCGATCCCACCCCCTTCTGCTTCAGGCGGGTGGCGAAATTGGCGACGGCGGGGCCGTTGCCCGGGGTTCCGAAGATCTGGTTGAAGGTGGCGCGGCCCAGCCGCTGGTACAGCGAGCCGAACAGCACCGCCGCCTGGTAGAGGGTCAGGCCCATGGGTCCCATCATCTGCTGGCGGGCGATCTCGCCCAGGCCGCACAGGGCGGCGGTCAGCTCGCGACGGTCGGTCTCGCTGTTGATCTCGAGAATCTGCCGGACCTGCGGATCGCTCAGGGTCTCCCACCAGAAATCGTGTTCCTTGGACTTGGCCGGCTCGGGTTCCGGCTGGGGCTCCGGCTTGCGCACCGGGTCGCCGGAGACGGCGGCCG
>NZ_CACVCG010000077.1 GCF_902729435.1 Magnetospirillum sp. UT-4
CGCCTGTGGCGGCTCCTCAGGATGAGGCCCGAATGGGCCACCTTTAGGTGGCGCCTCGCGCCTCAGCCCGGCTCGACGAAGCTGTCCAGCACCTTCCTGGTGCCGGCCTTGTCGAAGGCGATCTCCAGCTTGTCGCCGTCCACCGTGACCACCGTGCCGGGGCCGAATTTCTGGTGGTGCACCCGGTCGCCCGGGGCGTAGTCGCCCGATGTGGAGCGGGCCGCCACCTTCCACGACGACGCCTCGACCACCGGCGGCGGCCGCCGCGACCCGTAGGCGCCGGCCACCCAGGACTCCTCGCCCCAGCGGGCACCGCCGCCGCCACCGCCGGAATAGAGGCCGCGTTCGGCCGAGCGTTCCACATGGGCCTCGGGCAGCTCGTCGAGGAAGCGGCTGGGCAGCGACGCCCGCCACTGGTTGTAGACCCGGCGATTGGCGGCGAAGGTCACCAGCACCCGCTTCCTGGCCCGGGTGAGGCCGACATAGGCCAGCCGGCGCTCCTCCTCCAGCGCCTCGCTCCCCCCTTCGGTCAGGGCGCGGACATGGGGAAACACCTCCTCTTCCCAGCCGGGCAGGAAGACGTTGTCGAATTCCAGCCCCTTGGCGCCGTGCAGGGTCATCACCGAGACCTTGTCGATGTCGGCGCGCTCGTCGTTCTCCATGACCAGGGCGACGTGCTCGAGGAATCCCGGCATGGAGCCGAACCCGGCCAGGGCGCGCACCAGTTCCTTCAGGTTCTCCAGCCGGCCGGGGGCGTCGGGGCTCTTGTCCGCCTGCCACATGGCGCCGTAGCCGGATTCGTCGATGATCAGCTCGCCCAGCTCCACGTGCCCCAGCCCGTCCAACTGGCCGCGCCAGCGCATGACGTCGTCGCAGAAGCGGGCCAGGGCGGCGCGCGGCTTCGGCTTCAGCTCGTCGGTCTCGACCAGCAGGCGGGCCGCCTCGAACAGCGGCAGGCCGCGCCCCCGGGCGACGGCGCGGACCGATAGCAGGGCGGCGTCGCCGAGGCCGCGCTTGGGCAGGTTGACGATGCGCTCGAAGGCGAGGTCGTTGTCGGGCGACACCACCAGCCGGAAATAGGCCATGGCGTCGCGGATCTCCTGGCGCTCGTAGAAGCGCGGGCCGCCGATGACCCGGTAGGGCACGCCGGTGGTGATCAGCCGTTCCTCGAATTCGCGGGTCTGGAAGCCGGCCCGCACCAGGATGGCCATGGTGGCCAGCGACTCGCCGGCGCGCTGCAGCGCCTCGATCTCGTCGACCACCACCCGGGCCTCCTCGGGGCCGTCCCACACTCCCCGCACCCGCACCTTCTCGACCGCGTCGGGGTGATGGTCGAGGCCGGGCCGCAGGGTCTTGCCCAGCCGCCCGGCATTGTGGTCGATGAGGTGGCTGGCGGCGGCCAGGATGTGCGGGGTCGAGCGGTAATTGCTCTCCAGCCGCACCACCTTGGCGCCGGGGAAGTCGCGCTCGAACTTCAGGATGTTGCCAACCTCGGCGCCGCGCCAGGAATAGATGGAATTGTGGGTCACCACACCGTTGGCGACGTAATTGTGAGTGCCGGCCACATCGAGATCGAATACCGGAACAACCGCTTCGAACCGCTCCACCGCCATCACCACGTCATGGGCTCCGTCGGCCAGGGGGACAACCATGCCCGGTACCACCTGACAGGCCGGACGCATGGTGAGCGCCTTGCCCAGGACATTGGCCTTTCGCACCACGGTAAGGTCGAACCGGATGGACAGGCGCAGCCGCAGCGTTTCCAGCATGCCGTAGTCCCGGAACGCCGTCTCGTAGCGCCAGTTCGCGGGATTGCGCTTGTATCGGCGGGTGCCCAGGCCCAGCGCGTCCAGCGCCGCCGCCCCTTCGGCGTCATTTCCGCTGAGGGCGATCCGGTGCATGGGCGTCCTGCCGCGCCGGTCGGCGTTCAGCGTCAGGATCAGATTGCGGCGACGGCCGGGCGCGGATTGCGGAACGTGGTGAGGATGGTCGGGGTCGAGGCCGTATTCCCGCATCAGGTCGGCGACCCGGGCGGTCTCCCTCAGGTCACCGTGCAGACGGTCCAGCCGCGCCTGGTCATGCACCAGCCCGTTCACCGACCCGCCCCGGCGCGCGACGAAAGGCATTGTGGTGATGCCGAAGCGCAGGCTCAGCCGATGTTCCAGCTCGCGGGCATCCTGTTCGGTGGCGAAGGCATGGATCAGCCAGACCGCGTCGGCGCGCTCGTGGAGGCAGCGCTGCTGATAGCCGATCACCCGTCTCTTGCCCGAGGTGTAGACTTGCGACGTTCCCAGCCGATAGCCGTATCCCTGCTTGATCATCAAGTAGGTGAAGTAGGTCTGCGGGCTGTCATCGAGCACGACGTCGGCGAAGTGATTGTGCTCGGCGGTGCTCACCAGCTCTCGTCCCGACAGGGTGCGCACGCGGACCATGGTGCCGCGCTTGCGGCTCCGGTGGGTCCGCACCACGGACGCGGCACGGAAGTTGCCCGATCCGAACGACGAGAGCACCTGGTCGCCGGCGACGACCGCTTCAATAGGCTTGGTCGACCCATCCGCCATGGTGATCGCCGCGCCGCCGGCCAGGCATTGGTCGTCATCGCCGACACAGCAGATGTTCTTGTGGCGGCCGGCCAGCAGGCGCAGCCACAGGTACTGGGCGACGTTGGTGTCCTGGTACTCGTCGACCAGGACGTAGCGGAACTGCGACTGGTACTGCTCCAGAACCGCGGCCTGGGTCAGGAACAGGGTCAGGCAATGCAGCAGCAGATCGCCGAAATCGCAGGCGTTGAGGGCGGCGAGGCGCTGCTGGTAGAGGCCGTAGAGCTCGCTTGCCCGGCCGCCGGCCATGTCGCTGGCCTGCTCGGGTCCCAGCTTGTCGGGGGTCAGGCCGCGGTCCTTCCAGCGCTGGATGGTGGCCATCAGCGCCTGCGCCGGCCAGGTCTTGGTATCGACGTGCTCGGCTTCCATCACCTGCTTCAGCAGCCGCAGCTGGTCGTCGGAATCGAGGATGGTGAAGTTGGATTTCAGCCCCACCGCCTCGGGGTGGCGGCGCAGGATGCGCACGCACAGGGCATGGAAGGTGCCCAGCCACAGCCCCTCGGCGACGTCGCCGACCAGGGCCGCCACCCGCTCGCGCATCTCGCGGGCGGCCCGGTTGGTGAAGGTCACCGCCAGGATCTGCCACGGCTGGGCCCGGCGGGCGGCCAGCAACTGGGCCAGGCGGGCGGTCAGCACCCGGGTCTTGCCGGTGCCGGCCCCCGACAGCACCAGCACCGGGCCTTCGGTGGTGGTCACCGCCTGGTGCTGCTCGGGGTTGAGGCCGACCAGCCAGGGGGCGTCGGCCGGCACCTCGACCGGCCCGGCGGCGGCGCGCGGAGCCGGGCGGAAGGGATCGGGCAGGTCGTCGTCGAGGGCGAAGGGATCGGACATGGCGGCATCATAGCGGCTGTATCCGGGTTTGGAAGGCGGTCCGTTGGCGGGACGGGTACTTGCCAGGCCGGCCCAAGCTCCCTATCCTTTCCTTACTTCCTTGCTTTAGGAAAATCCGGATGTTGGCGAAGCGGACGTCGAAAAACCAGCTGACCCTGCCCAAGGCCGTCGTCGCCGCGGTGGGTGGCGCCGAATATTTCGAGGTGGCGACGGAGAACGGGCGCATCGTCCTGACGCCGGTCCGTCTGGGCCGCGCCGATGCCGTGCGGGAAAAGCTCGAGCAGATGGGCATCGGCGAGCACGACGTGGCCGAGGCGGTGGCCTGGGCGCGGCGGCGCTGAGCCCCCCCTTGCGGCTGGTCATCGACACCAACGTGCTGGTTTCGGCGCTGCTGTTCCGCGGCGGCGCCACCCTTTGGCTGCGCCACGCGTGGCAGTCGGAGCGGGTGCGCCCGCTGGTCAGCCGGGACACCGTCGGCGAATTGCTGGCGGTGCTGACCTACCCGAAATTCGGCCTGGAGGCCATTGAGCGCGAGGACATCCTGGCCGAGTACCTGCCCTGGTGCGAGGTGGTGGCGGTTCCCGTGCCGCCGCCGGCGGTCCCCACCTGCCGCGACCCGTTCGACATGGCCTTCCTTCATCTCGCCGCTGCCGCCGGCGCCGACGCCCTGGTCACCGGCGACCGCGACCTGCACGCGCTGGCACCGCTGCTCGCCTTCCCCGTTCTCACCCCGTCCGAGCTCGGCCGCCGCCTGCAGCCGTGACAGGCGGGCGGGCGGAAGCTACTGTGACGGGCATGGACAGCCTGGTCGTCGTCGTCTTCGTCCTCACCTATGTCGGCATGGCCCTGGGCCGGGTGCCCGGGCTGAAGCTCGACCGCACCGGCATCGCCCTGCTGGCCACCGTCGCCCTGCTCGCCTTCGGCGGCGTCGAGGTCGGCGATGCCGGCGCCGCGGTGGACATGCCGACCCTGCTGCTGCTGTTCGCGCTGATGATCGTGTCGTCGCAGCTGCAATCGGCCGGCGTGTTCCAGGTGGTTGCCATGCGGGTGGCGGCGGCGCCCGGCTCGGCCGACCGGCTGCTGCTGGTCACCGTGCTCGCCGCCGGCTTCGCCAGCGCGGCGCTGGCCAACGACATCGTGGTGTTCGCCATGACCCCGGTGCTGGCCGAGGGGGTGCGCCGCCGCGGCCTCGATCCGCGGCCCTTCCTGCTGGGCCTGGCCGGCGGCGCCAATGCCGGTTCGGCCATGACCATCATCGGCAATCCCCAGAACATCCTGATCGGCCAGGTCGGCGGGCTGGATTTCTGGCATTTCCTGCTCGCCTGCGCGGTGCCCGGCCTGGCCGCCCTGGGTATCGTCTGGCTGACGGTGCGCCGGGTGTGGCGGGCCGAGCTGACCGCCACGCCCGAGCCGGTGCCCGACGCCCCGCCCTTCCGCGCCGAGCCGTGGCAGGCCGGCAAGGGGATCGTCGCCCTGGTCTTCCTGCTCGCTTTGTTCGCCACCGACCTGCCGCGCGAGGTCGGCGCCCTGGCGGTGGCGGCGCTGCTGCTGATGTCGCGCCGGCTGGCCAGCCGCGACATGATCGGCGCGGTGGACTGGCACCTGCTGCTGCTGTTCGCCTGCCTGTTCGTCATCACCGATTCCTTCGCCAATACCGGACTGGCGGCGCGCGGAGTCGAGCTGATGGCCGAGACCGGGCTGCTGCCCGACCGGGTGTCGGTGATGGCGCCGGTGGCGCTGCTGGCCTCCAACACCGTCGGCAACGTGCCGGCCACCATGCTGATCCTGTCGGTCTGGCCGATCGCCGATGCCGGGCCGCTCTACGGGCTGGCGGTGCTGTCGACCCTGGCCGGCAACCTGCTGCTGGTGGGCAGCCTGGCCAACATCATCGTCGCCGAGCGCGCCGCCGCGGCGGGCGTGCCGCTGTCCTTCACCGATTTCGCCCGCGCCGGCGTGCCCATGACCCTGGCCAGCATGGCGGTGGCCATGGCCTGGCTATGGGCGGTGGGCTGGATGGCGTGGTAGGGCCGTCTATTCCTGGAATCCGACGCTGCCGGCGGCGTTGACGTCGTCCTGGCTGAGCACGCGGTTGCGGCCCTGGCGCTTGGCCAGGTAGAGGGCTTCGTCGGCGCGGTGGACGAAGCCGCCCAGCGGCTCGCCGAAATCGTATTCCGCCACCCCGATGGACAAGGTCACCTGGCCCAGCAGCTGGCCGCTGCGGCGGTTCATGATCTTGCGGCTGGCGACCGTGCGGCGGATGGTGTCGGCCACCTGGATGGCATCCTTCAGCCCCGTCTCGGGCAGGACGACGGCGAATTCCTCGCCGCCGTAGCGGGCGGCGGTGTCCTTGCCGCGCACGCAATCCTGGATGGTGCGGGCCACCAGCTTGAGCACCTGGTCGCCGACCATGTGGCCATGGGTGTCGTTGAACTGCTTGAAGAAGTCGATATCGACCATCATCAGCGACAGGAACTTGCGGTCCTCCTGGGCCTCCAACGCCGCCTCGCGCAGGCTGACGTCGAACAGCTTGCGGTTGGCGATGCCGGTCAGCGCGTCGGTGGTGGCCTCGCGCTTGAGCTGGTCCAGATCCTCGCGCAGCCGCGCGATCTCGCCCGAGGAATTCTCCAGCCGCTCCTCGAGCTGGCGGTTGACCTCGACCATCACCCGGGTCTCGTCCAGCACGGTCTTGACCAGGGTGCCCAGGTTGGCGACCGCCGGCCCGCGCGCCAGCTCGCCCGAGAAGCTTTCCAGGGCGGCACCGTAGGTCTCGGCGCCCTGGTTGGCGGTGGACAGGTACTCGATCACCCGCCCCACCGCGTCCTCGATGCGCTGGCCGACGGCGCGCAGCTCGGCCTCCTGCTGGCTGGTGCCGAAGAAGCGCTCGAACAGGTCGGCCGACACCATGTCGTTGAACTTCTGGCCCGAGCGCAGGATGCCGTTGATGGCCTTGGTCAGCTCGGGGTCGCGGTCGGCGACATAGGCGTACCAGACCACGAAATTGTTGGGATGGGCGGGAACGCCGTGGCGGTCCATCATGCCCAGCGCGGCCCGGGCGCAGTGGGAGGCGACGTCGATGGGATCGCTGAACTTGATCATCGCCGTAGGCTCCTCAATTGCATTGCCCGGTCGACCCCTCGGAACACACCCGCTGGCCGTCGATCCAGCGGGCGCCCGAAAGGTCGGCGTTCAGGAAATCTGCGGCCTGCACCCGCGCGCCGGTCAGGTCGGCGCCGCGAAGCGAGGCGCGGAAGAATCTGGTCCGCCGCAGGTCGGCCTGGCGCAGGGTGGCGCCGGTCAGGTCGGCCTTGGTGAAGTCTGCCTCGGCAAGGACCGCGCCGTCCAGTGTCGCTCCGGCCATGGTGGCGCTGACGAAGCGGGCGCGGTAGGCATCGGCGTCGGTGAGATTGGCGCCGGACAGGTCGGCGCGCTGGAAGCTGGTCTCGCGCAGGCGGGCCCCCGAAAGGTCCTGGCCGGCCAGGTCGCGTTCGTCCATGTAGCAGCGCTGCCAATCCACCTTGGGCGCCGCCGACATGGTGCAGTCGGCGGCGGCGGCCGCGGCGGGCGCGATCAGCAGGCAGAGAATCAGGGCACCGGTACGCATGTCCCTAGGTTTAATCGCCGAAGACCGGGAGGCAAAGAGATATTTCCTCTCCGCCGCCCTGCCCAGGCGACGGGTTTACGCTGGACCCTCGCAGGCTTACCTTAAGGACCGAGGCATACCTGGACGAGGCGACCACCATGGGCAAGACCGGTGCCGACATCACCCTGGAAGAGGCCGAGCGGCTGTGGCTCGGCGGCGAGGCGCAGCAGGCCCGCGAGGCGTTCCGCCGGGCCCGCCTGCTCTACCACGAGAACGGCGATACCGGGGGCGAGGCGGCGGCGCTGACCCAGCTGGGTGATTTCGAGGTCGAGCACGGCCACCTGGCGGCGGCCCGCGACGCCTATGGCGACGCCCGGGCGCTGTTCGCGCGCGAAGGCGACCAGCGCGACCAGGCCGGCATCCTGGTGCGCCTGGGCGAACTGTCCCATCGCGACGGCAAGAACGCCGACGCCATGCAGCTCTACGCCTCGGCGCGCGAACTCTACGACAGCGCCTCGGACCATTCCGGCCTCGCCCACGTGGCCAAGCGCATCGGCCATATGGAACGCGAGGCCGGGCGCCAGGACCTGGCGCTGGACCGCTACAACGAGGCTCTGTCCCTGTACGGACGGGCCGGCGACACCCTGGGCCAGGCCAATGCCTGCAAGGCGCTGGCCGCCCTGCACCGCCAGCTCGGCCATGCCGACAAGGCCCACCAGTGCTATGAGCGGGCGCTGACCCTTTACCGCGAGGCCGGCGACGCCCTGGGCGAGGCCAATGCCAGCCGCGGCCTCGGGCATCTTTTGCTGCACATCGGCGACCGCGCCGGGGCACGGGTCGCGCTGGACCGCGCCAAGCACCTGTTCGCCGCCGCCGGCCAGCTGAAGGGCGAGGCCGACGCCTTGATGGATCTCGGCCACCTGATCGCCCCCGACGATGCGGTCAAGGCGCGGGCCTGCTTCAAGCACGCCGCCGATCTGTTCACCCGGCTGGGCGACGAGGCCCGCCATTCGGAGGCCGCCGCCGCCATGGAGGGGATGGGCGGCTAGGGTCCTGCCCCCGAAATTCGTATAGCGGATTTCGGGGATAAGCAGGCCACTACAGTGTTGAATTGTGTGGTGATTCTGAAATTCGCATAAGGCTGCGAATTTCAGAATCACCACACTAGCGCCCGGCGCCCACTCCCCACCCCTCCCCACCCCATCCACATGGTTGATTGCCCTGCGGCGCCGTGCCTGCCTATGGTTTCGACGCGACCGTATGCAATGCGCCCAGGGCGCTGGCCGGGGGTCGTGCGGGAGGGGAACCGACGGGAATGAAGATCCGCACACAGATCATTGCCGGGCTCGGGCTGGGCATGGCGCTTTTCGCCTGCACCGGCCTGATGACCGCGTGGGGCGTCGAGGGCGAGCGCCGGCTGCTCGCCGACATGCGGGTCCAGACCCGGGCGGTGGTCGATCATGCGGTGGAGCTGTCGGCCCAGGCCAAGGAGATGCAGCTGGACGTGGTCCAGGTGCAGCAGTTCCTGTCCGACGTCTCGGCCACCCGCGCCCTCGACGGCCTCGACGACGGCTTCGTCCGCGCCGCCGAGTTCGGCCGCCGCTTCGACCAGCATCGCGCCGCCGCCCGCGCCCATGCCGAAGCCCTCGGCCTAGCCGAGGTGACGGCGGCGCTGGACAAGGCCGGCCGGGAATTCCCCGGGTTCTACGACGGCGGCCGCGTCATGGCCCAGGCCTACGTGGCGGAAGGTCCGAAGGTCGGCAACGCCATGATGGAGGATTTCGACGCCCGGGCGTCAGCCATGGGCGAGGCCATGGAAGCGGTGGTCGCCAGCGTGCACGAGGCCACCGACGCCCGCCTGGACGCCGCCATCGCCGCCGTCGATCGCGCCGACCGGGGCAACGCCGTGCTGCTGCGCACCATCTGGATCGTGCTGGTCGCCGTCCTGGTGGCGGGGGCCGCCACCGGCGGCTTCGCCCTGTGGTCCATGAACCGGCTGTTCGCCGCCCTCAACGGCGACGTGGCCAAGGTGCTGGACCGCCGCCTGGACGACCCGCTCGCCCTGGACCAGAACCGCCGCGACGAGTTCGGCCCGGTGGCCCGCGCGCTGCACGCCTTCGTCGCCAATGCCCGTGAGATGCAGGCCATGCAGGCCGAGCGCGCCCGCCAGGAGGCCGAGGCCGAGGCCAAGCGCCGGGCGGCGCTGCTGGCCATGGCCGACGGCTTCGAACGGTCGGTGGGCGAGGTGGTCGCCACCGTGGTGTCGTCGGTGACCCAGTTGCAGGCGGCGGCCGGGCAGATGGACGCCACCGCCCGCCAGTCCAGCGACCACGCCGTCACCGTCTCCAACGCGGCGCAGGCGGCCAATACCAACGTATCCATGGTGGCTGCCTCGACCGAGCAGATGACCGCCTCCATCTCCGAGATCGCCGAGCAGGTGGAACGCTCGCGCGCCGTCGCCCAGCAGGCCGACGAGCACGCCGCGGGCACCACCGGGCTGATGCGGACCCTGTCGGACAGCGTCGGCCGCATCGGCGAGGTGATCGATCTCATCAACGGCATCGCCGCCCAGACCAACCTGCTGGCTCTCAACGCCACCATCGAGGCGGCCCGGGCCGGCGAGCTGGGCAAGGGCTTCGCGGTGGTGGCGCACGAGGTGAAAAGCCTGGCCACCCAGACGGCGCGCGCCACCGAGGAAATTTCGTCCCAGATCGGTGCCGTGCAGGAGGACACCCGCCGGGTGGTCGATGCCATCGGCCGCATCGCCGCGGTGATCGCCGAGATGAACGAGATCAGCGGCAACGTCGCCGCCGCCATCACCCAGCAATCGGCGGCCAGCGGCGAGATCGCCCGTTCCATCGACGAGGCGTCGGCGGGAACCCGCACGGTCTCGGACAGCATCGCCGTTGTCGAACAGGCGGCCGGCGATACCGGCGCCGCCGCCGGCCAGATCAGCGGCCTGGCCGCCGGCCTGTCGGCCAAGGCCGAGGAGCTGACCCAGGGCGTTCAGGCCTTCCTGCGGCAGGTGCGTCAGGACGCGGCGTAGCCTCGCCCTCGCCCGCAAGCGGGCGAGGGGGATATCACAGCCCGTAGCCGCCGCCGCCCGGGGTCTCGATCACCAGCACGTCGCCCGGTTCGACCGCGATGCGGGCGGTGCCGGGCAGCTCCTCGACGCTGCCGTCGGCGCGCTCGACCGCGTTGCGGCCGGGACGGGCGTCGCCGCCGCCCTTCAGGCCGAACGGCGCCACCCGGCGGCGGTTGGACAGGATGGCGGCGGTCATCGGCTCGAGGAATTTCAGCCGGCGCACCACGCCGTCGCCGCCGTGGTGGCGTCCCGCCCCGCCCGAGCCGGTGCGGATGGAAAAGCCGTCCACCAGCACCGGGAATCGCCATTCCAGCACTTCGACATCGGTCAGGCGGGAATTGGTCATGTGGGTGTGCACCGCCGAGGCGCCGTCGAAATCCGGTCCCGCCCCGGCGCCGCCGCAGATGGTCTCGTAGTATTGGTGGCGGTGGTCGCCGAAGGTCAGGTTGTTCATGGTGCCCTGGCCCGCCGCCATCACCCCCAGCGCCCCCATCAGGCAGTCGACGATGGCCTGGCTGGTTTCGACGTTGCCGGCCACCACCGCCGCCGGCGGCAGCGGTGCCAGCATGCTTCCCGCGGGGATGCGGATGTCCAGGGGCGCCAGGCAGCCCTCGTTCAGCGGAATGGCATCATCGACGATGGTGCGGAAGACGTACAGCACCGCCGCCCGGCAGATGGCGGCGGGGGCGTTGGCGTTTCCGGGGCGCTGCGGACTGGTGCCGGCGAAGTCGATGACCGCCGAGCGGGCGGCGCGGTCGATGCGCACGGCCACCCGGATCACCGCGCCGTCATCCATTTCGACCGCGAAGTCGCCGTCTTCGAGGCGGGCCAGGACGCGCCGCACCGATTCCTCGGCGTTGCGCTGGACGTGCCCCATATAGGCGGCGACCGTTCCGGCCCCGTAGCGTTCGGCCAGGGCGATCAGGTCGCGGGCGCCGGTTTCGTTGGCCGCCAACTGCGCTTGCAGGTCGGCGAGGTTCTGGGCCGGATTGCGGGCCGGATGCGGCCCCGATGCCAGCACCGCCCGCAGCTCGGCCTCGCGCAGATGCCCGTCCTCGACCAGCACCATGGGCTCGATCAGCACGCCCTCGTCGGCGATGGTGGTGGAATCGGGCGGCATGGAGCCCGGGGTCAGGCCGCCGATATCGGCGTGGTGCCCGCGCGAGGCGACGTAGAAGCCGACCCGGCCTTCGATGAAGACCGGGCTGACCACGGTGACGTCGGGCAGGTGGGTGCCGCCGGCATAGGGAGAGTTCAGGACGAAGGCCTGGCCGGGGCGCAGGGAGGAGCCGAAGCGGCCGATCACCGTGCGCACGCTGTCGCCCATGGAGCCCAGATGCACCGGGATGTGCGGCGCGTTGGCCACCAGCCCGCCGCCGGCATCGAACACCGCGCACGAGAAATCCAGCCGCTCCTTGATGTTGACCGAATGGGCGGTATTGGCCAGCACCTGTCCCATCTGTTCGGCGGCGCTCATGAACAGGGCGTTGAACACCTCCAGCAGCACCGGATCGCAATCGGTGCCGGCGGCGACCCGGGCGGGGCGGGGCTCCGCCCGGTCGAGCACCAGGTGCAGCAGCGGCGTGACGGTGGCGCGCCAGCCCGGTTCGACGATGGTGGTGGCGGTGTCCTCGACGATCATCGCCGGCCCGGCCACGACGTCGTCGGGCTGCAGCACGGCGCGGGCGAAGACCGGCGCCTCGCGCCACGCCCCATCGGCATACAGGCGGGTGGCGCCCAGCGGAATCGGCGGTCCGGCGCGGGTGCGGCGGCACACCGGCTCCTCGGCCGGCTCGCCGCCGCCGGTGGCCTCCACCGAGACCGCCTCGACCACCAGCGGCCGGTCGTCCATGACGAAGCCGAAACGGGTGCGATGGGCGTCGGCGAAGGCCGCCTCCAGCCCCTCGCGGTCGGCCAAATCCAGCTCCAGCGCGGTGTCCGAGCCCTTGTACCGGACCAGCGCCCGGCGCCGGCAGCGCATGTCGGCGCGCTCCACCCCCTGGCGTTCCAGCTCGCAGCGGGCCGCCGCCTCGAGGTCGGCGACGGCGCGGTTGATGGCGGCCATGGCCGATTCGTCCAGGTCCAGCTCCAGCGCGCGCTCCTTCAGCACCGACAGGTCGGCCAGGCCCATGCCGTAGGCCGACAGCACCCCGGCCAGGGGATGCACCAGCACGGTCGCCATCCCCAGCGCGTCGGCCACCCGGCAGGCGTGCTGGCCGCCGGCACCGCCGAAGCAGACCAGGGCACAGCGGCCGGTATCGTGGCCGCGGGCGACGCTGACCTGCTTGATGGCGTTGGCCATGTTCAGCACGGCGATGGCCAGGCAGCCTTCCGCCACCGCCTCCGGGGGGCGCCCGGCCCGGGCCGCCAGCGCTTCGAACCCGGCTTGCGCCGCCTCGGTGTCGAGGGGGCGGTCGCCGTCCGGTCCGAACACCGCCGGGAAGTGGTCGGGATGCAGCCGTCCCAGCAGCAGATTGGCGTCGGTGACGGTGAGCGGCCCGCCGCGGCGATAGCAGGCCGGGCCGGGATCGGCGCCGGCGGAGTGGGGGCCGACCCGGAAGCGGGCGCCGTCGAATCCGATGATCGAGCCGCCGCCCGCCGCCACCGTGTGGATGCGCATCATCGGCGCCCGCAGGCGCACTCCCGCCACCACGCTGTCGAGGGTGCGCTCGAACTCGCCGGCGCAATGCCAGACGTCGGTGGAGGTGCCGCCCATGTCGAAGCCGACCACCTGCTCGTAGCCGGCCAGGGCGGCGGTGCGGACCCCGCCGACCACCCCGCCCGCCGGCCCCGACAGCACCGCGTCGCGGCCCTGGAAGCGCCGCGCGTCGGCCAGCCCGCCCGAGCTTTGCATGAACAGCAGCCGGCCGCCCTCCAGCTCGGCGGCGACGCGGTCGACATAGCGCCGCAGGCCGGGCGACAGATAGGCGTCGGCCACCGTGGTGTCGCCGCGCCCCACCGCCTTCATCAGCGGGCTGGCCTCGTGGCTCAGGGTGATCTGGGTGAAGCCGACCTCGCGGGCCAGTCGGCCCAGCGCCCGCTCGTGCTCGGGGAAGCGGTAGCCGTGCAGCAGCACCACCGCTACCGCGCGGATGCCGGCATCAAAGGCGTCGATCAGCGCCGCGGCGGCGGCGGCGAGGTCGAGGGGACGGATCACCTCGCCCCGGGGGCCCATGCGCTCGGGGATCTCGGCGACCCGCTCGTACAGCATGTCGGGCAGGCGGATGGCGCGGGCGAACAGATCGGGGCGGTTCTGGGTGCCGATGCGCAGCAGGTCGCCAAAGCCCGCCGTCACCGCCAGCAGGGTGCGGTCGCCCTTGCGCTCCAGCAGCGCGTTGGTGGCCACCGTGGTGCCCATCTTGACCGCCGCCACCGCGTCCGGCGGGATCGGCGCGCCCTCGGGCAGCTCCAGCAGCCGGCGGATGCCGGCCAAGGCGGCGTCGGCGTAGCGTTCGCGGGCCTCGGACAGCAGCTTGCGGGTCACCAGCCGCCCGTCGGGGCGACGGGCGACGATGTCGGTGAAGGTGCCGCCGCGGTCGATCCAGAACTGCCAGCCGGCCATGCCCGCCCTCCGGGGTCAGGGCAACATGCTAGCCCACCTTGGCACCGCGCGGAAGCGTCACGGGCGATTGCCTCCGTCCGTCCGGCGGTGTACAGCCAGGCCATGACCACATCCGCCAACTCCGCCACCCCCGACGACCTGTTCGCCTATCTTGAAACGCTGGGCATCGCCGTCACCACCCACCACCACCCGCCGGCCTTCACCGTCGAGGAGGGCAACCGGGTGTGGGGCGCCATTCCCGGCATCCACTGCAAGAACCTGTTCCTCAAGGATGCCAAGGCCCGTCTGTGGCTGGTGGTGGCCCCGGCCGAGCGGCCGGTGGACCTGAAGACCCTGCCCGCCCGCATCGGCTCGGCGCGGCTGTCCTTCGGCTCGGCGACGCTGCTGCAGGAGGTCTTGGGGGTGAGTCCCGGCTCGGTGACGCCGTTCGCGCTGCTCAACGACACCGCCCACCGGGTCACGCCGGTGCTGGATGCCGCCCTGATGGCGGCGGAGCTGGTCAACTTCCACCCGTTGCGCAACGACATGACCACCACCATCGCCGCCGCCGATTTCCGCCGCTTCCTCGACGCCACCGGCCACCGCCCCGAGGTGGTGGGGCTGTAGAAAGAAAAGGCCCCCGGAGGGGGGCCTGGAAGGTGGGCGGCCGGTGCCACCCCGTATGGCTTTTCTTTCGTGCGCCGGCCGCCGGGCAGCCTAGGTCAGCCCCCAGGCGCGCCACAGACTGCGGTTGAAGTTCCAGCCCATGGTGACGACGGCCACCGGCGAGGCCAGGGCAAGGTTGGACAGCGCCATGCTCACCCCGTTGGCATAGGCGTCGAGGGCAAGCTGGGCCGGGCTGGGCGAACCGGTCCGCGGCTCGATGGTGAAGCGGGCGAAAATCATGGCGATCCTTTCGCCGTTGCGGTAGTGCCATCTTCCGCCGATCCGCCCTCCGGTCAATCCGACCGCACGGCCACCCCCGACCGGCCGGCCCGGTCTATTTCCTTGGTCCCGCCGGCTGCCCTTCGCCTTGCCCCGGGGCGGGGCGGCGCTTAAGTTCCTGGGATGGACGGCAACATCCCCCTCGATCTGGTGCGGGCCGAGCTGGCCCGCCGCGGCCTCACCGGTTTCGTCGTGCCCCGCGCCGACGAGCACCAGGGCGAATACGTCGCGCCCTCGGCGCAACGCCTGGCGTGGCTGACCGGCTTCACCGGCTCGGCCGGGCTGGCGGTGGTGCTGGCGGCGCGCGCCGCCATCTTCGTCGACGGCCGCTACACCCTGCAGGTCCGCCACGAGGTGGATTGCCATCGCTTCGAGCCGGTGCACATGGTGGAGACCCCGCCGGCCCGCTGGCTGGGCGAGGTGCTGACGGCCGGCGACGTGCTCGGCTTCGATCCCTGGCTGCACACCGCCGACCAGGTCGATGCCCTGGCCGCCGCCTGCGAGCGGGCAGGGGCGCGGCTGGAACGCTGCGCCGGCAACCCGATCGATGCGGTGTGGCGCGACCGCCCGCCGCCGCCGGCCGAGCCGGTGGTGCCGCACCCTCTCGCCCATGCCGGGCGCAGCGCCGCCGAGAAGCTGGCCGACCTGGCCGAGGCGCTGCGGGCCGAGAAGGTGGATGCGGTGGTGCTGACCGACCCCGCCTCGGTGGCGTGGCTGCTCAACCTGCGCGGCACCGACGTGCCCCATGTGCCGGTGGCGCTGGCCTTCGCCGTGGTCGATGGTGACGGCGGCGTCGCCCTGTTCCTCGAGCCGGAGCGGCTGGTCCCCGGCGCCCTCGACGGTGCCGTCGAGGTCCTTCCGCCGAGCGATTTCGTGCGCCACCTCGATCGCCTGGCCGGCAAGCGGGTGCGGGTGGATTCGGCCATGGCGCCGCAGGCGGTGCTCGACCGCCTGGCCGCCGCCGGAGCGCGCATCGACCGCGGCAGCGACCCCACGGCGCTGCCGCGCGCCTGCAAGAACCCGGTGGAGCTGGCCGGGGCGCGCGCCGCCCACCGCCGCGACGGCGCCGCCTTGGCCCGCTTCCTGGCCTGGCTGGACGGCCGCGACGGCATCGACGAGATGGCGGCGGCCGACCGGCTGGAGGCCTTCCGCGCCGAGGGCGATCTCTTCCGCGGCCTGTCCTTCCCGACCATCGCCGGCTCCGGCCCCAACGGCGCCATCGTCCACTACCGCTCGAGCCCGGCCAGCAACCGGGTGCCGCGGCCGGGCGAGCTGTTCCTGCTGGATTCCGGGGCGCAATACCTGGACGGCACCACCGACGTCACCCGCACCATCGCCGTGGGTGAGCCGGGGCCCGAGGAACGCCACCGCTTCACCCTGGTGCTGAAGGGCCACATCGCCATCGCCCGCGCCGTCTTCCCCGCCGGCACCACCGGGTCGCAGCTGGACGTGCTGGCGCGGCGCGCCCTGTGGCAGGCCGGGCTGGATTACGACCACGGCACCGGCCACGGCGTCGGCAGCCATCTCTCGGTGCACGAGGGGCCGCAGCGGATTTCGAAATCCGGGGTGGCGGCGGTGGCGCTGAAGCCCGGCATGGTGCTGTCCAACGAACCCGGCTACTACAAGCCGGGCGCCTACGGCATCCGCATCGAGAACCTGGTGGCGGTGACCGAAGCGCCGCCGCCGCCCGGGGCCGAGCGTCCGCTGCTGGGCTTCGAGACCCTGACCCTGGCCCCCATCGACCGCCGCCTGGTCGAGCCGTCGCTGCTGGACCCCGACGAGCGGGCCTGGCTGGATGCCTACCATGCCCGCGTGCGGACCGAGATCGGCCCGCTGGTGGACGGGGAAACCCGCGCCTGGCTGGAAACCGCCACCGCTCCCGTCGGCTGAATTTCCATTCCTCCGGCGTAAACCTTTCAGTCCCGCGAACGTCCAGGGTGCGCGCGCGTTCGCCATGTTGGATGCATCCCCCCCTTTGAAGGAGGACGACATGGTGAAGACGAGGCTTCTGCCCGTCGTGGCCGGCGCGGCGATGGCACTGTCGCTGGGCGCCTGCCAATGGATGGGCGACATGGCCGGCGGCAAGAGCGGCAGCGGCGGTTCGGCGGCGGCGGATACCTCGGCGGCGGGATCGTCCGCGTCGGGCTCGTCGGGGCAGTCGGCCGGCATGCAGTCGAGCGCCACCCAGGCGGTCTCGCCCGAGATGGTGCGCGACGTCCAGCGTACGCTCAGCCAGAAGGGCTACCACGCCGGGCCGGTGGACGGCATCTACGGCGACAGCACCGCGGCGGCGGTGCGCAACTTCCAGCGCGACCAGCGGCTGGGCGGTTCGGGGCAGCTCGATTCCCAGACGCTGGCGGCCATGGGGCTGGCCGGCACCTCCCCGTCGCAGCAGGGGCAGGGCTATACCCCGACCGGCCGGCGCGGCGCCATGCTGTCGGACCAGCCCTCCATGATGTCGGGCCAGCCCGGCATGCGCCGTCAGGCCGCCGCGACGTCCGAGGTCCGTGAGGCGCAGCAGAACCTGGCGTCCATGGGCTACGACGTCGGCCCCGTCGACGGCGTGATGGGACCCAGCACCCGCCAGGCGGTGCGCCAGTTCCAGCGCGACCAGAACCTGCCCGCCAGCGGCCGGCTGGACCAGCAGACCATGGCGGCCATGGAGGACCAGAGGGGCACCCAGACCGGCGAACTGCCCGAGGAGCCAGCCTCGTCCCAGCCGCTGGCACCGCAGCAAAGCGATATCCCGCGGACCGGATCGCAAGCCCCGGGTGGCGAGACGGAGTCCGAGCGGTCCGGCAACCTGCAGAACCCCGGCGATATCGACGACCAGCGCCGTGAACGGGTGCCCCAGCCCGGCATGCAGTGAACTTCGAGGGTGAACCGGGGTGAGGGCGCGCCCTCACCCCCATGGGCTTTAAGCTAGGTCAATCCGTATCCGTA
>NZ_CACVCG010000078.1 GCF_902729435.1 Magnetospirillum sp. UT-4
TACGGATACGGATTGACCTAAGTTAGCGGCCAAGGGGGCCCACCCCCTATGCGCTGAGCGAGACTGGCGGCGGCCGGCGGGTCCTCCCATCTGCCGCCCATGCCGACTTCGTCCCTCACGCCGCCCTCCCAACTGCTGCTGCGCGGCTGGGCGCTGCTCGGGCTCGGGGCGCTGGCGGCCGCCGGGCTGCTGGCCCTGCTGCTGGCGCTGTCGCGCAGTCCGGGGGCCGATGCCTGGCTGCCCGGCGCGTCGGCGCTGTTCCACCGGGTGCTGGTGGTTCACGTGGTGCTGTCGTTCCAGGTATGGCTGCTGGCCATGCTGGCGGCGGTCGCCATCGCCCTGGCGCCTGGGCCGTATTCGCTGGACGGCGCCGGCCTGGCGGCGGCGGCCCTGGGCATGGTGCTGCTGCTGGTGCCGGCGCTGACCGGGCGGGGCGAGGCCAATCTGGGCAATTACGTGCCCACCTTGCACCATCCGCTGTTCCATCTCGGTCTGGCGGCGGTGGCGGCGGGAACGGCGGCGGCGGTGCTGCCGCGCATGGCGGCCTGGCGCCACGGCCCCGGCGGCTTCGCGGCCGCCATGATGGCGCTGGCGCTGGCGGCGGCCCTGGCGGTGTTCGTCCTGGACCTGGCCGACCTGCCGCCCGGCGCCGATCCCGGCCATGCCAACGAGCTGTGGGCCTGGGGCGGCGGCCACCTGCTGCAAGTGGTCAACACCATCCTGCTGATGGCCTGCTGGCAGGTGCTGTGCGTCAAGGCCTGCGGCACGGCGCCGCTGCCCGGCCACGCCGGGCGGGCGGCGCTGGCGCTGCCGGCGGCGGCGGCGTGGATCGGGCCGCCCCTCGCCGTGCTGCTGGCGGTGGACGATCCCGCCTATCGCCAGCTCTTCACCGACCTTTACCGCTTCGCCCTGCCGCTGCCGCCGCTGCTGATGGGGGCGGCGGCGGCCTGGACCCTGGCGCGGGGGCGGGCACGCCATCCCGAGGCGGCGCTGGCGCTGGCCTGGTCGCTGGTGGTGTTCGCCCTGGGCGGCATCGCCGGCTTCGCCCTCGGACAGGGCGACACCCGCACGCCCTCCCACTACCACGCCATGATCGGCGGGGTGACTCTGGGCCTGATGGGCATGCTGCACGCGGTGCTGCTGCCGGCGCTCGGACGCCCCGCCGCCACCGGCGCGTGGGTGCGGGCGCAATACCTGCTGTATGGCGGCGGCCAGTTGCTGCACGCGCTGGGATTCTACCTCGCCGGGCTGGCCGGCGTGGCGCGCAAGACCGCCGGCGCCGCCCAGGGCCTGGACAGCGCGGTCAAGCTGGCGGCGATGGGGCTGGTGGGGATCGGCGGGGTGATCGCCGTGCTGGGCGGCGTGCTGTTCGTGGTGGATGGACTGAAGCGGGCCTTGGCCCGCCATGTGCCCATTGAGGGCGCGGTCGTGCCGCCCCCCGCAGGGGCAAACGACGCCCGCTAGGGCGGCCCGAGCCTTGCGAGGGTGGGCTTCGCCCACAAGCGCGCGGAGGCGCGCGCCCGGCGAGGGCCATCATGAAACTGGACCAACGGCACGTTGGCCTAGCGCCCCGATTCCGCGCATAGGCGACGCAGCATGCCGACATCGTCGATGCGCACGCCGTTGGCCTCGGTGCGCACGCCCAGCTCGCGCAGGCGGGCCAGCACCCGGGACAGGCTTTCGCGGCGGATGCCGACCCGGCTGGCCAGCACTTCCTTGTTGAAGGGCAGGGCGACCAGGGCGGCGCCGTCGGCGGCGTCGGTCAGGGCCAGCAGGAATTCGGCCACCCGCTGCCACGGCGGCATTTCCTTGAGCTGGCGGATCTCCGAGGACAGCCGCTGGTGCCAGCAGCACATGCTGGCCAGCATGCGCTGCCCGACCGAGCGGTCCGAGCGCAGGGTATGGATGAAGGCGCGGCGGCCGACCTTGATCAGGGTGGCGTCCTCGATCACCTCGGCGTTGAGGGGGAAGGTGCCCATGGACAGCATGGCCGCCTCGCCGAACGAGGTCACCGGGGTGAACACCTCGACGATGCTCTCGCGCCCGTCGGGGGTCAGGGCGAACAGCTTCACCTGGCCTTCCAGCACCACGTAGAAGCAGTCGGCGGTGGCGCCGGCCGAGAACAGCATGGTGCGCCGTTCGGCCGCCAACGCCGTGGCATCGCCCATCAGGCGCTCGAGCACGTCGTGGCCCAGCCCGTCGAACAGCGGCAGCGCCATCACCTGCTTGGCCAGGGCCGGGCCGGCGGCGCGGTGGCGGGGCAGGCTGCCGGGCGGGCGGGTGCAGCCGGGCTTGGGCACCAGGCACAGGGTGCGGCAGGGGCAGGTCATCACCAATCCTCCGGCGCCGCCGGCGCCATGGCCTCGACCATCACCTGCAGGTGGGCCAGCTCGGCGATCTCGACGCGGTCGCCGCGGCCGGTCTCGACCCCGAAATCGCGCAGCTTGGCGAAGGCGCGGCTGAGCGTCGCCGGCTCCATGCCCAGGCGCTCGGCCAGCAGCCGTTTCTCGAAGGGCAGGTGGACGACGCTGCGCCCCTGGCAGCCGCCGGCCAGCTGCAGCAGGTAGCCGGCCAGGCGTTCGGTGGTGGATTGCAGCTTGAGCTCGGTGATCTCGCGCACCTGGCCACGCAGCGAGCCGGCCATGATGCCGATCAGCGACAGCGCCAGATCGAACTTGTCGTCCAGGTAGGCGGCCAGGCGATCGGCGGAGACGCAGGCGGCGCGCAGCGGCTCGACCACCCGGGCGGTGGTGGTGTGCCGGGCCCCCGGCTTGAGGGCGTCGGCGCCTGCGGTCTCGCCGGCGCCCAGGACCGCCCGGACCTCGGGCGTGGTGGCGGCGGTGGGGGCGTAGACCAGCTCGACCAGGCCGCCCCCGATGACGAACAGCCGCTCGGCCGGGTCGCCCTGGCGGAACAGAAGCGTGCCGCGCGGCGCCGACATCGCCGCCGCATTGTCCAGCAGGAGCGGCATGTCGGCGGTCGGGATGGCCTCGAACAAGGGATGGCGCCTCAAGATGGCCAAGGCTTCGGATGTCATGTCCCCTCCCACCCGCAGCAGCTCCACGCAAGGGTAGCCCAGACGGGGGAAAGCCCCTTGACTTTGGTCAGGCGCAAAAAAACCCCGGGGAAACGCGTCCCCGGGGAAAGTCTGGAGGAAAACGAAGATGCTTATGGTCAGTAGATGTCGTGCTGGGTGTTGTAGACGTTGAACTTGCCGGTCGGCGTGATGAGCTTGGGGTCCTTGATCACGGTCTTCAGCTTGCGGGTCTTGTCGTCGATGACGACGATCGCCGAAGGATCGGTCTTGCCGGCCCAGATGGAGAACCAGATCTCGTCGCCCTTCTCGTTGTACTCGCCGTGCACGACGCGCTGGATCGCCTTGGTCTCGCCCAGATTGGCCATCTTGGCGACGTTGATCACCTCGGGGCCCTTGTCCAGGTTGGCGATGTCGTAGACGGTCACCGACTCGGCGGCTTCCCTCTCGGGCATCAGCGGGGCGTCGGCCCACAGGTTCTTGGACTTGGGATGGGTCTTGACGAACAGCGAGCCCGAGCCGTGGTTCTTCAGCTCGGCCACCACCTTCCAGGCGTAGTCCTTGTGCTTGGCCGGGTCGGTGCCGATCAGGCTGATGACGTCGGCACCCAGGTGCGAGGTCGCCCACACGGGGCCGAACTTGGGATGCACGAAGTTGGCGCCGCGGCCCGGATGGGGCTTGGACTTGGTATCGACCAGGGCGGCCAGCTTGCCGTCCTTGGTATCGACCACCGCCACCTTGTTGGAGGCGTTGGCGGCCACCAGGAAGTACCGCTTGGAGGCGTCCCAGCCGCCGTCATGCAGGAACTTGGCCGAGTTGATGGTGACTTCCTTGAGGTTCTTGATGTCCGAGTAGTCGACCAGCTTGATCATGCCGGTCTCCTTCACGTTGATCACCCATTCCGGCTTGATCTGCGAGGACACGATGGAGGCCACGCGCGGCTCGGGATGGTATTCGCCGTCGACGGTCATGCCGCGGGTCGAGACGATCTTCAGCGGCTCCAGGGTCTGGCCGTCGAGGATGGCGTACTGGGGCGGCCAGTAGGTGCCGACCACCGCGTACTTGTCCTCGTAGCCCTTGAACTTGGAGGTGTCCACCGAGCGGGCGTCGATGCCGGTCTTCAGCGTCGCCACCGTGGTCGGCTTCTCGTACCACAGGTCGATCATGTCCAGGCGGCCGTCGCGGCCGATGACGTACACGTAGCGGCCGGAATAGGACAGGCGCGAGATGTGGACGGCATAACCGGTCTTGACGATGCCCCAGATCGCCTTGGTGTCGCCGTCGATCAGGGCGACCTCGCCCGAATCGCGCAAGGTCACCGAGAAGACGTTCTTCAGGTTGATCTTGTTCATCTGCTTGGTCGGGCGGTCCTTGACCGGGACCAGCACCTTCCACGACGCCAGCATGTCCTTCATCCCCCATTCCGGCGGCGCGTCCGGCGTGGTCTGGATGTAGGTGGCCATCTGGGTGATCTCATCCTTGGTCAGGATGTCGTCGAAGTTGGGCATGCCCCCTTCGGTGCCGTTGGCCAGGATCTTCTCCAGGCGAGCCTGGCCCAGCTTCTGGGAGGCGGCGGGCTCCAGGTTCTTGCCGGTGGCGCCCTTGCGCAGCACGCCGTGGCAGCCGGCGCAACGCTCGAAGTAGACCTTCGCCGCCGCCTCCTTGGCCTCCTTGGCCATGGTCACTTCCTGTGCCGACGCGGCCGACGCCATCACCATCGGCAATGCCGACAGCAGCAGCGCGTGCTTGATTCCCTTCCACATCCTAGACCTCCACTCCTGGTGCGACGCCAGGCTCCCCCCGGGAACCAGCGTATCGGATGGCGGCAGGATGGGCGCCGGGCGCTGCCGGCTCTTTAACCAAAGTCAAATGGCGGCAAGTAAACGGGTTCGGGGCCGGCGCGGAACCGCCGCGGCGGGGCAGTGAAATTGACCAACATCACACTGGCGTCGGCGGGCCTGGGACTACGGTGGCGGCGTCCGGAGCGCACCGGCAAAGAGGAATTTGTCCAACGTCAAGTCGCCGCTGCCGGGGCCGTGCTAGCCCTGGTCATGCGCCGAAGGAGAAAGGGGACCCCGCGGGGGAAGGCCATGGTTTCCAAGCAGCCGCTGAGTCAACGCCTGAAGAAACTGAGGATCCTGGGGGCGACGCTGGTCGGCGCCACCATCCTGTTCATCGGCGGCATCGTGTTCTGGGGGGCCTTCAACACGGGGATGGAGGCGACCAATACGATGGACTTCTGCATCTCGTGCCACGAGATGAAGGACAACGTCTACCAGGAATACGTCAAGACCATCCACTACACCAACCGGTCCGGCGTGCGCGCCACCTGCCCCGACTGCCACGTTCCGAGGGACTGGGTGCACAAGATCGCGCGCAAGATTCAGGCCTCCAACGAGCTTTACCACAAGGTGGTCGGCACCGTGTCGACGCCCGAGAAGTTCGATGCCAACCGGCTGGAGATGGCGGCGCGCGAGTGGCGGCGGATGAAGGCCAGCGATTCGCGGGAATGCCGCAACTGCCACGCCTTCGACCAGATGAACCCGGAAAAGCAGAAGCAGCGCGCCCGCAAGCAGCACGAGAACGCGGTCGAGGACGGCCAGACCTGCATCGACTGCCACAAGGGCATCGCCCACAAGCCGGTCCACGAGGACCTGACCGACGAGCAACTCAAGGAACTGGAGCAGCCACGATGAGCCACCGCAAAGCCTTCCTCGCCCTTGGAACCGCCTGCGCCCTGGTGGTCGCCGCCGCTCCGGCCTGGGCCGTCGACTGGGCCAAGGCGCCCGAGGCCAAGACCATCCTGTTCTATCCCGGCCAGAGCTCGTTCGAGTGGATCCAGATCGGCTCGGACCACGGCGGTGCCCGCTCCTTCACCAAGAAGGGCGACAAGTGCAGCGAATGCCACGCCGAGGAAGCCGCCGACATGGGCAAGAAGATGGTCTCCGGCCAGAAGATCGAGCCCACGGTGATCGCCGGCAAGCGCGCCGCCATTCCGCTCAAGATCAAGGCCGCCTATGACGCGACCAACCTGTACATGCGCTTCGAATTCCCGGCCGGCCCGCACAACCCCGCGCCCAATGCGGCCGGCGGCAAGATGGACCCCGACAACGAGATCAAGCTGGCGATGATGATCGACGACGGCAAGGTCGGCGCCGCCGACCGCTCGGGCTGCTGGGCCAGCTGTCATGCCGACGCCCGCGACATGCCGAGCGCGCCGAAGAAGGAAGCCCTGGGGGCGGCCAAGGGCATCGACACCTCGGCCGGCTACGTCACCAAGTACCTGCCGGAAAGCCGCACCGCGGTGTCGCTGAAGGACGAGCCGCGCGGCGGCTGGGACAAGCTGAAAAGCCCGGCCGATCTGGACGCCATGCTGAAGGGCGGCCAGTTCCTCGACCTGGTGCGCTTCAAGAGCGGCAAGGGCGGCGTTTCCGAGGACGGCTACGTGCTGGCCGAGCGGGTGCTGAAGCAGAACGCCGGCGCCACCTTCCAGGGCAAGAAGGAGGGTGACGCCTGGGTCGTCACCATGACCCGCAAGCTCGATTCCGGCCAGCCCGGCGACGTGGTGCTCGCCGCCGGCAAGACCTACACCGTGGGCGTGGCGGTGCATGACGATCACAGCTGGGGCCGCTTCCACCACGTCTCCCTCGACCTTCGCCTCGGCCTCGACGCGCCGGGCGAGATCAAGGCGGTCAAGCAATAGGGGCGGGCCGTGACCCGGGCGGCCGCCCTTGCCGTGGTCCTGCTCTGGGCGGTTCCGGCCGACGCGGCCGAAACCGCCCGGGTGGGCATCGACAGGATGCGGTTCCAGCCGGCGGCGGTGACGGTGAAGGCCGGCACCACCGTCGCGTGGGTCAACGACGAGAAGCGCACCAGCCATTCGGTGTTCTTCGAGACGGAGGGGCTGGCCGAATCCGAACGCCTGCTGCCGGGCGATTCCTGGCAGCGGAAATTCGAGCGGCCCGGCCGGTACGCGTACAGGTGCGGCCCCCATCCCGAAATGATCGGGGTGGTCGAGGTGGTTCCCTGAACCGGGGGAGGACGGGATGATGCACCGCGGCAAGGTCCATCTGGTCGGTTCGGGTCCGGGCGATCCCGAGCTGCTGACCCTCAAGGCGGCGCGGCTGATCGCCGGGGCCGGGGTGGTGGTATTCGACCGGCTGGTCGGCGAGTCCATCCTCGATCTGCTCCCGGCCGGGGCCAGGCGCATGGATGTCGGCAAGGAGACCGGGCGCCACGCCGTGCCCCAGGCCGAGATCAACCGCCTGTTGGTGGGCCTGGCCATGGACGGCCACGACGTGGTCCGCCTCAAGGGCGGCGATCCCTTCATCTTCGGCCGCGGCGGCGAGGAAGCCCAGGCCCTGGCCGCCGCCGGCATCCCGTTCGAGGTGGTGCCCGGCATCACCGCCGCCTCGGGCTGCGCCGCCGCTTCCGGCATCCCGCTGACCCTGCGCGGCATCGCCGAAGGCGTACGGCTGGTCACCGGCCACCGCCAGGACGACGGCGACCTCGATCTCGACTGGGCCTCGCTGGCCGATCCGCGCTGCACCCTGGTGGTCTACATGGGGGTGGCGAGCGCCGAGCGCATGGCCGCTGGCTTGGTGGGCGCCGGCCTGCCGGCCGACACGCCGGTGGCGATCATCGAGCGCGGCACCACGCCGGAACAAAGGACATGGGTGTCGCGCCTGGGCTGCCTGACCGCCGATATGGAACGCTGGGCGCCCAAGCCGCCGGCGCTGCTGGTCATCGGCCGGGTGGTCGACCACGCGGTGGTGTCGGGCTGGCCCGCCTTGGCCGAGGCGGCGCAATGAGGGGCGCCGTGCTCATGGCGGCGCTGGCGGTGCTGGCCCTGCCGGCCGCCGCCGAGCCGCCGGCCGCCCGCATCGGCGAACTGCGCGAGCTGGTGGCCCAGGATTGCGGCTCGTGCCACGGCATGAGCCGGGCCGGCGGGCTGGGCGCGCCGCTCACCGCCGAGGCGCTGGCCGGCATCGGCGACGAGGCGCTGGAGGCCACGATTCTGGAAGGACGCCCCGGCACTCCCATGCCGCCCTGGCGCGGCCTGCTGAACGAGGCCGACGCCCGCTGGATCGTCAGGCACCTGAAGGGAGAAACGCCGTGAAGCGACTGATGGCCTTGGGCCTGACCGTCCTGCTGGCCGCCTGCGCCGGCCCCGATTTGCGTGGGACCGGCGATCTCGGGCTGGTGGTGGAGCGTGCCGACGGGCGGCTGCAGGTGGTGGAGACCACCGGGTCGACCAGCCTGGGCACCATCGCCGGGCTGGGCGATCTGTCCCATGCCTCGGTGGTGTTCTCGCGCGACGAGCGCTTCGCCTTCGTCTTCGGCCGCGACGGCGGCCTGACCAAGGTGGACCTGCTGCGGCGCCGCATCGCCGGCCGCGTCATGCAATCGGGCAATTCCATCGGCGGCGCCGTTTCGCAGGACGGCTCGCTGGTGGCGGTGGCCAACTACACCCCCGGCGGGGTCAAGGTGTTCGACAGCCGCACCCTGGAGCAGGTCGCCGACATCCCGGCGGTGGGCGCCGACGGCAAGCGTTCCAAGGTGGTCGGGCTGGAGGACGCGCCGGGCAACCGCTTCGTCTTCTCGCTGTACGAGGCGGGCGAGATCTGGCTGGCGGATTTCTCGGATCCCAAGGCGCCGGCGGTGACGAAGTATCCCGGCATCGGCAACCAGCCCTACGACGCCCTGGTCACCGAGGACGGCCGCCACTACCTGGCCGGCCTGTTCGGCGAGGACGGCATCGCCATGCTCGATCTGTGGCATCCCGAGGCCGGGGTGCGCCGGGTGCTGCCCAATTACGGCAAGGGCGAGCAGCCGCTTCCGGTCTACAAGATGCCGCACCTGGAGGGCTGGGGCGCCTCGGGCCGCGAGGCCTTCCTGCCCGCCATCGGCCGCCACGAGGTGCTGGTGGTGGACACCGCCACCTGGCAGGAGGTCGGCCGCATCCCGGTGGCCGGCCAGCCGGTCTTCGCCATGCTGCAGCCGGGCGGGCGCCGCCTGTGGGTCAATTTCGCCCTGCCCGACAACGACAAGGTCCAGGTGATCGACGTGCCCAGCCGCACGGTTCTCGCCACCCTGGTGCCGGGCAAGGCGGTGCTGCACATGGAATTCACCCCGCGCGGCGAGCGGGTGTGGATCTCGGCCCGTGATTCCGACCAGGTGACGGTGTGGGACACCGCATCCCTGCGCAAGGTGGCGGAGCTGCCGGCGGCCAAGCCGTCGGGCATCTTCTTCACCGCGCGGGCGCACCGGACGGGGTTGTGAGCATGGATTCCATCGACCGCCGCCTGCTCGACGAGTTCCAGCACGACCTGCCGCTGGTGGCCGAGCCCTACGCCGCCATCGGCCGCACCCTGGGCATCGGCGAGGACGAGGTGATCGCCCGCCTGAAACGCCTGGTCGAGGCCGGCGCGGTGGCCCGCATCGGCGCCGTGATGCGCCCCCATTCCTGCGGCCATTCCACCCTGGCTGCCATGGCGGTGCCGCCCGAGCGGCTGGAGGCGGTGGCGGCGCTGGTCTCGGCCTATGGCGAGGTCAACCACAATTACCAGCGCGAGCACCGGCTGAACCTGTGGTTCGTGGTCGCCGCCGCCGGCCCCGACGACGTGCGGGCGGTGCTGGACGACATCGCCCGGCGCACCGGCATCGAGGTTCTGGACCTGCCGATGCTCGAGGATTTCCACATCGATCTGGGGTTTCCGCTGCGATGGACGTGAACGACCGCGAAGCCGATCTGATCGGCGCCCTGTGCGGCGGCCTGCCGCTGGTGTCCCGGCCCTTCGCCGAGCTGGGCCGGGCGGTGGGCATGGACGAGGACGAGGTGATCGCCCGGCTGCACGCCCTTTCGACGCGCGGGGTGATCCGCCGCCTGGGGGTGATCGTGCGCCACCACGAGCTGGGCTACCGCGCCAACGCCATGGTGGTGTGGGACATCCCCGACCATGAGGTGAGCGAAACGGGGCGCCGCCTCGCCGCCTGCCCCGAGGTGACCCTGTGCTATCGCCGGCCGCGCCGCCCGCCGGCCTGGCCCTACACCCTGTTCACCATGGTCCACGGCCACGACCGCGCCGAGGTCGAGGCCGCCATCGCCGCCCTGGCGGTGCGGGAAGGGGTGGCCCGCCATCCCCGCGCCGTGCTGTTCTCGCTGCGCCGCTTCAAGCAATGCGGCGCCCGCTACCAGCGCCGGGCGGCGGCGGAGTAGGGCCATGGACGACACCGACCGCGCCATCGTCAACGCCCTGCAGGGCGGCTTTCCCATCACCGAGCGGCCCTTCGCCGACGCGGCGGCAGCCCTGGGCCTGACCGAGGACGAGCTGATCGGACGCCTGCGCACCCTGCTGGCCGACGGCGTGCTCAGCCGCTTCGGCCCCCTGTACAACGCCGACCGCTTCGGCGGCCACAACACCCTGGCCGCCATGGCGGTGCCCGAGGAGCGCTTCGACGAGGTGGCGGCCCTGGTCAACCTTCATCCCGAGGTGGCCCACAACTATCGCCGCGACCACGCCCTGAACATGTGGTTCGTGGTGGCGGCGGAATCCCTGGACCGGGTCCACCAGGTCTTGACCGAAGTCCAGGCGCGCACCGGACTGCCGGTGTACGACATGCCCAAGAGCCGCGAATTCCGCATCGGGTTGCGCCTGGAGGCCTGAGAGCTTGGACGCCGTCGATCGTGCCATCATCCTCGCCACCCAGGCAGGGCTGCCGCTGACGCCCCAGCCCTACCACAAGGTGGCGGAGACCGTCGGCATCGCGCCCGAGGAGGTGATGGCCCGTCTCGCCCGCATGCTGGCCGAAGGCGTGGTGCGCCGCATCGGCGCGGTGCCCGACCATTACGCCCTGGGCTATCGCCACAACGGCATGACCGTGTGGGACGTCGCCGACGACGAGGCCGAGGCGGCGGGCGAGGCGGTGGCGGCGCTGCCCTTCGTCAGCCATTGCTATTTGCGCCCGCGCCGGCCGCCGTTCTGGCCCTACAACCTGTTCGCCATGATCCACGCCCGCGACCCCGAAGCCGCCGCCGGGCTGGTGGCCGAGGTGGCGGCGGTGCTGGGACCGCGGGTGCGCGCCCATCAGGTGCTCTACAGCAGCCGCATCCTCAAGAAGACCGGCGTCCGGCTGGCGGGATAGAAGAATGTTCCGGCTCAGCCGCTTCATCCGCGAATTGTCCGAACCGAGTCTGGTCCGGCCGTATCGCGACCTGCCCGGGCCGGTGGTGATCTGGAACCTGGTGCGCCGCTGCAACCTGGCCTGCCGGCATTGCTATTCCACCTCGACCGACAAGGATTTCACCGGCGAACTGACCACCTGGGAGGCGATGCATGCGCTGCGCGACCTCAAGGCGGCCGGGGTTCCGGCGCTGATCCTGTCGGGCGGCGAGCCGCTGCTGCGCCCCGACCTGTTCGAGCTGGCGGCCGAGGCGCGGCGGCTGGGCTTCGCCTCGGTGTCGCTGTCCACCAACGGCACCCTGATCGACGACGACACCGCCCATCGCATCGCCGCCGCCCGCTTCTCGTATGTGGGCATCTCGGTGGACGGCATCGGCGCGGTCCATGACGGCTTCCGCGGCAAGGACGGCGCCTTCGCCGATTCCATGGCCGGCATCCGCCGCTGCCGCGAATCCGGCCTGAAGGTGGGCCTGCGCTTCACCATGACCCGCGACAACGCCCATCACCTGCCCGAGGTGCTGGAGCTGATGCGGGCGGAGGCCATCGACAAGTTCTACTTCTCGCACCTCAACTATGCCGGACGCGGCAACCGCAACCGCGCCGAGGACGCCCACGCCGCCATGACCCGGGCCGCCATGGACCGCCTGTTCGAGGCCGCCATGGCGAGCCCCGAGGCCGAATTCGTCACCGGCAACAACGACGCCGACGGCCCCTATTTCCTGGGCTGGGTGGCGTCGCGGTGGCCGGACAAGGCCGCCCACATCGCCGCCAAGCTGGCGGAATGGGGCGGCAACGCCTCGGGCATCAACGTCGCCAACATCGACAATCTGGGCTGGGTCCACCCCGACACCATGTGGTGGCACGAGCGCCTGGGCAACGTGCGCGAGCGGCCCTTCGCCCAGATCTGGGCCGATACCGCCAATCCGCTGATGGCCGGGCTGAAGGCGCGGCCGCGGGCGCTCACCGGGCGCTGCGGCGAATGCCGTCACCTCGTCCTCTGCAACGGCAACAGCCGGGTGCGGGCCGAGAAGGCCGGCGGCGACCGCTGGGGCGAGGACCCGGCCTGCTATCTCACCGACGAGGAAATCCAATGAAGGCCGCCCTGCTCCTGCTCGCCCTCGCCGCCGCCCTGCCCGCATCCGCCGCCGAATTGGACAAGCTGTTCACCGAGCATTGCGCCGCCTGCCACGGCGCCGACCGTCTGGGCGCCATCGGGCCGGCGCTGCTGCCCGAGAACCTGGGCCGGGTCAAGCCCGCCGAGGCCGAGAAGGTGATCGCCGAGGGCCGTCCCGCCACCCAGATGGAGGGCTTCGCCGGCAAGCTGTCGCCCGACCAGGTCAAGGCCCTGGCCAAGTACATCTACACCCCGCTGCCATTGGTCCCCGACTGGGGCATGGCCGAGATCGAGGCGTCGCGGCTGGTGGTGACCGAACCGTCCGCTTTGCCCAAGGCGCCGCCCTTCCGCTCGGACCCGCTGAACCTGTTCACCGTGGTGGAGGGCGGCGACCACCACGTCACCGTGCTCGACGGCGACCGCTGGAAGCCGCTGCATCGGTTTCCCAGCCGCTTCGCCCTGCACGGCGGCGCCAAGTATTCCCCCGATGGCCGCTTCGTCTATCTCGCCTCGCGCGACGGCTGGGTGTCCAAGCACGACATGTGGACCGGCAAACTGATGGCCGAGATCCGCGTCGGCATCAACACCCGCAACGTGGCGGTGTCCCATGACGGCCGTTTCCTGATGGCCGGCAACGTGCTGCCCCACACCCTGGTGGCGCTGTCGGCCGAGGATCTGAAGCCGCTGCAGGTGATTCCGGTGAAGGGCGACGGCAAGACCAGCCGCGTCTCGGCGGTCTACACCGCGCCGCCGCGCGCCAGCTTCGTGGTCGCCCTGCGCGATCTGGAAGAGGTGTGGGAGATTCCCTATGCCGACGATGCCGGGCCGGTGATGAACGGCCTGGTCCATTCCCGCGAGAAGGGGCTGGAGGAGGGGGTCAGCACCGGCGGCCGCTTCCAGGCCCTGCGCATCCGGGTGCCCGACTATTTCGACGACTTCTTCTTCGATCCCACCTACGAGCGGGTGATGGGCACCACCCGCGGCGGCGGCAAGGGCATGGTGGTGGACCTCGACCTCAAGCGCAAGGTGGCCGACCTCGACCTCGCCGGCATGCCGCATCTGGGCTCGGGCATCGTCTTCAAGCAAGGTGGGCGCCTCCTGATGGCGACGCCGCACCTGAAGGAGGCGGTGGTCAGCGTCATCGACATGGCGACCTGGAAGACGGTCAAGCGCATCCCCACCCTGGGTCCGGGCTTCTTCATGCGCGGGCACGAGAACAGCCCCTATGCCTGGGTCGACGTCTCCATGGGACCCGAGAAGGACGCGCTGCAGGTCATCGACACCCGCACGCTGGAGATCGTGCGCACCGTACGCCCGGCGCCCGGCCGCCTCACCCGCCACGTGGAGTTCAACCGCGACGGCAGCCGCGTGGTGGTGTCGCTGTCGGAACGGGACGGCGCCGCCATCATCCTGAACGCCGCCACCTTCGCCGAAACCGCGCGCATCCCCATGAGCGCCCCCATCGGCAAGTACAACGTCTGGAACAAGATCACCTATTCGGCCGGCACCAGCCACTGAGGGCATCGCCCTCGCCATTGGTCTGACCCGCCCGATGGGCGGCGGACCGGCGGGCGCATGCTCCCACATGATGAAGACCTTGAACCTCGGGGGCTTCGTCATGACCGCACCGTCACCGTTCCGCAGCACCCCGGTGGCCGCCGTGACCGGCGGCACCGGCTTTCTCGGGCAGGCGGTGGTGCGCCGCCTGCGCGCCGAGGGCTGGCGCGTTCGGGTGCTGGCGCGTCGCGCCGTGGACGGGGCGCTGGACGTGGTGCCGGGCGCGCCTGACGACCAGGATGCGCTGCGCCGGCTGCTGACCGGGGCCTCGCTGGTGGTGCACGTTGCCGATCCGGTCGCCGAGCCGGACGTCGCCGGTGCCGCCCATATCGGCACCGCCTTGCGCCGCTCGGCCCGCGGCGCGCGGCTGCTGGTGGTGTCTTGCCTGGCGGCGCGCGACCCCAAGATCTCGGCCTATGCCGGCCGTTCGGCCGAAGCCGAGACGGCGCTGATCGACGCGGCCGGCGGCGACGATTGGCTGGTGCTGCGGCTGGCCGCAATCTACGGGCCGGGCGATTCCGCCATCCTGCCGCTGTTCCGCGCCGCCCGGCTGCCGGTGCTGCCCATTCCGGCGCGATCGCGCGCCCGTCTGGCTCTGCTCCATGTGGACGACGCCGTGCGCGCGGTGCTGGCGGCGGCGCACTCCACGGATCGCGGCCGGGTGTGGGAAGTGGGCGAGGGCGCCGCCGGCTGGGCCGAGATCGCCCGCGCCGCCGCCCGCGCCTTGGGCCGCGAACCGCCGGTGCTGCCGGTGCCGCGGCCGATCCTGGCGGCGGCGCTGGGGCTGGCCCGCCTGGGCGGCGGCAAGCGGGTGCCGGCGGCGGCGCCGGGGCGGCTGGCCGAACTGCTGCACGGCGACTGGAGCTGCCGGCCCGATCTGCTTCCCCCCTCCGGCCAGTGGTCGCCCTCCATCGCGCTGGCCGCCGGCTTCGCCATGACCGCCGACTGGTACCGGCTGCACCGATGGCTGTGAACGGAAAAGGTGCCGGCCTGACCGCGCTGGTGCTGGCCGGGCCGCGGGCCAACGGCGATCCGCTGGCGCGCGCCTACGACCTGCCGCACAAGGCGGTGCTGCCGGTGGCCGGGCGGCCCATGGGCGAATGGGTGGTGGACGCGCTGCGCGAAACCCCGGGCATCGGCCGCATCCTGGTCGCCGCCGACTGGCGCTGCCTGGGCGATACCATGATGGTGGGCAAGCGGGTGGTGCCGGTGGCCGCCCGCGCGACCATCGGCGAGACGGTCGAGGCGGTGCTGGACGTGGTGCCGCCGCCGCTGCTCATCACCACCGTCGATCATCCGCTGCTGACCCCGACGATGATCGCCGAATTCCTGTCGAAGGTGCCGCCCGACGCCGATGGGGCGATGGCGGTGGCCCGCGACGAGGCCATTCGCGGTACCTATCCCGAGGCACGGCGGGCCTATGTCCGCTTCCGCCGGGCGCGGGTCACCGGGTGCAACCTGTTCCTCATGCTCGGCAGCCGCGCCCGCCGCGCCGCCGGCACCTGGACCCGCATGGACGCCAGCCGGCGCGATCCGGCGGCGATGATGGCGAGCCTGGGGACCGGCTCGCTGCTGTTGTGGTCGCTGGGGCTGCTGACCCTGGAGGGCGCGGCGCGGCGGCTCTCCGCCCGGGTCGGCGCGCGCCTGGCGGTGGTCGAGATGTCGGCTCCCGAGGCCGCCATCGACGTGGACGGACCCGAGGACCTGCACCTGGCCGAGGCCATCCTGGCCCGCCGCGCGGCCGGGGGCGGGCGGGACCCTGTCGTCTAGGGTCCGTACTCAATTAGGGTGTGGCCTGCGCCGAGACGAATTTGCCCGCCTGGCAGGAAGGACGCGCAGCGCGATGTGGACCATCGCGCAAGCGGCCTGACGCACCGGGAGGGCAAATTCGTCCGGCCCGGAGGGTTGGCGTTCCAAGGGCGCCCTGGTACGTTGCCGCCGCTAGGCGATGCGTCCAGCATCGCCGTCGCGCCTGCGCCTGCCATTGCGCCCTTGGAACGCCAACGCAGGCCACACCCTAATTGAGTACGGACCCTAGACCATGTTCCGTTCAAACGGAACATGCCCTAGGGGCAACAACGCGCGGCGAACCATCGCCCTTCGTTCCTGTTGGCAGCCGGGAAGGCTAACGACGCGAGGGCATGCGAGATGGCGAACGTGCAGGTGGCGGCGGAAGGGACGGATGCCTTGGTCGGCGGCGCGGGAGACGACCTGCTGATTGCGGGACCGCTGCAATGGACCGCGGATTTCGTCGCTCTTGATGCCTCGGGATTCACCGGCAGGGTCACCATCGACCAGGACGGCGGTCAGCTGCGGGTGGTGGCCGTCGCCGACGGGCTGGTGCCGGGCCAATCCTATGCCCTGGCCATCCACGGCCTGTCCGAGATCGAGGGAGCGCCGGTGGACAGCCTGGCGGGGGCGAGCGGGCTGGATGCCGATGACGACGGCGCCATCGGCCAGGCCGAGCTTGAGGCCGGCATCGGCCCGTCGCTGCTGGAACTGGAGCCTCAGGTGGCGGCCGCCAATGGAAATATCGGCTTCGATCAGAGCTTCGACCTCGCCGCCCTCGACGCCAACGCCGCCCTGTTCCCGCTCGAATTCCGCGCGGTAGAACTGTCGGCGCCGGGCGGCCCGCCGGCGGCGGTGGCGGAACTGGCGCCGGTCGATGGCTCCGGTGCCGCCGAGGGCGTCGCCCTGGCCGGAGCCGGCGGCAACGACGTGCTGGTCGGCGGGGCCGGCGACGATCTGCTGGTCGGCGGCACCGGCGACGACGTGCTGGTCGGCGGTGGCGGCGACGACAGCATGGTGGGCAATGGCGGGGCCGACCGCTTCGTGGTCGGCCAGGGTCGCGATGCCATCACCGGCTTCAACCCGGGCGACGGCGATCGGGTGGATTTCGGCCACGATGCCGATAGCGCCGTGCTGCGTGCCACCCAGACGCCCCAGGGCCTGTGGCTGACCATCGGCGACGGCGCCGCCAACGCCCCGGGCACCGAGGGCGTCATCCTGGTCGGCATCCAGGCCAACGCCACCACCGATATCGGCGACTGGCTGGTGTGAAAGTCCAAGGGGCGGCAGTGCCGGCTGTTGGCGACAGGGAGCCCGGACGCCGCCGCCCCCGACACCCCTCCGCAGTCAGGGCGGAAAGGGCGATTCCGTGATAGACCCCGGCAGGGGCCGGGGGCGAGCGCGCAAGCGGGGTATCACCGCCTGACGCAGACCGGTGGGGGAACGGCGCCGCCGGTTCCCACCGGCGGATAGAGCGGCAGCCGCACCGGTGTTCCGGTGAGCTGCTGGCGGCACAGGGCCGCCTGGAGCTGGGCACGGCGCATCACCAGCTCGGTGGCGATGCGCTGGGCGTGGTCGGCCTGGGCCAGGGCAGGGCCGGCCTGGACGGCGGCAAGGACGGCGAGGGCGGCGAGAAGAACCGAACGCATCGAGGGGGCCTCCGTGCTTGTCTTCTGGAAGACAGACGCCCGAGGCACGCTTTCGGTTCCTGCTTTTCCCAACCGCGTTTATGGCTGCCAACTTCGCGTGATGGGTGAAGTTGTGGCGACTGGTTT
>NZ_CACVCG010000080.1 GCF_902729435.1 Magnetospirillum sp. UT-4
CTCCATCACCCCGCACACCAAGTTCAAGGCCGAAGCCTACATCCTGACCAAGGAAGAGGGCGGCCGTCACACCCCGTTCTTCACCAACTACCGCCCGCAGTTCTACTTCCGCACCACGGACGTGACCGGCGTGGTGTCGCTGCCGGAAGGCACCGAGATGGTGATGCCGGGCGACAACATCTCGATGGAAGTCAACCTGATCGCCCCCATCGCCATGGACGAAGGCCTGCGCTTCGCCATCCGCGAGGGTGGCCGCACCGTCGGCGCCGGCGTGGTGGCCAAGATCGTCGAGTAGGAATGATCAGCGTGACCACGCCGAAGCCGACGATTCTTTTCGTGAGCGTGTTTCACACGCGCGGTGCCGGCGTGGTTGCCAAGATCATCGAGTAAGCGTATAAGGGGCGGCTTCGGTTGCCCGGACCTGTCCGCCGGCCCCTCTGCGAAGGGGGGCCGGCGTGTCGGTTGAAGGAGTGTAGCTCAACTGGTAGAGCACCGGTCTCCAAAACCGGGGGCTGGGGGTTCGAGCCCCTCCACTCCTGCCAGCCGGCCGGTCAGGCCGAATCATAAAGGGAAGCCCCGCTTCGGGGCTCATGTCGACGAAAGAATGATGGCAAAGACGTCTCCAGCTCAGTTCGTCAAGCAGGTCCGCCAGGAAGTCGCTAAGGTGACGTGGCCGAGCCGTCGCGAAACCTCCATCTCCACCATGATGGTGTTCGCGATGGTGGTGCTCGCCTCGATCTTCTTCCTGCTGGTGGACCAGATTTTCGCCTGGATCGTCAAGCTGCTGTTCGGTCTGGGAGGTTGATATGGCGACGACCGCCCGCTGGTATGTGATCCACGTCTATTCCGGTTTCGAGAAGAAGGTCGCCCAGTCGATCCGCGAGCAGGCCGAGCAGAAGGGCATGGCCGAGCTGTTCGACCAGGTCCTGGTTCCGACCGAGGAAGTGGTCGAGGTCCGCCGCGGCTCCAAGGTGAATGCCGAGCGCAAGTTCTTCCCCGGCTACGTGCTGGTGAAGATGGTGCTGACCGACGACACCTGGCACCTGGTCAAGAACACGCCCAAGGTCACCGGCTTCCTGGGCGGCAAGGGCCGCCCGGTGCCGATCACCGAGGCCGAGGCCGACCGCATCATCCGTCAGGTCCAGGAAGGCGTCGAGCGGCCCAAGCCCTCGATCACCTTCGATGTCGGCGAGCAGGTGCGGGTCTCCGACGGCCCCTTCACCTCGTTCAACGGCATGGTCGAGGAAGTGGACGAGGAGAAGGCCCGCCTCAAGGTGGCGGTGTCCATTTTCGGCCGCTCCACCCCGGTCGAGCTGGAATACTCGCAGGTCGAGAAGGTTTGAGTTTTCTGCCGGCCCGGAGCGGTTTCCGGGGCGGTTCGGGGCGGGAGGCCTGCCATTGGCCGTACCGCCGTCTCTGATGTCCAGAGGATGAGAAGATGGCAAAGAAAGTTATCGGTTACATCAAGCTTCAGGTGCCGGCCGGCAAGGCCAATCCGTCGCCGCCGATCGGTCCGGCGCTGGGTCAGCGCGGCCTGAACATCATGGAGTTCTGCAAGGCGTTCAACGCCCAGACCCAGCAGCTCGAGCCGGGCATGCCGATTCCGGTGGTGATCACCGCCTATTCGGACCGCACGTTCACCTTCGTCACCAAGACCCCGCCGATCACCTACTTCCTGAAGAAGGCGGCCGCCATCACCAAGGGGTCGCAGACCCCCGGCAAGGGCGGCACCGTGGGCAGCGTGACCATGGAGCAGATCCGCGAGATCGCGGCCAAGAAGATGGTGGACCTCAACGCCAATGACGTTGAAGCGGCCTCCAGCATGATCGTCGGTTCGGCCCGGTCCATGGGCCTCAAGGTGGTGGAGTAGTCCCATGGCGCACATCGGAAAGCGACTGAAGACCTCCTACGAGGGCGTCGACCGCGAGAAGTTCTATGGTCTGGCCGAGGCCGTGAAGGTCATCAAGGCCGGGGCCAAGGCCAAGTTCGACGAGACCGTCGAGATCGCGCTGAACCTGGGCGTCGATCCGCGCCATGCCGACCAGATGGTCCGCGGCGTCATCGAGCTGCCGCACGGCACCGGCAAGACCGTGCGCGTCGCCGTCTTCGCCAAGGCCGACAAGGCCGAGGAGGCCCGCAAGGCCGGTGCCGACATCGTCGGTGCCGAGGACCTGGCCGAGCAGATCCAGGGCGGCATGATGGATTTCGACCGCTGCATCGCCACCCCCGACATGATGGGCGTGGTCGGTCGGCTGGGCAAGATCCTGGGTCCGCGCAACCTGATGCCGAACCCCAAGCTGGGCACCGTCACCCCGAACGTCACCGAAGCGGTGCGTGCGGCCAAGGCGGGCCAGGTGCAGTTCCGCGTCGAGAAGGCCGGCATCATCCATGCCGGCATCGGCAAGGCCTCGTTCGACGAGGACAAGCTGGTGGCCAACATCAAGGCCTTCGTCGATGCCATCAACAAGGCCAAGCCGTCGGGCGCCAAGGGCACCTATCTCAAGAAGGTGTCGCTGTCCTCGACCATGGGCCCGGGCGTCAAGCTGGACATCGCCACCATCGGCGGCTGACCGGCGCACGCCGTTTGACCAGTTTCCCCTCCCTCGGGAGGGGGAAGGGGAGCCCCTTCGCAAGGGGGGCTCCCGAACCTGTCCGAGACCGTAGGTGCCAACCGGGATAGACCTTCCGGACGGCTTGATGGGATCACCCGCCTGCGTAGACAGAGATGAACCCGTTTCCTCCCGCCCCCCTGGGGCGGACCGGATGCGGCTTGAAGCTCTGGGACAGGCCACCGGCTATCGCCGGCCGGCCCTGGTGCCGACCGGTGAGGCCAAAGGGCAATGGACCGGTGCCAACCGCCAATCCTGGCGGGGAAGCCCGGCTCGCTGTTTGGAGACGAAAGTGGACCGGACACAGAAAAAGGAGTGGGTCGGTACGCTGCATGAGACGCTCGGGGACGCATCCCTGGTCGTCGTCACCCATTACACGGGGTTGACGGTGGCCGAGATGACCGACCTGCGCGGCAAGATGCGTGCGGCCGGCGCCAGCTTCAAGGTGACCAAGAATCGTCTCACCAAGCTCGCCCTTGAGGGGACCGCGTACAGCAGCATCGCCGACCTGTTCAACGGCCCGACCGCCATCGCCTTTTCGAAGGACCCGGTCGCCGCCGCCAAGGTCGCCGCCGAATACGCCAAGGCCAACGAGAAGCTGAAGATCCTGGGTGGATCTTTGGGTGACAAGCGCCTCGACGTCGATGGCATCAAGGCCCTCGCCACCCTGCCGTCCCTGGACGAGCTGCGTGGCAGGCTCATCGGCATGCTCAATACGCCGGCCACCCGCATCGCCGGAGTGCTGCAGGCTCCCGCCGGCCAATTGGCCCGGGTGCTCAGCGCAAAGGCGGAAAAGGACGCTGCGTGAGTGCGAACCGACTACCAATCCCAGAACACAAGCCTTATCTAGGAGTCTACAATGGCTGATCTCGCTAAGCTCGTTGACGAGCTGTCCGCCCTCACCGTCCTCGAGGCGGCTGAGCTTTCCAAGATGCTCGAAGAGAAGTGGGGCGTTTCCGCCGCCGCTCCGGTTGCCGTGGCCGCCGCCCCGGTCGCCGCCGCCGCCGCGGTCGAGGAGAAGACCGAGTTCGAGGTCGTCCTGACCGAGGCCGGCGAAAAGAAGATCAACGTCATCAAGGAAGTGCGCGCCATCACCGGCCTGGGCCTGAAGGAGGCCAAGGATCTGGTCGAGGCTGCGCCCAAGACCGTGAAGGACGGCGTCTCGAAGGACGAGGCGGAGAAGATCAAGAAGGTGCTCGAAGAGGCCGGTGCCAAGGTCGCCGTCAAGTAATCGAGCAGCTTCGGCTGTTTGCCCAGCGGGCCGGGAGCGGTGGCGGAGACGCCGCCGCTGTCCGGCCCAATGGTGCTTGTAATGCCCGGCCGGCCATTTGCGCGGCGTAAGGGCACCAGGACCGATTTCGTTATGTACTTTTCCCGGGGCGGCTTTCCGCCCACCTTGGCCCCGATTTCCGGGGCCGACCGAGATCTGAGGACGAGGAACGGCAATGGCTAAATCCTACACGGGTCGGAAGCGGGTTCGTAAGAGCTTCGGGCGTATCCCCACGGTTGCCCCGATGCCCAACCTGATCGAGGTGCAGAAGAGCTCCTATGATCACTTCCTGCAGATGGACACCGCCCCGGAGAAGCGGGCCAATGTCGGCCTCCAGGAGGTGTTCAAGTCCGTCTTCCCGATCCGCGACTTCTCGGAACGCGGCACCCTGGAATTCGTCAAGTACGAGCTCGAGCAGCCCAAGTACGACGTCGAGGAGTGCCAGCAGCGCGGCATGACCTTCGCGGCGCCGCTGAAGGTGACGCTCCGCCTGGTGGTGTGGGACATCGACGAGGATACCGGCGCGCGCTCGATCCGCGACATCAAGGAGCAGGACGTCTACATGGGCGACATGCCCCTGATGACGGCCAACGGCACCTTCGTCATCAACGGCACCGAGCGCGTCATCGTGTCGCAGATGCACCGCTCGCCGGGCGTGTTCTTCGACCACGACAAGGGCAAGACCCACTCGTCGGGCAAGTACCTGTTCGCCGCCCGCGTCATCCCCTATCGCGGCTCGTGGCTGGACTTCGAGTTCGATGCCAAGGACCTAGTCTACGTGCGCATCGACCGCCGCCGCAAGCTGCCGGTCACCACCCTGCTCTATGCGCTGGACAACCCGGCGACCGAGAGCCTGCGCGCCGCGCGCAAGGCCGACCACAAGCCGGTCGAACTGGGCGAGCTGAAGGGCATGACCTCCGAGGACATCCTCGGCTATTTCTACGACCGCACCATCTATACCCGCGGCCCCAAGGGCTGGAAGACCGCCTTCCTCCCCGAGCGCATGAAGGGCGTCAAGCTGGTCTACGACCTGATCGACGCCAAGACCGGAGAGAAGGTGGCCGAGGCCGGCTCCAAGATGACCCCGCGCCTGGGCAAGAAGCTGAAGGAGCAGGGCGTCGATGACATCCTGGTGCTGCCCGAGGACCTGGTCGGCCAGTACGTCGCCGAGGACATCATCAACGAGCAGACCGGCGAGATCTTCATCGAGGCCGGCGACGAGCTGAACGTCAACAGCCTGGCCGAGCTGGAGAAGGCGGGCATTTCCGAGCTGCCCTGCCTGGCCATCGACCACATCAACGTCGGCCCGTACATCCGCAACACCCTGGCCATCGACAAGAACTCCTCGCGCGAGGAGGCCCTGATCGACATCTACCGGGTCATGCGTCCGGGCGAGCCGCCGACCCTGGAAACCGCCGAGGCGCTGTTCCAGGGCCTGTTCTTCGATTCCGAGCGCTACGACCTGTCGGCGGTCGGCCGCGTCAAGATGAACTCGCGCCTGGGCTTCACCGACAAGACCGTGCCCGACACCACCCGGGTGCTGCGCCGCGACGACATCCTGGCGGTGATCAAGATCCTGGTCGAACTGAAGGACGGCAAGGGCGAGATCGACGACATCGATCATCTCGGCAACCGCCGTGTCCGCTCGGTCGGCGAGCTGATGGAGAACCAGTACCGCGTCGGCCTGCTGCGCATGGAGCGCGCCATCCGCGAGCGCATGAGCTCGGTGGACATCGATTCGGTGATGCCGCACGACCTCATCAACGCCAAGCCGGCGGCGGCGGCGGTGCGCGAGTTCTTCGGGTCGTCGCAGCTGTCCCAGTTCATGGACCAGACCAACCCGCTGTCCGAGATCACCCACAAGCGCCGCCTTTCGGCGCTGGGGCCGGGCGGTCTCACCCGTGAGCGCGCCGGCTTCGAGGTGCGCGACGTGCACCCCACCCATTACGGCCGCATCTGCCCGATCGAGACGCCGGAAGGCCCGAACATCGGCCTGATCAACAGCCTGGCCACCTACGCCCGGGTCAACCAGTACGGCTTCATCGAGGCCCCCTACCGGCGCATCCAGGACGGCAAGGTCACCGACGAGGTGCTGTATCTCTCGGCCATGGAGGAAGGGCGCTACACCATCGCCCAGGCCAATTCCGAGCTGGATGCCGAAGGCCGCTTCGTCCATGACCTGGTGTCGTGCCGCCAGGCCGGCGAGTTCGTCATGGTGCCGCCATCGGAAATCACCATGATCGACGTCAGCCCCAAGCAGCTGGTGTCGGTGGCCGCGGCGCTGATCCCGTTCCTCGAGAACGACGACGCCAACCGCGCCCTGATGGGCTCGAACATGCAGCGCCAGGCGGTGCCGCTGATCCGCGCCGAGGCGCCGCTGGTCGGCACCGGCATGGAGCAGGCGGTGGCCCGCGATTCCGGTGCGGCGATCACCGCCAAGCGCACCGGCATCGTCGACCAGGTCGATGCCACCCGCGTGGTCATCCGCGCCACCGAGGACGTGGCCTCCCACGAATCCGGCGTCGATATCTACAACCTGCTGAAGTTCCAGCGCTCCAACCAGAACACCTGCATCACCCAGAAGCCGCTGGTGAAGGTGGGCGACATGATCCGCAAGGGCGACATCATCGCCGACGGCCCCAGCACCCAGCTGGGCGAGCTGGCGCTGGGCCGCAACGTGCTGGTCGCCTTCATGCCCTGGAACGGCTACAACTTCGAGGATTCCATCCTGATCTCGGAACGCATCGTCCGTGACGACGTGTTCACCTCGATCCACATCGAGGAATTCGAGGTCATGGCCCGCGACACCAAGCTGGGCCAGGAGGAAATCACCCGCGACATTCCCAACGTGGGCGAAGAGGCGCTGAAGAACCTGGACGAGGCCGGCATCGTCTATATCGGTGCCGAGGTCAAGCCGGGCGACATCCTGGTCGGCAAGGTCACGCCCAAGGGCGAAAGCCCGATGACCCCGGAAGAGAAGCTGCTGCGCGCCATCTTCGGCGAGAAGGCCTCGGACGTGCGCGACACCAGCCTGCGCCTGCCCCCGGGCGTCACCGGCACCATCGTCGAGGTCCGCGTCTTCTCGCGGCGCGGCGTCGAGAAGGACGAGCGCGCCTTGGCCATCGAACGGGCCGAGATCGAGCGTCTGGCCAAGGACCGCGACGACGAGCGGGCCATCCTGGAGCGGTCGTTCTACGCCCGCCTGAAGCAGGTGCTGCTGGGCAAGAAGGTGGTCTCGGGTCCCAAGGGCCTGAAGGCCGGCGCGGCGCTGACCCAGGAGATGCTGGCCGAGCTGCACACCAGCGCCTGGCGCAACGTCGCCGTCGATGACGACGCCGCCATGGCCGATGTCGAGCAGCTCAAGCGGGCCTTCGACGCCGCCGTCGACCGCCTGCAGGAGCGCTTCGAAAACAAGGTCGAGAAGCTGCAGCGCGGCGACGAGCTGCCGCCCGGCGTGATGAAGATGGTCAAGGTCTTCGTCGCGGTGAAGCGCAAGCTGCAGCCCGGCGACAAGATGGCCGGCCGCCACGGCAACAAGGGCGTCATCTCGCGCATCACCCCGCTCGAGGACATGCCCTACCTGGACGACGGCCAGCAGGTCGACATCGTGCTCAACCCGCTGGGCGTGCCCAGCCGCATGAATGTCGGGCAGATCCTGGAAACCCACCTGGGCTGGGCCTCGGCCGGCCTGGGCCAGCAGATCGGCAAGCTGCTGGAGGCCTATCGCCACGGCGCCGCCAAGGTCCCCGACATCCGCAAGAAGCTCGACGACGTCTACGGCCCGCAGATCTATTCCGACGAGATCGCCGATTTGGGCGATCCCGAGATCCTGGAGCTGGCGGACAACCTGACCCACGGCATCCCGTTCGCCTCGCCGGTGTTCGACGGTGCCCGCGAAAGCGACATCTGCGAGATGCTGGAGAAGGCGGAGCGCCACCGCTCGGGCCAGGTCACGCTGTATGACGGCCGCACCGGCGAGCCCTTCGACCGCCGCGTCACGGTGGGCTACATCTACATGCTGAAGCTGCACCACCTGGTGGACGACAAGATCCACGCCCGCTCCATCGGCCCCTACTCGCTGGTCACCCAGCAGCCGTTGGGCGGCAAGGCGCAGTTCGGCGGCCAGCGCTTCGGCGAAATGGAGGTGTGGGCGCTGGAAGCCTACGGCGCCGCCTATACGCTGCAGGAGATGCTGACGGTGAAGTCCGACGACGTGTCGGGCCGCACCAAGGTCTACGAGGCCATCGTCCGCGGCGACGACAACTTCGAGGCCGGCATCCCCGAATCGTTCAACGTGCTGGTCAAGGAACTGCGCTCGCTCGGCCTCAACGTCGAGCTCACCCAGCGCAATTATTGATCCGAACTTGAAACCTGGCGCGGGGGGCATCGCCCCCCGCCGCACCCCAGCATGATGCGGGAGTAGGTCATGAATGAATTGATGAAGATCTTCGGTCAGGTCAGCGGCACGCAGTCCTTCGACCAGATCCGGATTTCCATCGCCAGCCCCGAGCGCATCCGCTCGTGGTCCTACGGCGAGATCAAGAAGCCCGAGACCATCAACTACCGCACCTTCAAGCCGGAGCGCGACGGCCTGTTCTGCGCCCGCATCTTCGGCCCGATCAAGGATTACGAGTGCTTGTGCGGTAAGTACAAGCGCATGAAGTATCGCGGCATCATCTGCGAGAAGTGCGGCGTCGAGGTGACGCTGGCCAAGGTCCGGCGCGAGCGCATGGGCCACATCGAACTGGCCAGCCCGGTCGCCCACATCTGGTTCCTCAAGTCGCTGCCCAGCCGCATCGGCCTGCTGTGCGACATGACGCTGAAGGACCTGGAACGCATCCTCTATTTCGAGAACTACGTGGTGGTGGAGCCCGGCCTCACCCCGCTGAAGCTGCGCGAGCTGCTGAGTGAAGAGCAGTACATGCGCGCGGTGGACGAATACGGCGACGACGCCTTCACCGCCAAGATCGGCGCCGAGGCCATCCGCGACATGCTGTCGGCCATCGACCTCGAGGCCGAGAAGGACCAGCTCAAGATCGACCTCAAGGAGACCACCTCCGAGGCCAAGCGCAAGAAGCTGGTCAAGCGCCTGAAGCTGGTCGAGGCCTTCCTCGAATCCGGCTCGCGTCCGGAATGGATGATCCTGGAAGTGATTCCGGTCATCCCGCCCGAGCTGCGCCCGCTGGTGCCCCTGGACGGCGGCCGTTTCGCCACCTCGGACCTCAACGACCTCTACCGCCGCGTCATCAACCGCAACAACCGCCTGAAGCGGCTGATCGAGCTGCGCGCCCCCGAGATCATCGTGCGCAACGAGAAGCGCATGCTGCAGGAGGCGGTCGATGCCCTGTTCGACAACGGCCGCCGCGGCCGCGCCATCACGGGCGCCAACAAGCGCCCGCTGAAGTCGCTCTCGGACATGCTGAAGGGCAAGCAGGGCCGCTTCCGCCAGAACCTGCTGGGCAAGCGCGTCGATTATTCCGGCCGTTCGGTCATCGTGGTCGGTCCCGAGTTGAAGCTGCACCAGTGCGGCCTGCCCAAGAAGATGGCGCTCGAGCTGTTCAAGCCGTTCGTCTATTCCAAGCTGGAACTGTACGGCATGGCCACCACCATCAAGGCCGCCAAGCGGATGGTGGAGAAGGAGCGTCCCGAGGTGTGGGACATCCTGGAAGAGGTCATCCGCGAGCATCCCGTCATGCTCAACCGCGCCCCCACCCTGCACCGCCTCGGCATCCAGGCCTTCGAGCCGGTGCTGATCGAGGGCAAGGCGATCCAGCTGCACCCGCTGGTCTGCACCGCCTTCAACGCCGACTTCGACGGCGACCAGATGGCCGTCCACGTGCCGCTTTCGCTGGAAGCCCAGCTGGAAGCCCGCGTGCTGATGATGTCGACCAACAACATCCTGTCGCCGGCCAACGGCAAGCCGATCATCGTGCCCAGCCAGGACATCGTGCTCGGCATCTACTACATCACCATGGAGCGTGACGAGCAGCCGGGCCTGGCCCAGCGCATCCATTCCATGGACGAGCTGAAGGGCGGCATCGCCAACGGCACCCTGTTCTTCTACAACGCCGCCAACCCGGCCGAGCCGGTCGATACCAAGGACCTGGACGGCCTGATGGACAGGATCGCGCGGCGTCAGGTCACCGCCCACCGCGCGGTGCGGGTGTCCGGCCGCGACGTGCTGGAGGCCGGCCTGGCCTCGGGCGACATCAAGGTGTTCAACGCCGAGAAGCCGGGCACGCCGTTCGGTTCCACCGACGCCGCCGAGATCGAGAAGGCGGTCAAGGCCGGCAAGGCCATCCTGTACCGCATCCCGGCCTTCCGCGACATGGCCGAGATCGAGGCGGCGCTGACCGCCAAGGCGCTGACCCTGCACCAGAAGATCAAGGCCCGCTACCGCAACGTCGATGCCGAGTGCAAGCCGTTCATCGAGGTGGTGGAGACCACTGCCGGCCGCATGCTGCTGTCGGAGGTGCTGCCGCGCAACCCGAACGTGCCGTTCTCGTCCATCAACCGCCTGCTGACCAAGAAGGACATCCAGAACGTCATCGATCTGGTCTACCGCCATTGCGGCCAGAAGGAGACGGTGATCTTCGCCGACCGGGTCATGGGCCTGGGCTATTCCCATGCCTTCAAGGCCGGCATCTCGTTCGGCAAGGACGACATGGTGGTGCCGCTCGCCAAGGACAAGCTGGTCAGCGAGACCGAGGACAAGGCCAAGGAATACGAGCAGCAGTACCAGGACGGCCTGATCACCCAGGGCGAGAAGTACAACAAGGTGGTGGACGCCTGGTCCAAGTGCACCGACGACGTCGCCGACGCCATGATGAAGGAGATCAGCCGCCTGGAACCGGGCCGCATGGTCAACTCCATCTACATGATGGCCCATTCCGGCGCCCGCGGTTCCGCCGCCCAGATGAAGCAGCTGGCCGGCATGCGCGGCCTGATGGCCAAGCCGTCGGGCGAGATCATCGAGACCCCGATCATCTCGAACTTCAAGGAAGGCCTGACCGTGCTGGAGTACTTCAACTCCACCCACGGCGCCCGCAAGGGTCTGGCCGACACCGCGCTGAAGACCGCCAATTCGGGCTATCTCACCCGCCGCCTGGTGGACGTGGCCCAGGACGCCATCATCATCGAGGATGATTGCGGCACCATCAACGGCCTGACCGTCTCGGCGGTGGTCGAGGGCGGCGAGGTCATCAGCCCGCTGGCCGAGCGTATCCTCGGCCGGTCGGCGGCGCGCGACATCATCCATCCCGGCACCGGCGAGGTCATCGTCAAGGCCGCGGCGCTGATCGGCGAATCCGAGGTCGAGCAGATCGACGACGCCGGCATCGAGGTGGTGAGCATCCGCTCGGTGCTGACCTGCGAGTCCGAGAACGGTTGCTGCGGCGCCTGCTACGGCCGCGATCTCGCCCGCGGGACCAAGGTCAATGTCGGCGAGGCGGTCGGCGTCATCGCCGCCCAGTCCATCGGCGAGCCCGGCACCCAGCTGACCATGCGCACCTTCCACATCGGCGGCGCCGCCCAGCGCGGTGCCGAGCAGTCGTCCATCGAAGCGGTGGGCGAGGCAAAGGTGCAGATCATCAACAAGAACGTCGTCACCAACTCGTCCGGTTCGAAGATCGTGATGAGCCGCAATTGCGAAATCGCGATGGTCGACGACAACAACCGCGAACGCGCCCGCCACCGCGTGCCCTACGGCGCCAAGCTGCTGGTCGAGGAAGGCGCGGTCGTCGGCAAGGGCACCAAGCTGGCCGAATGGGACCCCTACACCCTGCCGATCATCACCGAGATCGACGGTGTCGCCCATTTCGTCGATTTGGTGGAAGGCCTGTCCATGCGCGAGGTGGTCGATGAGGCCACCGGCATCGCCAGCAAGGTGGTGATCGACTGGAAGCAGCAGCCGCGCGGCTCGGAACTGCGTCCGCGGGTCGAACTGCGCGACGCCCACGGCCAGCCGCTGACCCTGCCCAACGGGCTGGAGGCGCGCTACTTCATGTCGCTGGACGCCATCCTGTCGGTGGAGAACGGAGCCAAGCTGCATGCCGGCGACGTGCTCGCCCGCATCCCGCGCGAAGGCTCCAAGACCCGCGACATCACCGGCGGTCTGCCGCGCGTGGCCGAACTGTTCGAGGCCCGCAAGCCCAAGGACCACGCCATCATCGCCGACATCGACGGCCGCGTGGAGTTCGGCAAGGACTACAAGTCCAAGCGCCGCATTCTGGTGGTGCCCGAGGACGGCGATCCCATCGAGTACCTGATCCCCAAGGGCAAGCACGTCTCGGTGCAGGAAGGCGACTACGTCCGGCGCGGCGATCCGCTGATGGACGGCAACCCGGTGCCGCACGACATCCTGCGGGTGCTGGGCGTCGAGGCGCTGGCCCAGTATCTCATCAACGAGATCCAGGAGGTCTATCGCCTGCAGGGTGTGAAGATCAACGACAAGCACATCGAGGTGATCGTTCGCCAGATGCTGCAGAAGATCGAGATCACCGATCCCGGCGACACCACCTTCCTGGTGGGCGAGCAGATCGACCGCGTCGAGTACGAGGCCGAGAACGCCAAGGCCATCCGCGAACAGGGCCGTCCGGCCGGCGGCACCCCGGTGCTGCAGGGCATCACCAAGGCGTCCCTGCAGACCCACTCCTTCATCTCGGCGGCCTCGTTCCAGGAGACCACCCGGGTGCTGACCGAAGCGGCGGTGTCGGGCAAGGTCGACACCCTGAACGGCCTGAAGGAGAACGTCATCGTCGGCCGCCTCATCCCCGCCGGCACCGGCGCGGTGATGAACCGCCTGCGCGAGATCGCCGCCAAGCGCGATCGCGAGATGCAGGTGGAAGGCGGAGAGGAGGCCGAGGCCCCGGCCCTGGCCGCCACCCAGGTGGACGCCGGCGCCCAACCGTCGGCCCCGCCCATCGGCGAATAGGTCCGGAACCGTTCAATCACCCCCGCCGCGGCGACGCGGCGGGGGTTTTTGTTTTGCGGGAAATCTCCCCTCCCCGTCCATGGGGAGGGGGCATCACACCTTCTTGTCCAGCGCATCGCCGCGCTGGGAGATGTTCTCCAGGCGCGGTCCCCGCAGGGGCGGCGGCAGCCGGACCGGGAAGGCCGGGTTGGGATCGGTTGCCGCCGGGGCGGTGAAGGCGTCGATCAGCGGCTCGGGCATGGCGGCGGCGAGGCGGACCGGATAGGGCGACAGCGGCTCGTCGACGGTGATGGTGGTGGCGAAGGCCTCGATCAGCGGCTCCGGCGCCGGATCGGCGGCGGGAACAGGAGGCGGCGGGGCAGGGGCCGGAGCCGGGGCTGCGGCCACCTGCAGCGGCGGGCCTTCCTGCGACTGCGGCGGGGCGTCATCCTCGGGACGGGATTCCGGGCGCAGGGCGGCGAGGTCGATGCCCGGGCGGGTGTTGCGGGCGACCGGCGCCATGTCCTTCTGGGCGCCGTTATACTGGGCCAGCACCGTCCTGTAGAGGCTGTCCAGGCTGCGCGGGCCCGATTCGCCGGGGCCGTTGAACAGCTCGGGATTGGCCAGGGCGGCCTTGGGCAGCACGCCGGCGGCCTCCTGCTGGGAATCGGTCTCCAGCCCCTTCAGCACCCGGATGGCGCCGCCGGCGCCGAGGAAGTGGGCGAGGTAGAGGTCCTGGGCCGAGACCGGACGGCCCAGGCTCTTCTGCAGCACCTGCTTGTTGTCCTTGGCGTATTCCGCCGCCATCAGGGCCGACACCCGGGGATCGCGGCGCAGGTCCAGGATCTCCTTCTTCAGCGCCTTGTCGGTGACGGTCCAGCGGCCATCGGGTCCCTTGACGACGGCCTCGGCGTAATTACCCAGGCCGTGGTCGCCGCCGTGGTTCTTGACCATCTCCAGCCAGGTGCCGGCGGTGAACTGGTAAAGCCCCATGGCCGACGAGCGGCGGTTGCGCGCATCGGGATCGAAGCCGCTTTCCTGGTTGGCCTTGGCCAGCAGGTATTCGAACGGCACCCCGGTGCGTTCGGCGGCATCGCGGATGTGGGTGGCGATGCGGCTGTTGTCGGCGGCGTCGGGGGCCAGGCCTTGCGGTGCGACGGGGGCGGTCTTCATCGAGGCTCCGGACACTCTTCTTACTGTTCCGCCATGATAGTGCCGAATTGGTTACCAGACCGCAAACGGACACAGGGCAGGCCCGCCCCGGGGGCGAGGTTGCGGGCCGACTCTTTCTCTTGACGAGGGGGGTGGGGATAAATAGGATGCGGCGCTCTCGGAGAACCGGCTTGGGCGCAATGCCTTTGGGCCGAGGCTCCGGATCATCTGATACACCTCGTGTGACGCCGAACGGGTGGGCGACCGGCACCCGAACGAAGCCCCGGTGGCATTGGCCACCGGTTGGTTTTTTTCTTGGTTGCCCATAGTTCGGCTTTAAGGAAGCGACTGAATGCCCACGATCAACCAATTGATCCGTAAGCCGCGCCAGCCTCTGACGGCGCGCAACAAGGTGCCGGCCCTCGAGGCCTGCCCGCAGAAGCGCGGTGTCTGCACCCGCGTGTACACCACCACCCCGAAGAAGCCCAACTCCGCTTTGCGTAAGGTCGCCCGCGTGCGCCTGACCAACGGCTTCGAGGTGACCAGCTACATCCCGGGCGAAGGTCACAACCTTCAGGAACACTCGGTGGTGATGATCCGTGGCGGTCGCGTCAAGGACCTGCCCGGTGTCCGCTATCACATCATCCGCGGCACCCTCGACACCCAGGGTGTGAAGGACCGTAAGCAGCGCCGTTCCAAGTACGGCGCCAAGCGTCCGAAGTGAGGTAACAGACCATGTCCCGTCGTCATGCCGCCGAAAAGCGCGAAATCAACCCGGATGCCAAGTTTGGCGACCTGGTCATTGCCAAGTTCATGAACTGCCTGATGCTGGACGGCAAGAAGTCCGCCGCCGAGGCCATCGTCTACGGCGCCCTGGAGAAGATCCAGAACAAGACCGGCCAGGATGCCCTGAAGGTCTTCCACGACGCCCTCGACAACGTGAAGCCCTCGGTCGAGGTGCGGTCCCGCCGCGTCGGCGGCGCCACCTATCAGGTGCCGGTGGAAGTGCGGACCGAACGCCGCCAGGCCCTGGCCATCCGTTGGCTGATCGACTATTCGCGCAAGCGCTCCGAGACCACCATGGTCGATCGGCTGTCGGGCGAATTGCTGGATGCCGCCAACAATCGCGGTGCTTCGGTGAAGAAGCGCGAGGATACCCACCGTATGGCGGACGCCAACAAGGCGTTCTCGCACTACCGCTGGTAAACCCTACTCCAGAGAGATCCCATGGCTCGCACGACGCCCCTCGATCGCTATCGCAACATCGGCATCATGGCCCACATCGATGCCGGCAAGACGACCACGACCGAGCGCATCCTTTATTACACCGGCAAGTCCTACAAGATCGGCGAGGTGCATGAAGGCACCGCGACCATGGACTGGATGGAGCAGGAACAGGAGCGCGGCATCACCATCACCTCGGCCGCGACCACCGCTTTCTGGCGCGACCACCGCATCAACATCATCGACACCCCCGGCCACGTCGATTTCACCATCGAGGTGGAGCGGTCCTTGCGCGTGCTCGACGGTGCGGTGACGGTGTTCGACTCGGTGGCCGGCGTCGAGCCGCAATCCGAGACGGTGTGGCGCCAGGCCGACAAGTACGGCGTGCCGCGCATCTGCTTCGTCAACAAGATGGACCGCATCGGCGCCAACTTCTACCGCTGCGTCGACATGATCAAGGACCGCCTGGGTGCGCGTCCGCTGGTCCTGCACCTGCCCATCGGCGAAGAGAGCGGCTATGCCGGCATCGTCGATCTGCTGCGCAACTGCGCGGTGATCTGGAAGGACGAGTCCCTGGGCGCCCAGTTCGAGGACCACCCCATTCCGGCCGATCTGGCGGACCGGGCGGCCGAATACCGCGCCCAGCTGATCGAGACCGCGGTCGAGATGGACGACGATGCCATGGAGCAGTACCTGGGCGGCGAGGAGCCGTCCCTCGAGGTGCTGCAGAAGTGCATCCGCAAGGGCACCATCAGCCGCACCTTCGTGCCGGTGCTGTGCGGTTCGGCGTTCAAGAACAAGGGCGTGCAGCCCCTGCTCGACGCCGTCATCGACTACCTGCCGGCGCCCATCGACGTCCCCGCCATCGAGGGCGTCAAGTACGGCACCGAGGACGAGATCCAGAAGCACGCCACCGACGACGAGCCCTTCGCCGGCCTGGCCTTCAAGATCATGAACGACCCCTTCGTCGGCTCGCTGACCTTCGTCCGCGTCTATTCCGGCGTGGTGGAAAGCGGCTCCTACATCCAGAACACGGTGAAGGAGAAGCGCGAGCGGGTGGGCCGCATGCTGCTGATGCATGCCAACAGCCGCGAGGAAATCAAGGAAGCCCGCGCCGGCGACATCGTCGCCTTCGCCGGCCTCAAGGACACCACCACCGGTGACACCCTGTGCGATCCCACCCCCAGCGCGCTGGTGGTGCTGGAGCGCATGGAATTCCCCGAGCCGGTGATCGAGGTGGCGGTGGAGCCCAAGTCCAAGGCCGACCAGGAGAAGATGGGCATGGCCCTGGCCCGCCTGGCCGCCGAGGATCCGTCGTTCCGCGTCGCCTCCGACCCCGAATCCGGCCAGACCGTGATCAAGGGCATGGGCGAACTGCACCTGGAGATCCTGGTCGATCGCATGAAGCGGGAATTCAAGGTGGAAGCCAACGTGGGCGCGCCGCAGGTGGCCTACCGCGAGACCATCTCGAAGGTCTACGAGGTCGATTACACCCACAAGAAGCAGACCGGCGGTTCCGGCCAGTTCGCCCGCGTCAAGATCAAGTTCGAGCCGGGCGAGACCGGTGCCGGCTTCGTCTTCGAGAACAAGGTGGTCGGCGGTTCGGTGCCGAAGGAATACGTGCCCGGCGTCGAAAAGGGCATCCGTTCGGCCATGGATAACGGCGTCATCGCCGGCTTCCCGCTGATCGACTTCAAGGCGACCCTGACCGACGGCGCCTACCACGACGTCGATTCGTCGGTGCTGGCCTTCGAAATCGCGTCGCGCGCCGCCTTCCGCGAAGGCATCGCCAAGGCCGGCCCGAAGCTGCTCGAGCCGATGATGAAGGTCGAGGTGGTGACGCCCGAGGATTACATGGGCGACGTCATCGGCGACCTCAACAGCCGCCGCGGCCAGGTCAACGGCATGGATCAGCGCGGCAATGCCCGCGTGGTCACCGCCATGGTGCCGCTGGCCAACATGTTCGGTTACGTCAACACCCTGCGCTCGATGTCGCAGGGCCGCGCCCAGTACAGCATGACCTTCGACCACTACTCGGAAGTGCCGAGCAATGTGGCCGAGGAAATTCGTGCCAAGCTGGCCGGCTGAACCCGCTGAAAACCCATTCGAGGACGGAGTAGAGAAAGATGGCT
>NZ_CACVCG010000081.1 GCF_902729435.1 Magnetospirillum sp. UT-4
TGTATTTTTCCTCTGTGCCTTCTCTGTGTCTCTGTGTCTCTGTGGTGAATCAACCATCACACCCCCACGAACTGCCGGATGGTTGCCAGGGGCCGGCGGAAGGCCCACCACAGCAGCGGCACGGTGTCGCCGTCGATGCGGGCGGTGCCTTTCAGCCCCAGGCGCGGGCGCTCCTCGCCGGCGGCCAGGGTGGCGCGGATGCGGTGGGCGATGGTGGCATCGGGCCGGGCCGCGGCCTCGTAGGCGACGGCGCGGACAGTGGCCCTGAGCGGCGACAGCGGCCGGGTGTTGAGGAACAGGGTAAGCGGGCCGCCGATCCGGACCTCGCCGATATCGGCCACCGAGACCCAGGCCTCGATTTCGGTGTCGGTCTCGTCGGCCACCGCCATCACCTTCTCGCCCACCGCCACCGGCCGGCCGATCCAGTCGGCGGCGTCGTCGAACACGGCGATGCCGGCACGCGGCGCCCGCACCTGAATGCGGGCCAGCTGGCTTTCCAGCAGGCGGGCCTCGGCCGCCTTCTCCTCGGCCTTGCCGGCCAGGATGGCGACCTGGGCCTTGGCCTTGGGATCGAACACCATGGCCTGGGCGACCTGGCGGTACTCGGCCTCGGCGGTGGCATGCTGCTGGCGGGCGACGTCGAGGCGGCCGGTCAGGCTGGTGGCATCCAGCGCGAACAGCACCTCGCCTTCGGCCACACTCTGGTTCGGCTGCACCGCGATGGCATCCACCACACCGTCCAGGGGGGCGCGCACCACCACCGGATGGGCGGGCACGCTTTCGGCCGGGGCCAGCACCGAGCCGGTGACCGGGAACAGCGCCACCAGCACCGCCGCCGCCGCCAACACCCAGCTCCGGCGGCCCTTGGGCAGCGCCAGCCGCAGGCGTTTGGGCGCCAGCGCGATGCGGGCGAGGCCGGCCAGCCCGGCCAGCCGCTCCAGCAGCGCCACCTCGTCGGGGGAGAAGGGCCGGTCGCGGGCGAACAGCAGCCGGGCCTCGCCGCAGGGCAGCACCAGCGCATAAGCGGGCAGCCATTCGCCCCACTGCGCGGCCAGGGCCTCGGGCAATCCGCCCGGGTCGATGGCGCCGGCATGGCCGGGGCCGAGATGGCGCAGCAGCTGGTCCAGCCACAGCATGAAGGGCGAGTTGGGCTCGACCGTGGCGACGCCCGACAGGGCGGCGACGCCCTTGTCCCACATCACCGCCTGGCGGTAGGGCACCACGGAATGCCCCAGATTGACGGCGGCGAAATCCACCTCGACCGGGCGCTTGGCGTTGAGGATGCGCTGCTCGAGGTCGAGCCAGGCGAACAGGGTGTCGGTCATGACAGGGGGTTCATGGCGGGCTCAGCAGCACACGCCCCGACATGCCCGCCGCCAGTTCGGGGTGGTGGCCACCGATGGCCCCGGTCACCTTGACCGACTGGCTGACCGGATCGATGCGGGCGCCGATGCGGGTGAGCTTGACCGGATAGGCCTTTCCGGTCTCGTCGATGGCGACCTGGAAGGGGTGGCCCGGCTTCAGCCACACCAGCCATTTCGAGGGCACCACGAAATCCAGCTCCAGCACCGAATCGTCGAGCACGTCCAGCAGCGCCTGGCCGGGCTGGACGAATTGCTGGGCCCGCACCTTCTGCTCGACGACGCGGCCGTCGAAGGGGGCCGGCACCGCGCACTTGGCCATCACCGCCGAACTGGCATCGACCTTGGCCCGGGCCTTGTCGCGCTCGGCCTGGGCGACGTCGGCCTCGAGCTTGCCGATGGTCTGCAGCTCGAACAGCCGCGTGTTGACCGCCACCGTCTTCTCGGCCGCCGACAGCGCGGCGCGGGCCTCGGCCAGCTGCGCCCGCTGGATCGAGCAGTCGAAGGCGACCAGGGTCTCGCCCTTCCTGAAGCGCTCGCCCTCGCGGGCAGTGATGCGTTCGATCTTGGCGCCGATCTCGGCCGCCAGGGTGGTGAAATCGCGCGGCGTCAGCTGGGCGCGCAACTCCTGCGCGCCCGCCGGGGCGGCCAGCATCAGGACCAGAAGGGCGACGACCGGACGGCGGCTCACCGGGCCGTCCGGGCCACCGGCTCGGCGTAGGCCACCGGCTGCGGCACCGGCCCGAACGACCCCGACAGGGTCTGGACGCGGGCGATCAGCGCCTCCACCGCCTGGGGCTGGGTGTCGGGGGCCGGCGGCGGCGCCGCCAGGCTGGCATCCTGCCGGCCGGTCGCCGGCACCGCCTCGCCGAACCAGCGGCCGAGAGAATCCAGCAGCCCGTCGCCGTCGCCGTCGCGGTCCGGGATCGCCCCGGCAGCCGGAGGCTGCTCCGTCATGACCACCGGAGCCGGAGGCTGCTCCGTCATGACCACCGGGGCCGGAGGCGGTTCGGTCGCGACCACCGGGGCGGGCTCCGGAATGGAGGCGGGGCCGGGCGCCCCCCACCCCTCCAGCCGCGCCGCGATGGTGGCGGCCAGGTCCTTCAGCTCGTGGCTGGCCACCGCGTCGGGCATCAGATCATGGCCGATGCTGGCCTGCATCTTGGCATAGGCCTGCTCCACCTGGGCGTAGGTCTGGAAGCGCCGCAGCGCCGAGGCGATGGCCGAGGCCCGCCCGGCCACCCGCTCCAGCATGCCTTGGGCGTCGTTGGCGGCCCTGGCCTCGGACAGCTCGAACAGCCGGGCATCCACCTTCCACAGCTGGTCCGACTGGTCGAACTGGCTGACAGCGTTGTGGAACTGCCGCTCCGAGACGTGGACCTGGGCCAGCACCGCCATGCGCTGGGCCAGCCGGCGGGCCTTGGTCACCTCCTCGTTGGTCTCGGCATAGGCGATGGCGTCGGGGCCCGAGACCAGGTTCATCAGGTTCCACGACAGCTTGGCGCCGGCCTCGTACCAGTGATTGTTCATCAGGAACGAGTTGTGGTCGTAATTGCGGCTGCCCGAGAAGGTGATGCCGGGGAACAGCCGGGCGATGGCCTTGCGGGTGTCGTTGACCGCCACCCGGGCCAGGTAGCCCTGCTCGCGCAGATCGGCGTTGCCGGCGAAGGCCAGTTCCTCCATGCGCTCGACGCCGAGATCCCAGGCCGGCACCTTCAGCTCTTTCGGCACCTCCAGCCCCAGCTTGGTCCCCGGCGGCGCGTTGATCAGCGCCGCCAGCTCGATCTCGGCGGTGGACAGCTCCTGCTGGATGGCGGTCAGCTGGCGCAGGGTCTCCAGCAGGCTCTTCTGGTAGCGCAATGCCTCGGCCGGGGCCCGCAGGTTCTCGCGCTCCACCGTGCGGGCGCGGTCCAGCGCCACCTTGGCCTCGGCCACCGCGGTGTCGACCTCCGCCTTCAGCTCCTGGTGGGCGGCACTGCGCCAGAAGGCGAAGCGCACCTCCTGCACCAGGTTGTGCACCGCCTTGCGCTTGCGCTCGGCGGCGATCAGGGCGCGGTCGGCGTTCTGTTTGGCCGAGAAGTACGACAGGCCGAAATCCAGCACGTTCCACGACAGCCCGAGATCGGCGGTGTAATTGTCGCGGTCGGCGGAATAGCTCGGCTCCGAGGTGCTGGTGGTCTGGGTGTAGAGATTGCGCGAGCGGGTCGCGTTGGCCTCGGACTTGCTGGTGAAATTGCCGTTGGCCACCAGCTTGGGCAGCATGTCCCAGCGATCCACCAGGGTCTGGTTCAGCGCCAGCGCCTCGTCCATCATCTTGGCGCGGCGGTCGAGGTTGTACTTCAGCGCCCGGGCGATGGCCTCCGCCACCGTCAGCTTGCCGGTCAGCGGCGCGCCGCCGTTGAACATGTCGGCGCGGTCGTCCTTGGCCGCCTGGGCGAGCTGCTCGGGCGTGAACGGGTCGGGCGTGATGGCACACGCGGACAGCAGCGCCACCAGGGACGCGGACGCAAGAAGGCGCTTGGCGCCGGACACACGGATCATCGGTCCCATACCCCCATTTACGCGGCTTTGCCGCGTTTCACTCCGAACAAGGCCGCCTGCTTGGCAAGCCGGCCCTCCTGGCTCAATTCCCGCAACTGGTCGGTCAGGCCGGGCCGGCCCACCGCCTTGGCCACCCGCTGGCCGCCGTCGCCGGCATCGCCGGTCTGACCCGGCGCTCCCGGCGGCTGGCCCTGGCCCTCGCCCTGGGGCTGGCCCTCGCCACCCTGGCCCTGACCTTGGCCTTGGCCCTGACCGGGGGCGATGTTGCCGGCGCCCTGGCCGACCACGATCTTGAAGGTCTGCACCGCCTCGCGGCCCTCGTTGTCGCGGGCGATGACCCGCACCACCACCTCGCCCCGGAAGCCGGGCGGCGGCGTCCCCTCGAAGGTGCCGGTCTGCGGGTTGAAGGCGATCCAGCCCGGCAAGGCGGCGCCGTTGACCCGGGTCGCGGTCAGCGTCACCGTGGCGTCGGCCTTGGTGTGGGCGAAGGCCTCGGACGGCACCGTCACCGAGATGCGGGCGCCCTCGGTGATGACCGCGTCGCGCATGGGCGCGTTGATCACCAAGGCATCGCCACCCCCGGCCGGCCTGGCTGCCACCACCACCTGGAAGGCGTTGCCGGCGGGACGCGTCAACCCCTCGGCCACTCGCGGCGGCGGCGCCGGGGCCTCGATGACCGGCGGCGGCGGCGGCGGCGGCGGCGGCGGTGGCGGCGGAGGCTGCGGGATCGGCGGCGGCTCCCGCGGGATCGGCGGCGGCGGCGGCGGCGGCGGCGGAGGTGGCGGCGGCGGTGGCTCGCTCACCGTCACCGACGCCGGAGTCGAGTTCGAGCTGACGTTGCCGGCGGCGTCGGTGGCGGTGGCGGTCAGGGTATGGGTGCCGATGCCCAGATTGGCGATCAGGGTCCAGGCCCCCGCTCCGTCGGCGGTGACCGTGCCCACCAGCACCCCGCCCTTGTAGACCTTGACCGTGGCGTTGGCCTCGGCGGTGCCGTTCAACGGAATGGCGGTCTGGGTTGTAGTGCCCGGCCCCTGAAGGGTCGGGGCGCCGGGCGCCACCTCATCGGCATCGGTGATCGAGACGGTGATCACCTGGTCGTCGGTGTTGGTGCCGTCCGAGGCCCGCACGGTGACCACATAGGTGTTGTTGCCGGCGGTGTCACCCACATCGGTCGGGGTCTCGAAGTCGGGCGCCGCCTGGAAGGCCAGCGCGCCGGTGGCGGCGTTGATGGTGAACTTGGCGCCGTCATTGCCGGCGACGATGGAATAGGAGATCGACGCGGTCGGGTCCGTATCGGTCGCCGCCACCGTGGTCACGGTGGTGGTGTTCTCGGCGATGCTGAGGGCAGCGGTATTGCCGCCGCCATTGGAGGTGATGGCCGGGGTGAACTCGTTGACGTCGGTGACGGTGACGGTGATGGTCTGCACGTCGCTCTGCGTGCCGTCCGAGGCGGTCACCTGCACGACATAGGTGTGGTTGGCGTCGGCGTCGCTCGCCGCCTCGCGGTTGCGGCCCGAGGTGAAGGTGAGCGCGCCGGTATTGGCGTCGATGGCGAACAGCGCCTGATCGGCCCCGCCGGTGAGCGAATAGGTGACGGTGCCGGTGGTGTCGGAATCCGTGCTGGTCACCGTGGTCACCGCGGTGGCGTTCTCGGCCACGTTGATGGCGGCGGTGGCGCCGCCGCCGTTCGAGCTGATGACCGGCGCGGTGTCGTTGAGATCGGTGACGGTGACGGTGATCGCCTGGGTGTCGGTGAAGGTGCCGTCCGACACCTGCACCGTCACCACATAGGTGTTGTTGCCGGCGGTATCGCCCACGTCGTTGGGGTTCTCGCGGTCGGGGGCCGAGGCGAAGGCCAGCACGCCGGTATTGGCGTCGATGGTGAACCGGGCCGAGTCGTTGCCGGCGACGATCGAGTAGGTCTGGGTCGCTCCGGCATCGGCGTCGGTGGCGGTCACCGTGGTCACCGCGGTGGAGTTCTCGGCGACATTGATCGCCGCCGTGGCGCCGCCGCCGTTCGAACCGATCACCGGAGCATTCTCGTTGGCGGTGTCGGTGACCGTCACCGTGATGGCCTGATCGACGGTGTTGGTGCCGTCCGAGGCCCGCACGGTGACCACATAGGTGTTGTTGCCGGCGGTATCGCCCACATCGGTCGGGGTCTCGAAATCGGGCGCCGCCTGGAAGGCCAGCGCGCCGGTGGCGGCGTTGATGGTGAACTTGGCGCCGTCATTGCCGGCGACAATGGAATAGGAGATCGACGCGGTCGGATCCGTATCGGTCGCCGTCACCGTGGTCACGGCGGTGGTGTTCTCGACCACGTTGACCGCCGCCGTGGCGCCGCCGCCGTTGGAGGTGATGGCCGGGGTGAACTCGTTGACGTCGGTGATGGTCACCGTGATGGTCTGGGTGTCCGACTGGGTGCCGTCGCTGGCCTGCACCACCACCACATAGGTGTTGTTGGCGTCGGCATCCGACGGCGCCTCGCGGTTGCGGCCCGAGGCGAAGGTCAGCGCTCCGGTATTGGCGTCGATGACGAACAGCGCCTGATCGGCCCCGCCCGCCAGCGAATAGGTGACCGTGCCGGTGGTGTCGGAATCCGTGCTGGTCACCGTGGTCACCGCGGTGGCGTTCTCGGCGACGTTGACGGCCGCCGTGGCGCCACCGCCGTTCGAACTGATGACCGGCGCGGAATCGTTGGCGTCGGTGACGGTGACGGTGATCGCCTGGGTGTCGGTGAAGGTGCCGTCCGACACCTGCACGGTGACCACATAGGTGTTGTTGCCGGCGGTGTCGCCCACGTCGTTGGGAGCCTCGCGGTCGGGGGCCGAGGCGAAGGCCAGCACGCCGGTATTGGCGTCGATGGTGAACCGGGCCGCGTCGTTGCCGGCGACGATCGAGTAGGTCTGGGTCGCTCCGGCGTCGGGATCGTTGGCGGTCACCGTGGTCACCGCGGTGGAATTCTCGACCACGTTGACCGCAGCCGTGGCGCCGCCGCCGTTGGAGGAGATGGCCGGCGCGGTCTCGTTGGCGGTGTCGGTGACCGTCACCGTGATGGCCTGATCGACGGTGTTGGTGCCGTCCGAGGCGCGCACGGTGACCACATAGGTGTTGTTGGCGGCGGTATCGCCCACATCGGTCGGGGTCTCGAAATCGGGCGCCGCCTGGAAGGCCAGCGCGCCGGTGGCGGCGTCGATGGTGAACTTGGCGCCGTCATTGCCGGCGACGATGGAATAGGAGATCGACGCGGTCGGGTCGGTATCGGTCGCCGTCACCGTGGTGACGCTGGTGGTGTTCTCGACCACGTTGACCGCCGCCGTGGCGCCGCCGCCATTGGAGGTGATGGTCGGAGTGAACTCGTTGACGTCGGTGATGGTCACCGTGATGGTCTGGGTATCCGACTGGGTGCCGTCGCTGGCCTGCACCACCACCACATAGGTGTTGTTGGTGTCGGCATCCGACGGCGCCTCGCGGTTGCGGCCCGAGGCGAAGGTCAGCGCGCCGGTATTGGCGTCGATGACGAACAGCGCCTGATCGGCCCCGCCCGCCAGCGAATAGGTGACCGTGCCGGTGGTGTCGGAATCCGTGCTGGTCACCGTGGTCACCGCGGTGGCGTTCTCGGCGACGTTGACGGACGCCGTGGCGCCGCCGCCGTTCGAGCTGATGACCGGCGCGGTGTCGTTGACGTCGGTGACGGTGACGGTGATCGCCTGGGTGTCGGTGGCCGTGCCGTCCGACACCTGCACCGTCACCACATAGGTGTTGTTGCCGGCGGTGTCGCCCACGTCGTTGGGGGCCTCGCGGTCGGGGGCCGAGGCGAAGGCCAGCACGCCGGTATTGGCGTCGATGGTGAACCGGGCCGCGTCGTTGCCGGCGACGATGGAATAGGTCGCGGTCGCTCCGGCATCGACATCGGTCGAGGTGACCGTGGTCACCGCGGTGGAGTTCTCGACCACGTTGACCGAAGCCGTTCCCCCGCCGCCGTTCGAGCTGATCACCGGCGCGTCGTTGACCGCGGTGATGTTCACCTGCACCGTGCCCACCGCCACGCTGCCGCTGCCGTCGCCGTCGTTCATGGTGACGGTGAGCGAGGTGGCGTTGGTGCCGTTGGTATTGCTGGTGCCGGTGTATTGGACCCGGCTGGCCGTATCCAGATAGGTGTGCAGGTTGGCGATGGTGCCGGTCAGCGTCAGCGTGCCGGTGCCCGTGCCGCCCACCGTCACCCCGCCGTTGTCGCTGGCCGCCAGGGTGCCCGCCCCGGCGGCGATGGTCAGCGTCATGGTGCCGGATTCATCCACATCGGCCAGGGTCAGCGCCGACAGATCGACGTTGCTGGCGGTGTCCTCGGCCACCGTCACGCTGGCCGCCAGGCCGCTGCTGGTGGGGGCGTCGTTGACCGCGGTGATGTTGACGGTGATCGAGCCCAGGCTGTGATTGGTGGCCCCCTCGCCGTCGGTGGCGGTGAGCGCGATGGAGGTCGCCGCGTTGGAATTGCTGGCGGTGGTGTACTGGACCCGGCTGGCGGTGTCGAGATAGGTGTGCAGCGCCGCGATCGAGGTGGCCGACAGGGTCAGCGTGCCGGTCCCCGAGCCGGCCACCGTGACGCCGCCGTTGTCGCTGGCCGTCAGCGTGCCGGCGGCGGCGGTAAGCTTGATCGACATGGCGCCGCTCTCGTCGGTGTCGGAATAGACCATGCCCGACAGATCGACGTTGGTAGCCACGTCCTCGGTCACCGTGATCGGCGAGGGAATACTGGCGGCCTGAGGATTGGCGTTGGCCGCCGGCACCCCTGCGGTCCAGGTTCCGCCCGACGGGCCGGTGACGGCGAAGGTGTAATTTCCGGTGTCCCCAGGCTCGTAGGTCGTCATCACGACGATATAGTTGGTGCCAGAGGTAAGAGAGATACCGGTGATGGTCGGCTTGTACTCATTGTTAACCGGATTGGTGTCGTCATTGACGTAGTACAGGTTCGTCAGGGGATTGGCGGGATCGAAGCTCCCCTGGTAGATGGCCATGAACACGTCGTCGCCATTCGCACCCGTTATCGTCGCAGCCGTCACGGAAAAGGTAAAACTTCCGCTGCTTGTTGGATTGAATGTGGCGACCGTATAGTTGAACGAGGCTACCGAGACGTTGGAGACCTGCGCCCCGGTATAGACAATTCCGAGGTCTGTGACGTCGCCAGTTTCCTGTTGGACGTCACTGTTGCCTTGGATTCCATCCAGCCCCCTGTACTTGATATCGCCCGGCGTCCAGGGGCGATGGAAGGTGTCGGCGGTGGTCAGGTTGCCATCGTAGGTCGTCGTCACCAGCAAAGCGCCATAGCCGTCGATGGCGATGCCGGCCGTATCGACGACACCGGTGCGCCATTCAAGGTCCCAGTCGCCGCCCAGCGCGGCCGAACCGGTCGCGTCGGCGGAGGCGGCGACGTCGGCCCCAGTGGCTGCGGAAAGATCGGCGAGGAAGGCTTGCCCGGCGTCGGCGCCAGCGACAGAGCAGCCGTAGAGCAGCAGATCGCCATCCGGCGCCAGGGCCTGCCCGATGTCGTGAAGGGTGTCGCGAACGGCCTCATCGGCCAGGCTCGCGGCGGTGATGGTGTCGCCGCCCAGGCGCAGCAGCCCCGTGGCGCCATGGCTCAGCACATGGATGGCGTCGTACCCGGCATGGGACTCCGCCCAGGCCGCCATCTGTGCCAGGCCGCTCTCTCCGGCGGCGATCTCGACGATGGCGACGCCCTCTTTCACCCCGGCTTCGAGGCTTTGGTAATCGGCCACTCCGGTATCGACGAACGCCACTTCCCTGCGGCCGCCGTTCCTGGCCGGATCGGCCTCGCGCACCACCGCCGGGGCGGGAACGTCGGCATCCGCCGCCTGCTGCGCCATGTCGGCGACCGCCGCCCCGTCGAACATCAGGCGCGGCTCCAGCGCCGTCAGGCGCACCTCGAGGCGGGGATGTTTGCGCTGAAACGCCGGGCTGGCGGCCTTCGACCGGAACCTCATGACAAGCCTCTTGCCCCCACTCCGTTGCTCTCGTCCCACAGAAACAGGCGAACCACCGCGTTCGGCGCAAACGCCCGGGCGATCGGCTCGCAGCCACACACACCTGCGACACAGCATTACGACTTCGTTAAAGCCTTAATGGCTACCGTGACTTATACCTCATTCCTAATACGGGAACAAGGTTGTCATCGCCATACTATTCGCCCGTTTCGGCATTCCTTCGGCCTACCCCTGGGAACCGACGCAACCCCCTGAAATGATGACGGCGCCCGACCTCGCCCTAATATTGTCGTCCCCGACCATGTCCAGGATCAGGCGGAATACAGCCCCCCGCCTTCCACTCGGCAACACTTGCGCCACCCCCATCAATGACCATGGCGCGATACGCACATGCTTGCGACGACGGGCTCCTCGCAACGCATGGTCCGGTTCATTGCGGCACGCAACACACGCCTCCCCCCAGAGCCCCCCCCAACCCGCACCCGACCGCACCGCAACAAGAGCATAAAAAGTCCACGAACTCGGGCCTAGGCGTGCACCGGCGGAGGTGCCGCTCGTTTTCGGTGTGCGCATTACAAGTTTGCACTTGCCTTCATTTTTTTTGGCGAACATTCTAGTCGCCTGATCGCCAGGCTTGCTCTCGTGTACCGTGTTTTTTTTCTGTGCGGCGAGGTCCCGCCTCGGCCGGAGCCGCCGCCAACCACCCGCGCCCCAGGGGTGCGAAGCCAACGGAGGTGGATGCATGGATGGAATCTACATCGGGTCGGTGGTTGCCTGGGGCAGCCGCAGGATTCCAGTCAACTGGAAGGTGTGCGACGGCAGCCTGCTCAGCATCAGCGACTACCCGGCGCTGTACTCGCTGATTGGCACCGCCTTCGGCGGCGACGGGGTGAAGAACTTCGCCCTGCCCAACTTCGCCGGCCGCTCGCCCTATGGCGCCCAGATGGGCAGCAGCGGGGATTCCAGCGTCACGCCCGGGAAGTGGGGTGGCCAGACCGGGGTGGCCGTCACCGCCGCCAACATGCCTGCGCATAGCCATGCCATTACCGTCACCCCGGCGACGGGCACCTACATGGTCAGCAGCAGCAACGGGACATCGGCGTCACCGACCAACAACAAGCTCGGCGCCCAGGGCTCGGCCGCGAACGCCTATTACAATAACACCGCGCAGGGCGACACCACCATCGCGTTTACCCAGGTCCCGCTTTCGGCCCAAATCGACGCAGCCCCCGGCCTTCCCGGCTACACGCTGACCACCCAGCCGCCCTTCCTCGCAGTGAACTACATCATCTGCGTCGAGGGGCTCTACCCCAATCCGCAGTGACCAGGACAAGGAGCTAGCCCCATGGACACACCGATGATCGGCACCATTGTCCCCTGGTCCGGCCACAACATCCCCGCGGGATGGCTGAAATGCGACGGCAGTATTCTCCCGATCGCCCAGCATCAGGTCCTGTTCAGCCTGCTGGGCACCACCTATGGCGGCGACGGGCGCACCAATTTCGGGCTGCCCAACCTCAGCTGCCGCTTCGCCGTCGGCTCGGAAGTCAATAGCGGCCAGATGCAGGGCGCCCCTTCGATCACCCTGACCCAGGCCAATATGCCGCAACATACCCACAGCTACGGGCCGGTGTCGGGCACAGCTCCGGCAGCGATGACGGACGCCAAGGCCCAGGCCGCTGCGGCCTTCGGTCCCGGGTCGGTGCTCGGCACGGCCACCGGCGGCAAGTTCAACCCCTATGCCGCCAACGCGACGGCCGGTGCCCCGGTCGCCGGGTTCACGGTCGATACCACCCTGCTCTGCGGCACCACCGGGAGCGCAGCCCCGATCAAGACGCTGCCGCCGTATCAGGCGATATGTTTCATCATCGCCGAGACCGGCTATTACCCGCCCCGAGACTGAAGCGCGAAAGGATTAGTCATGAGCGACTATTTCACCGGAACCATCCTGCCCTGGCCCGTGCGCTTCATCCCCATGTACTTCAAGCTCTGCAACGGGGCGCAGCTCTCGGTCCAGCAGTACCCGGCCCTGTTTTCCATCATCGGCAACACCTATGGCGGTGACGGCAAGACGTACTTCAAACTTCCCGACCTGCGCAACCGGATGGCCGTGGGCGCCGGAACCAACCCGGTGACCGGCGTGCCCTACCCGCTGGGGGCGAGCGGTGGCCACGACGCCGTGCAGACTCTGCCGGCGATCGCCCACACGCACGCCTGTGCCGGCTCGGTCCAGCTCACCCTCAAGGCTTCCAGCCAGCCCGGAAACACCCCGGCCCCGGCGACCAACACGGTGCTCGCCCAGCCACCGGCGGGCAAGGCCATGTATACCAAGGCGACCGCGGATACCGCCGCCGGCGCGCTTTCGCTGACCATGCCGGCCCTCACCGGCCTGTCCGCGGCCGGCGTCACCCAGCCGAACGCGGTGGACACCACGCCGCCGGAGCTGGCGATGCAGTACATCATCTGCGTCGATGGCCTTTACCCCTATTTCGACTGACCGGGATCTGTCCGGGCCGGAGCGATCCGGCCCGGGCTCTCCTCCCGAGAGGGTTCCGGACGTGCCGCCCGCCTTTCGCCTGCGCCCCGAGACGCCGGCCGACGAGGCCTTCGTCGGCGCCCTGCTGGCCGACATGAAGGCCGCCGAGTTCGCCCCCCTGGGCCTTTCCCCCGACCAGTTGGCCCCCCTTCTCGAGATGCAGGTGCGGGTCTACCGCGCCGGCCTCGCCGCCGACTTTCCCGATGCCCGCCGCCACATGGTCACCCTGGACGACGGCACCGCCGCCGGCTATCTGGCGGTGGCCGATACCGGCACCGCACTACATGTGGTTCAGATCATGGTGGCGCCGCCGCTGCGCCGCCACGGCCTGGGCATCGCCCTGCTGGCCACCGTGCTCGACGAGGCGGCCGCCCGGGGCCTGCCGGTGCGCCTCCGGGTCGCCCCCCTCAACCCCGCCCGCCGGCTCTACACCCGCCTGGGCTTCCGCGAGGTGGGACTGGACGGCCCCACGCTGACCATGCAGTGGGGGTAGCGCACCGACCGCTTCCGGGAATCAAAAAGGCCTTAGCCGGTTACGGGCTAAGGCCTTGATTTTGTTGGTTGCGGGGACAGGATTTGAACCTGTGACCTTCAGGTTATGAGGCTTCCGAAGCCTGCAAAATTCATCAACATATTCAATATAATAGCATGTCGGCGAACGCCTTATGTTGCGTCCGTGTTGCGAGGACGAAGGCTCGCCTCGATCCCGGCCAGTTCGGCGCCGGCGGACGCCTCGGGCAGGGCATGGCTGTAGATGCGGAGGGTAATGGACGGATCGGCATGGCCGAGCCGGCGGGAGACCTCCGTAACGGGCACCGCGGCGTTCAACAGCATGGAGGCATAGGCGTGGCGGAGGTGGTGGAAGTCCAGGCCCGAAAGACCCAGGCGCCGCAGCAGCGGGCGCCAATGCCGGCCGCTGAAGGCATCGTGGTCTATCGGCTCCCCTGCCCTGTTCCCGAAAACGTAGGAGTCGGGATTTCGGCCGGCGGCAAAGTGAGCCTCCTTCAGCTTCGCCAGCAGGCCAGCCGGCAGCGGCACCGTGCGGTGCCCGCTTAACGTCTTGGGCTTCCCAATGGTCCCGTCCTGTTCGGCCCGCTGTTCCACCCGGACAGTCCCCACGGTGAAGTCCACATGCCGCCACTGGAGCCCCCTCAGCTCCCCCGCCCGGCACCCCGTCAGGACGGCGGTTCGGACGTAGAGGCCATAGGGCGCCGGCAGCTTGTCGGCCTCGACCAGCAGCTTGGAGATATCCGCCGCCGCCGGGATGGGAACCTGCTTCTTCTCGCGACTTCCCCGCTTTGACCGGCGCCCGGCCAGATCATTGCGAGTGACGAGGCGAGCATCGACCCCCCAGTTCATCATGGTGCGCAGCGTCCCCAGCACCTTGGCGCCGTTGGCGCCGGACATGCCCGCCCCGATCAGCCGCAGCCGCATGGAATCTGCCGCGGCAAAGGTGACATCGGGCAACAGCACTTCCGGGATTCCATGCTCCCCGGTGACATGGGCGAGCTTGGACTTGATATCGGCCAGGGTACGCCGCTCCATCTCCCCGGCCGCCACGCGCCCATCAAGGTGCATGATGTACTTTTCGACCGCCTGGCGTATGGACACGGCCTCCGCCCTGGGGACGTGAGTACGTTCGGACACTTCGACAATGGCCTTCGCCTCGAACGCCTTGGCCTCCCGCTGGGTCTTGAACTGGCGGGCGCGCCTGGCGCCCGCCTGGTCCTTGTAGTCCACCAGCCAACGAACCTCGCCGCTGGGGAGCGTGCGCTTGCGGACGGACATGGCCCGTCACCCCTCGCCGCTTTTCGCCTTGTGGCGCTCGCTGATGTACTCACCGTGCAACACCCACATTTCCCGAGTAGCGGTGTCGATCCGATCCGACAGAAGGGCAAGGCCCGATTCCCCGTTATTCAGCTCGAGCATCTTTTCGAGCGTCTCCCGGTTGTTAAGCGCGTAGAGCAGAGTTGCGACGCCATCGAGCGCATAGATCTGCATTTCCCAGCGAAGCGAGTCCATACCGCCTTCGTCGGCGGCCGCAGGGATCTTTCCGCGCGCCCAATCCCGCCCCGCGATGAAGGCACGAAATTCTGCCGACGCCGACTTCTGGTCCGTGCCGCGGCAGGTGTAGGTAACTTCCTGGCCCCTCCCGGTGACCAAGCACCAGTCGCCGTTGTCGGCCTGGATCATGGACACGCGCCAGCCAAGGGGGAGGTTTCTCGGATCGTCGTTGATGTGCATTGGTCCATCCTCTCGTTTCAACCACGGGCGCCACTGCGGAACCCGTGGGAATGTGTAGCACCTTTGACGCACGCCCGTCAAAGCTAATTTGACGAGCGTGCGTCAGAGTGGTATAGGGAGCCACATGGAACGGAATCACATCATCGACGCCTACTATGGCGACCGCTTGACGGCGGAGGACGTAACCCGGGGGACCGGGTTGAGCGAGCGCAGCCAGCGCGAGTTGCTGAGGCTTGGGATCCTGAAACCCGTGCCACAGGCCCCAACCAAGCAAAGGCTTTTGAGTAGGCCGATGTTCAAGCGGGCCGCTGTAATCGCCAGACTGAACAGTTGCGGACTGAGCCTTTCCACGGCCGGTCAAATTGCCTTTTTCGCACCAGGTTCAGACGCACTGATTGACAATGACAGTTTTGCGGAAGGTATCGTCCTACATAACGAGACCGATAACGACTGGCTGGCAACAATCAGGATCATAAATAACGAGTGCGTAGAGTTAGACACGGGCCAGCCTGATCCAATCGAATATTGCCTCTTGTCAGAGAACATGACGAAATTGACGCGTTTGCTGTGGCGCAACGCGGCCACTGGTAATTATGCAGACGCGCGCCCAACAAATAACATGTTAATACAATTCGACGAAAGGGACGTAATAGAAGCCGACGCTGCATCATTTAAAGCAGCGCGCCAAAATCCCGTTACGACCATTAACGTGGATATCACAAGATCTATTACTGTCGCACTGAGACGACTGCTTTCTATCGACTGAAACTAGGAGAACAGCCATGAAGACGGAGCCGCGCCACGAGGCGCGAACAGACGAGGCTTGCCCGGATTTCGCCACTGACGTCCTGCGGGGTGCGGGCGAGATCGCGGAATTCCTGTACGGGAAGCAGGGAGAGCGCCGCAACCGCCTGGTCCGCCGCGGCCCCAACCCGTGGCAAACGTGGCCCGACTTCATCGAATGGCTTGTCGCGTCCACCCTGCTGCGCGGCAATGGCCTGGCCGAGATCATCCACGACAGCCGGGGAGCGGTGGTCGAATTGCGACCGATCCCGTGGGACTGGGTGACGGTCTATCTGCTGCCCTCCGGGCGCCTGGCCTACGACGTGGCCGAACAAGCGGGCCTGTGGGGTTCCACGGGCCGAATCCGTCGCCTGCTGCAGGGGGAGGTGATCCACCTCCGCGACCGCTCCGACGATGGATTGCTGGGGCGCAGCCGGC
>NZ_CACVCG010000082.1 GCF_902729435.1 Magnetospirillum sp. UT-4
GACCGGCCTTATGCGTGTCCAGCCGCGCCTTGATGACATCCCAAGCCATGCCTACCAGCGGAATGAACCGGACGGCGTTCTTCGTCTTACCCTCGGGAATGGTGTACGCCTGCATGGTCGGGTCTACTGTGGCTGCGTCGAGGCTCGCCACCTCTTCCAGCCGCACGCCCGTCAACAAGGCCACCCGTATAACGTCACCAAGGGCCGTCCCCGCTGGTACCTCAGCGAGTAACTTCCGGGCCTCCTCGGGGGTGTAGATGCGGCGGTTACGGCTAGTGTCGGCCTCCACATCCTTCTTCGACGGGGCCTGTTCTTCCCAAGGGTTATCGGCCTTCCTGTCGAGATATCCGCGCCCTCTGGCCCATGTCCAAATCTGCGCCAGTTGTGACGCCTTCTTTCGTATGGTCGCCAGCCCATTGTCCTTGTCACGCAAGAACACATTGAGGAAGTCACCAACTTCCATTCGGCCTATCGTGTGGATTGGTCTGTTATCACCCGATATGCTGGTGCTGAACTCATTATACGCAGTGCGAAGGTTGTTCCTGTAGCTCACTGAACGGCTGTTGGCGTATTCAGCTAAGAACCGTTCATACACCTTAGATAGCGGCGTGCCTTCCCCGGTCGCAACGGAATACCATTCCTTTGCCGCCCTCAATCCTGCCGCCGCTTCGATGCGTTCTGCGTGCGGTTCAATCTCCGCAGATATGACCGCATCTCGCACTTCCGGGTCTGTGATGCGTCGCAGTTCCGCCGCGTGCTCCATTGCCTTGGCGTAGTCGTTTGCATCGCTCGCCGCTACCGCCAGCATTTCGGCCCTAATCTGGCCTAGGATTACGTCGCGCTTCTCCCGCGCCCGTGCCCGGTCGGTGGTGTCCAGTCCTTCCCTGATCTCGGACTTGTAGGTGATCTCAGGTGCAGCCGGGTTGCGCTCTCGCGCCTTCGCTGTAAGCCGTGCATTGACCTTCCCAACGAGCACCTTGGGGGTCGCCATGCGAAAGCACCAGCCGGTGCCCTCGCCACGGGGCTGGAATAGGTAGTCTGTTTCGCGCATTGGTCGCTTGCCCATGTCTGATGTTGTACATCATGGACAACAGGGCTGTCGACAACAGGCGAATTTCTGTAGGAAAATCAGCGCCTTAGAGAATTGGCGTCCCCACGGGGATTCGAACCCCGGTCGCCGCCGTGAGAGAGATATAACGTGTATGGCCTGAGACAGCCTGAGACGACATGAAATTACACAGTTTTATGGGCTTACGCGCTTTGCGATCTCCCCTTGTCTCAGCCCGATTCCGACCGTATTTTAGGTACGAATTGGGTAAGACCGGAGAGTGAGATGGGGCGCGCGGTGCGTGACAGCAAGCTGGAGACCCGGGCGGCGAGGGCGCGGCTGGAGGTCTGCCACAAGCCCTATTGGCGGGTGATCGATAACGGCTGCCACATCGGCTATCGCAAGGGCGAGCGCGGTGGGGTGTGGCGGGCCCGGCTATCCGTGGGCAACGGCCGCTATGTCGAGCAGGTCATCGGCGCCGCCGACGACATTCGGGACGCCGACGGGCTGTCGGTGTTCTCGTTCGGCCAGGCGCAGGAGCGGGCGCGGGATTGGTTCCTGGCCCAGACCCGCCGTCTGGCCGGCCTGCCGGCGACACAGACGCGGGGCTACACCGTCGCCGATGTGATGAGGGACTATCTGGACTGGTATCGCAGCCACCGCAAAAGCGTGGAGGCGACCCGCTTCACCATCGACGGGCACATCCTGCCGGCACTCGGGTCGGTGGAAGTGTCCGCCCTGACACCGGCGCAGATCCGTGAGTTTCATGAAAAGCTTGCGGCGGCACCGGCCCGGCTGCGGCGGGCTCCGGGAAAGGCGTCCAAGTTTCGCCCCGCTCCCCGGACCGACGAGGAGAAGCGGCGGCGGCGCAGCTCGGCCAACCGGGTGCTGACAGTTCTCAAGGCCGCACTGAACCATGCCTATGCCGAGGGGCGCATCGCCAGCGATGATTGCTGGCGGCGGGTCAAGCCCTTTCGCGCCGTCGATGCCGCCCGCGTCCATTACCTGTCCGAAGGGCAGTGCCGGGCCTTGGCCGAAGCCTGCGACCCGGAGTTCCGGCTGCTGGTGCAGGCGGCCATTCTCACCGGGTGTAGATACAGCGAGCTCGTCCGCCTGCGTGTCGGGGACGTCAACGCAGACTCTGGCACGCTGCTGGTCGCCGAGGCCAAATCCGGCAAGTCGCGCCATGTCGTTCTGACCGAGGAGGGGCAGGACTTTTTCGCCAAGGCCGTATCCGACAAGGCCCACGGTGACCTGCTGTTCACCAAGCCAGGCGGGGGCGCCTGGGGCAAGTCTCATCAATGCCGCCCGCTCCGCGACGCATGCGCTGCGGCCGGCATCGTCCCGTCGGTCACCTTCCACGCCTTGCGCCACACCCACGCATCGCACCTGGCGATGCGCGGCACGCCGTTGGTGGTGATTGCTGCTCAGCTTGGACATAGCGATACGAGAATGGTTGAGAAGCACTACGCCCATTTGGCGCCGTCCTATGTGGCAGAGACGATCCGGAAGGGGTTTCCGAGGCTTGGGTTGCTGCTTACGTGAATATGCCTGAAGTATGGGTGTGGATTTGACTCACAGGTCGTCATAAGAAAATTGCGTGGTAGAGACATCAACGACTTGCGGTCGAGAAGCGCAAAAAATCCGAAGAAAACTTCTCGATTTTTGAACATTGGCCTTTCTATACTTGTGAATACGCCTGCGTTGAGGACTATTATTGACTTGACGCTGATGGTTGGCCGCAGGACATTATCGCCAATCAGCAGTCAGGTCCGCCCGCCATGCCCCATTGCCAATTGCCGCCAGTCACATCCATCCGCGACTTTGTCGCACTTGCGAGCCTGCCGCGGCCGACCTTGTACCGTATTTGGTCCACCGGCGCGGGTCCGCCACGCACCACGCTGCCGGGTGGCCGAGGGGTACGCGTCCTCCGGGATTGCGGCTGGGTTCGCCGATTCTACGGCGTCGAGAGCCAAAGCTGTCTTGGTTGTCCATTTGCCGGCGGCGGATAGCCGCCGACGCCCCCGGGGCACGACCTCTCCGTATTGTTCGATGTCAAACCTCGCATTTCACTTGCTGGCCTTTCCAGCGAGACAGGGGGATGCATGCCAATCAAGACCGAAACCGTGCAGTTCCGCTGCGCTGCTGAACTGAAGCAGCGCCTGCGCCATTGTCTGCCCCTGCTTGGGGCGCGTACCGTGAGCCAGGGAGTCAGGTCTATACTCGAAGCGGCAATCACCAACCCTGCCGCCTCTGCCTTGTGGGTACCTAGCCCCGGACTTAAGGAGAGTGCCACCCAATTGGATCGGATTGCCGGAGCCCTCCATCGTTGCCTGCTGGAAGGGAAGCAGCCCGAGGAGGTGCTCGAAGATCTGCGCCGCCAAATCACCCAACTCAGGGAATTGCTGAACGGGAAAACAAATTAGCGCTCCATCGAGCCCCGGCGTACCCGCCGGACAGTGGGCTGAGGGGCCGGGCGGGACGGCGCCGCGGATGCCGGTGCCGGCTCGGGTGCCGGCCGGTCCTCGGGCCGTGCCGGAAGCGGTCGTGATGGTGCCGTCCGGGCCGGCGTAGGCCGTTCCACCATGGGGCGTGCATCCGCCTCCCTGGGTGGTGCCGCCCCGATGGGCAAGGACAGATCGGCATCCAGGCGCCGCAACAGGCGTTCGGCCATCCCCTCGTCGTCGAACCGCTGCAGGGCGATCGCCGCCAGCCGCTCCAGGCTGCGCACCACCCCCTTGCGGTCCCGGTCAACCTGCCGACGCCATCGCAGCTGGGTGACGTCCTGCACCACCGCCGGCTCGATCCGAGGCATTGGGGCCGGTGCCGGTATCGGCAGCCGCGCGGCCCGTAATACTCCCCGCAGGGCTTTGCCCGGCTTCGCTCCAGGCAGGAGGGCGCCGAAGTATTCCGGGCGATGGGTTGCGTACCATTCGGCCAGCCGGCGATTGGGAAAGACCGCCTCGCCGCTGGGGCGCATGCGGGCGCCCTCCACCGCCAGCCATTGCCACGCCCCCAGCGCACGGGCGGGATCACGGTAAAGGCTCGAGCATTCGGCAAAGGCTTCGGCGTAAGCGGGTGGAATGCGCGGCTGAGGCGCGGGTTTGGGCTCGCGGCGCCACACCTGCCACCACCGCGGCTTTTGCGGGACTTCTTCGGCGACGCCCTTCAGCCGCTCGACGTACTCGACCCCGAAGCGGCCGAACCACGCCGGCGCGCGGCGCACCAGGTCGCCGTCGCCCCGGCCGTGCCAGACAGGCCGCAGCCGCTCCTGGCCGGTCACGATCAGCACCCGCACATCCGCGCGGTCCTCCCGCCGCGCCGCCTGGAAGCGCAAGCCGGCCAGAGACAGGGCGGCGGCGAACTCGCACCGCAGATTGTCGAACAGGTCGCCGTGGATGTCGCAGCGCAGGCGGCCACCAAACTCGGACACCGCCTTCACCACCACGTGAACATGCGGACGCCCGGGGCAGTCGGTGTGGAGCGCCCAGATGGCGCGGTGACCGACGCGGGCGAAGGCCGCATCGACGGTCGCGGCGGCGGCGCGCAGCAGCGCTTCCGCGTCGGCCTTGTCGGCCACGACGGACAACACGAAGTGCCAGGCCTGCACGTTGCGCAGGCGTCGCCGCTCGCCAAGTCCCTCCGCGCCGCCCCGCCGCGCCGCAGCCGAGAGGTTGTCGCCATCGGCCTCCAGGTCCCAGGCCTTCACCGCCCGCATCACCTGCTCAGGCGAAAGCTCGCGGCCGAATTGGTCGAAGGTGCGGGCCGGCGTGTCATCCCCTGTGCGCAGGCGGGCGACGTAGCGGACACAGGCGTAGACGCCCGAACGGCTCTTGCGGGACCCGGCGGCCTTGACCACCACCTGCGGCCCGTCATTCAGCCGCCACGAGCGGTCGGCATGGCGGGTCCGCCAGGCGAAGGCCCGCGGGCTCAACGAAGAGGCCTGCCGACGCCTCCGTAGACGGAACAGCCGCTCGGCGATGCGGGCGTCCCACTCGGACACCCGCCCCATCTTCGTCCGCCAAAGCTCGTCGTCGTCCTCGATCATCTCTTCCCCCGCATTGGCGAGCTTAACGGCGGGAACGCACGATGTCTGTGTTACGTTTTGCTATTCCTGCTAATCGAATAGGCGACGTGAACGCCTTGGATTCCCTCGCCCCCAACTCCGCCGTCCTGTGATTTTGCGCGAATCCCGGCGGAATGGGATGTGACTGTGCCTGGAAATGGCGTGACTGGGAGGGAAACTGCTGTGACTTCGCCCGCCCCGGCCGTGACAAGCGGCGAAAACGCCGTGTCAGCGGGCGTAATGCCGCGGGGAATGCAGGGGTATGGGCGAGATCACGACCACGGCCGCAGGCGATGACGGCCCGACCGTCGCCCGTGCCCTCCAGGTGGTGGGACTGTTGAGGTCGCTACTCCTCGAACGCCGCCTGCGGCACGCGGAAGAAGCCCTTGATGCTCTCCGTGGTGCGGACGGCGATCTGGACGTGGGTCTTGCGGGTGAAGCCGCTGCCGGGGAACACCGGTTCGCCTTCGGTGAACAGGCCGCGCACGGTGTCGAAGGGCGGCAGGCCGGTTTCGGCCACGATGTAGTGCAAGTGGCGGATCACCGCGCAGTCAAGGTAACGCAGCAGCTTGTCCGGGCCGAGGACGTTGCTCGGCATCGCCTCCAGCGCGCCCTCGTCGTGCAGCTTTTTCAGCGACGCATAGGCGCCGGCGAGAAGGTCAAGGTTGTCGCGGGCCATCAGGTCGAGGCAGTTGCCGAGGTCGATGGCGGCGCCGATGACGAAGGGGTCGGCGTAATCGCCCTTGGCCTTGCGATCGGTGGCCCATTCGAGCGCCCGCCGCGGATCCGCTTCCCAGAAATAGACGCCGGGTCCGAGCCAGTCGTAGTCCCGCTCGCTGTGGGCCAGGGACAATTCCCCGGCCAGCACCCGCTCGCCGACAGCGCGGTCGCAGCCATGATATCCGAGGACAAAGGAGGTGTGGAGGCGGGCCACCGATGCCTGCGTCAGGCGGTCTTGCGCGCCGGCTTGGGCTGATATTCGGGGGCCAGCTTGCCGCTCGTGAGGTAGATGCCCTCCTTGACCAGCGTTTCGCGGGCAATGGCGCCCGTCTTGGTGGCGCGGACGGTGAAGGTCTCGATGGCGGTCTTGATGGCCTGGCGCTGGGTCTTGTCCATGGATGCGTCATCCCGTGAGCGATCCTCACAACAATGGGCCGCGCACCGGGAAATGCAAGCCCATTCCGGCCGGGAGACACGCCCCGGTTGCCGCAGGGTCGGGGAAGAGGGAGCCAGAAGCCTGGTCGGCTAGGACAGATCGTTCCTGTCGTCGATGAGATGGCGCAGGACGTCCGGGGCGTCGGCCTCGATGGCGCGGCAATAGCGGATGAAGTCGACCACGTCCAAGCGGCGCTCGTAGCGCTCGAACTTGGAGATGTGCGACTGGTCGGTGCCCATGCGCGCCGCCACGTCGGCCTGGGTCAGGCCGCGCGCTTTCCTCGCGTTTATCAAGCCATCGACGAGCGCTCGATAGAGCGGGTCGAACTTGTCCTTCTGGCCCACTCGACACCTCCGGTGTTGAGCGGGATAGGCCGAATCGGCATAATAGGTCGAATTGACCTTATGGCTGCGGAGGCGCAGGTGAGTGGAATTGGAACGGAGACACTGACGGTAGCGCTTTGCGCCATGCTGACGCTGACCGGGTGCAAGACCGCCGAGACGGCCTTCGACACCGATTGCAAGGTCGGCGGCACCGCCATCGGAGCCGTGGTCGGCGGCGTCGCCGGCGGCCTGCTGTTCGGCAAGGGCCAGGGCAAGTTCGGCAGCGCGCTGCTCGGCGCCGCCGCCGGCGCCTTCGTCGGCAACCAGCTCGGCGCCCTGCTCGATTGCGAGGACCAGAAGGCGGTCGATCGCGCCGGCCAGCAGGCCGCCGAGGCCCCGGTTGGCGGCAAGGTGGTGTGGGTTCGGGCGGTTGCGGCTGGTCTCGCTGGACCGCCCCGAGTTGATTGCCGCCGCCGCCGCCCCCCGGCCGGCCGATGCCGTGCTGCGCCTGAGCTGCCGCGGCCCGTACCTTTCGCTGGATTCATCGACGCGGCAACGCGGCCGGGTCCGCCAGGAGGGCGACGACCCGATACCGCTGTCGCCCCTGCTCGACCGCCAGGGGCGGCCGGTGCTGGCCGGCAGCGCCCTGACCGGCGCCCTGCGCGAGCGGGCCGCCTGGCTCGAGGCCATCGAGACCGGCGCCGTCGATGATCGCGACAAGGTGTACGGCAGTGGCGGCAAGACCCTGACCGCCACCGAGCGCCTGTTCGGCGTCAACGGCTTCCGCGGCGTGCTGGGCATCGAGGCGATCACCTGCCTGAAGGCCGGCGAGCGGGTCGAGATCACCACCGTCGCCCTCGACCAGTTCTCCATGGCGCCGCTCGACGGCGCCCTGTTCACCACCCAGGCCTTCGCCGGCTGCGCATACCGCGTCGGCCTGCGGCTGGACCGGCGCGGCAACGACGACGACCGGGCGTTCCTGGCCCGGCTGCTCGACGACATCAAGGACGACGGGCTGATGCTGGGCCATGGCGTCAACAAGGGTTTCGGCTGGTTCACGGTGACCGACGAGGAGGCGGGCCATGGCTGATCGCGATCTGGTCGAGCGTATCCGCGCCATGCGGAAGAACACCGATCTGAACTTCGTCGTCGAGACCATGCTGGAAGAGGGCGAGGAGGAGGAAGCGATCCGCGCCGCCTTCGCGGTGGTCAACCCGGCATCCGCCGCGCGGCAGCGGGCGCAAGTCAACGAACGTCCGGCCAAGCGGGATTGCTCGGCCGACCAATGCAAGGCGCCGTTCCGCTTCGTCGCCCTCAACGACCGGGTCGAATACGCCACCCCGGCCGAGGGCGGCCCGCGTCACAAACCCATCCCCGACGGCTATTGCGGCGCCATCGAGGTTACCTGGGTGGCGGAAACGCCGCTGCTGATCGGCGCCGCCGAGGGTCGCAACGGCGACGTCGTCGGTCCCATGCGTCTGGCCGGCGAGTGGACGGTGCCTGGCTCCAGCCTGCGCGGCATGCTGCGCAACGCCATGGAATCGGTGGCCTTCGCCCGGCTGTCGCGCATCAACGGCCATCACCGCTACGGCCTGCGCGATTTCGAGCACCCCGAATACAAGGGCGACGGCTTTCCGGTCTCGAAGGTGGACGAAGTCGGGGCCGGATGGCTGCGCAAGCGGGCCGGCGGCCCCAGCGATCCCGACCACAGCGGCTACGAGATCGTCCCCTGCGCATGGGCGCAGGCGATGATCGCCGACCTGCCCTTCCTGGGCCCTGCCGCCCCGTGGGACTGGGTCGGCTGGAAGCTTGGCGACAAATACGCCAGCGCCGGCATGGCGCGCGGAAAGGTGATCGATTTCGGCATCACCAAGCGGTTTTCGCCGGGCGGGGAGCACAACGGCAAGCAGGTGCTGACCATCGATGCCAACGGCCCGATCAGCGGCGCGCTGGTGTTCTCGGACCGGGTGCCGCCGGGCAAGGAGCCGCCATCGGAAGCGGCCTGGCGGGCATCGGGCAAGAAGGTCGAGTACGTGTTCCACTCCGAGCAGGCGGAGGTCGTCGAATTGACCGCCAAGGCCTGGGCGACCTTTCGCCGCCTCAACTGCAAGCCCGCCCGCAACAAGCTGGTCGCCGACGGATCGTGGAAGGTGCTGGAGCGGATTGTCGAACAGGGCGGCCGGGTGCCGGTGTTCCATGTCGGCACGCCCAACGCCGACGATTTCGCCTTCGGGCTGACCCGCCTGTTCAAGGTACCGCACAAGCACTCGGTCGCCGACATCGCCGAACGGATCGCCTGCCACCGCACCCGTCCGGTCGCCACCGATGGCAGTGCCGACAAGATCGACCTGGTCGAGAACCTGTTCGGCTATGTCCTCGAGGGCGACGGCTTCACCCATGCCGGGCCCGGCGCCAAGCCGGCGGCGCTGGCCCGCAAGGGCAAGCTGGCCTTCTCGTTCGCCACCTTCGTCACCCCGGTCGTGCCCCAGGCCGAGGCGACGCCGACGGTGATGATGGGGCCAAGGGCGTCGTTCGCGCCGTTCTACCTGGCCGGAGGGATCAAGGATTACAGCGCCGGGGACGTGACCCTGGCCGGCCGCAAGCGCTACCTGCCGCGCTACCGCCCCGGAACCACCGCCAACGATGCCTGGGCCGACATCAGGGCGCGGCTGGGCGGCCAAATGAACAGCGATAACCGCGAGAACGACCGCATCCGGACCAGCCTTCGTTTCCTGGTGGCGGCGGATGGCGGCGAGATGGAATTCCGCAGCACCATCCGCCTGCACAACGTCACCGAATCGGAAATCGGCGCCGTGCTGTGGGTTCTGACCCATGGCGGCGACCCCGCCGCCCATCGCCACATGCTGGGCCGTGCCAAGGCCTTCGGCGCCGGCCAGATCCGCGTCGAACGGCTGGCCCTGGCGCTGCGCCCCAACGCCCCCGGCGCCAAGACCGTGACCATCGACGATCCGGGCCCGTTCCTCGCCGCCTTCGAGACCCGCATGGGCGGCACCGCCTGGAGGCGGAGCGCCACCATCCGCGACTTCCTGGCCGCCTGCCGGCCCGGCGAGGCCGCCGATCTCGAATACATGACCGGGCCGGGACCGTTCGCCAAACTGAAGAAGGCGGTCAAGCCCCTGACCGGAGACACCCCTCCCTGTCCCGCCTATGCCCACCCGCGCCTGCTGCCGGCTTGTCCCGAATCCGCCGCCCCCCGAACCACCCGCCCGCCGCCTCCTCAAGGGCGGCGGCGGTAGGAGGGTTGGCGACGCCCCCCGGGCGGCCTCACCCGTCAGAACCCCGTGGAATTTTTGTACCATGTTGAATTCTAAACTGTATTTGTCACTTTTTGCGGAACGATGCGTTTGCGCGCCGGAATTCTCAGGAACTGTCCACAGACCAGGTGGAAACCGTCCCTCTTTCAACAGCCTTGACAGCAGCCTCCAACGGGGGGAGCCTAGGCCGCATCCGCGAATGGGAGCGGATTGAGACTCGTGGTGCTGAGCAATCAGTGCGTCCAGCAGGCCTAGGCCGCATCCGCGAATGGGAGCGGATTGAGACATCGGCCCAGGGCTGCACCCCCTCGGCGACCGCGCCTAGGCCGCATCCGCGAATGGGAGCGGATTGAGACGCTCGGCTCGCAGCCAGGTTCATTTCGGCCAGGCCTAGGCCGCATCCGCGAATGGGAGCGGATTGAGACCCGTCAAGCGCCAGCCAATAGGGCTCGCGCGTCGGCCTAGGCCGCATCCGCGAATGGGAGCGGATTGAGACATCCGGCCCGGGCAGCTTCGCCACGCGGTCCCGCGCCTAGGCCGCATCCGCGAATGGGAGCGGATTGAGACCCGTCAGACCAGCCGGGAGGGAGGTGATCTGGGGCCTGGGCCGCATCCGCGAATGGGAGCGGATTGAGACTAGCCCTGACCGACGGCCCTGAACTTCCATTCCGACCCGGCGCCCCGTTGCGGCGAAATCCGGCTGGCGCTACTCTCGCGGCGGTGGCCGGCGCAACGGGGGGCGGGATGACGGATCGGCGGGCTTCGGCCATCATCGTCGGCGAGTTCCGGGAGATCCTGGTGTGGCCGCTGCGGCTGGACCTGGATTGCCGGGCGGGAAAGGGCGAGGTCGCCGCGGGCCATGCCGCGACCATCGGCGCCCTTGACGCCGACCGCCGGTGGGAGCCGGTCCAACGGCTGCTGGGTCACCTCGCCCCCGGCGGGGCGACGACGTCCGAGGCCGAATACAAGGAATTCGTCTACTTCCACCCGTTCGTCCGCCGGTTCCTGTACGGCGAGGGCGACGCGGCGCCGATGCGGCTGTACCGCCGCCTGGGCCTGCGCGCGGTGGAATTGTGCCTGTGCAACGACGTGACCGGCCCGTTCCGGGTACGGCTGGCGGTCGATCGCTGCAATCTGTACGTCCTGGACAGCGGCAATGCGGTCCTGGCGCTCGAGGTCTCGGCCGGCTCGGTCCGCCGGGGCGCTGTCCGCCCGGCCATGATCGAGACCGCCGCCGGGACCGAAGAGCCCATGAGCCTGGCCCATGCCCAGGTGATCCTGGAAAGGTTCCGCCGCGCCTATCCGCCCTATTGGCATGAGGGGGGCGCCGGGCTGGCGCCGCGGATGGTGGGATGGATCGGCGACGGCGGCGAGCGGTGGCATTGCATGCCGACGCCGGCGGACGGCACCGCCCATATCGAATGCTGCGGCCAGCCGCCGGTGGCCGGCCACTGGCGCGACATCCTGGCGCCTCTGGTTTTCGACGGCGGAACCGACGGGCCACGCTGGCTTCAGGTGGTCGACGACCGTATTCCGGTGATCGCCTTCGTGGCCATTGACGATGCCGGCACCATCACCGAGGGCGATTGGGTCCGGCTGGCCATGCTTGACGATGCGGGGAACAGCCCGCGTCCCTATGGCGCCGGCTTTCCTTCCGCCTTCGACGACGCCTATTGCTACGATGCCTTCTGGGACCCTGCCGCCAACGACAAGACCACCCGCTATCTGATGTCGGGTCACGGCTTCGTCGCCATCGGCAATGGCGGCGATCCGTTTTTCGCCAACGTGGTCGTCGACCACGTCCGCCGCCACTATTTCCAGATGGGCCTGATCGCCCACGTCCAGACCGCCGCGCTGCTGACCCTGTCGTATCGGCTGGCGCGCGCGGTCGAACGCATGGACGACCGCGAGCCGGCCGCGGAAATCCTGGCCGACGTCATCACCTTCACCCACCGCACATGGTTCCCCCAGGTCTCGGGCCACGTCCAGGCCCGCGAGATCCACGCGCGCTGGCGCCGCCATCTGGGGGTCGATGGGTTGCACGACGCGGTCATGCGCGAGGCCCAAGGCCTGGCCGCTTTTCTCGACGGCCGCGCCGAACGCAAGCGGGCCGACGAGGCGGAGCGGCTGAACCGCATCGCCGTCACCGGCCTCATTCCGGCCGTCGCCACCGGTTTTCTCGGCATGAACATCCTGATCAAGGGCAAGGACGAGGCCAAATGGATCGTCGCCGACATCCCCGACGTCCTGCTAACCTTGGCCGGAACGGCGGTGGTGCTCGGCCTGCTGGCCTGGCTGGTCAATAAGGTGTGGGCGTGGCGGGGATGGAAGCGGTAGACGGCGATCTGGTGTTCTTCCTGGGCGGGCGCGATCTCGAGATGGCGACCATCCGCGATCTGGTTGCCGACACCCTTGGTCTCGCCGCCGTGCGCGATGGCGGGCTCGGCTGGGGGGCGCGCCTGTCCGACTACGCCGCCGAACTGGCCGGACTGGGCCCCGGCCAGGTGCCGGTCCTGGTCGAGCTCGCCCTAGATCGGCCGTTGCCGCCGGCGGCGGTGGTGGTCGACCATCACGGGCCGGCTGCCGGGCGCCATGCCCCGACCGCCCTCGAACAGGTGTTCCGCCTTCTCGGCCTGCCGCCGGAGCGCTGGACCCGCCATCTCGCCCTGGTTGCCGCCAATGATCGCGGCCATGTCCGTGCCATGCGCGCCATCGGCGCGACGGCGGACGAAATCGCCGCCATCCGCCAGGCCGACCGCCGCGCCCAAGGCATCACCGCCGCCGAGGAGGAGGACGCCTTGGCCGCCCTGGCCCGGGCGGAACGCCACCTGGACGGCCGCCTGTTGGTCGTCCGCCTTCCCCATGACCGCACCGCCACGGTAATGGACCGCATCGCCCCGGACGATGGCGCCATCGCCAACGTCCTGATCCTGTGTCCGGCGGAGGTGGATTTCTTCGGCATCGGCGCGGCCGTCGTCGCCCTCGATGCCGCGTTCCCGGGCGGCTATTGCGGCGGCGACCTGCCCGAAGCGGGATTCTGGGGCCACCGGACTCCCACCCCGGCGGAAGACGCGCTGCTCGGTGTCCTCGGCCAGGTGCTGCCCGCCGCGCCGCCACCGTCCCTATCGCGTTAGCCCCCTATGTGCGCAGCCGGACACGGTGGATTTGATGAGAGACACCCAGGCGCTTGCGCAGGATATCGAGATCGCCGGGTAGGGGCATCTCGGTGACCAGGCAGGCCGCGACCGGGTGATTTCGGCAGATATCCTGCGCCTCCAGGATCGTCCGGTATTTCAGGCATTGGTACAGGCCGCGCTCCAGGTCGAGGGGGTTGGAATCGCGCGACTTGACCTCGATGGCGACGGTCCTGTCCGGTGCGAAGTAGACCACGTCCACCCGGTCGCCGGATTTCAGGACGACTTCCGTTCCCGCGCGCCGCACATCAAGCCGGGGAAAGACGATGTGGGGATTGGCCTGGACCCACAGGCGCAACGCCTTGTGACGCGCCCCTTCGCCACCGCCCCGGCCGAAGACCAGGCCGTCCTGTTCCGCGCCCAACGCGTCGGCGTCGTCCTCGACCAGGTCGCGCCCGAAAAGCTTGCTGTAGACCGTCCCCCAGTCCGCGAAGGCATACACTTCGCGGGCCGCCGTTTCGCAATATTCCCGCCAATGCGGCTTTTTCCATGCCTCCTTTTTCTGAAGTTTCGGTTGCCGGAACCTGTGCGCCAGAAATGGCCCGGCACCGGCTCCCGGCAGGTCCGTATCCTGGCGCACCAGAAGCACGTTCAACAGCGGCGCATCCGCCCGCACCCCAAGGATGTCCTCCATCAACTTCCCCGCCGGCCAACCAAGGCGGGTCGCGCGGTACCCGGTCGAAAAGCCATACTCGGCACCGAGCCGCCTCTGGACCATGCCATAGGTGACTTTCGTCTGGTTCAGCGCCGCCTGGATAAGCCACCGGGTCATGGGTTCGATGGCATGGCGCGCGAAGTTCTCATTGGTCGGCGCCAGCGGGCCGCGAGGCATCAGGGTATTCATTGCAGCGGCTCTCCTCGACGGGGGGACAGATGTTCACCGGTGCGGTAGGGCCGGCCGTCCCCGCCTCTTCGCGTGCCTTCCCCGT
>NZ_CACVCG010000083.1 GCF_902729435.1 Magnetospirillum sp. UT-4
TAGGACGGGTTAGGCCTTAAACAGGATTCCGACGCGGGTGCCGCGCTGGCGCCGGGTGAAGTCCAGTTCGCCGTCCAGCTGCTTGGCCAGCGCCTTCAGGATGGGCAGGCCGAGGCCGCTGCCGGCGGTGCTCTTGGCGCCGCTGCCCAGGCCGATTCCGTCGTCCTCGACGGCGAAGCGGATGGTGTCGCCCTCGCGGTGCAGCCCGATGTGGATGTGGCCGCCGCCGCCCTCGGGGAAGGCGTGCTTCAGCGCGTTGTTGAGCGCCTCGTTGGCGAGCAGGGCCAGCGGCACCGCCTGGTCCAGCGGCAGGCGGGTTCCGTCGGTGTCGACCCGCACCGCGATGCCGCGCTCGGCTGCGCCGTGGCTGTCGCCCACCGAGGCGGCCAGCGCCCGCAGGTAGTCGCCCATGCTGACCTCGGAGGCCTCGTGCTGCTCGTACAGGGTCTGGTGCACCAGGCCCATGGAGCGGATGCGCGACAGCGCCTCGTCGAAGGCCCGCGCGGTGGCGGGATCGGCGCGCAACGCCTGCATGGTCAGGAAGCTCGACACGATCTGCAGGTTGTTCTTCACCCGGTGGTGGATTTCCTGGAACAGCACCTGCTTGTCGGCCAGCAGCGCCTGGGCATGGGCGCGCTCGCCGGCCTCGCGCGCCAGGCTTTGCGACAGCTGGCGCAGGGTCAGCATGACGCCGGCCAGCACCGCCGCGGCGAACAGCCCGGTGTTGAGCGCGCGTTCGCGCCAGGCGGCGAAGATCACCTTGTTCGGCAGGCCGGTCACCACGATCAGCGGCTGTCCGGCGACCTGGCGATAGACGAACAGGCGCTCGATGCCGTCGAAGCGGGAATTGGTGACGAAGCTGCCGCTGTCGGCCTTGACGTAGCCGTCCAGCAGCTCCGTCGGCGGGGCGAACTTCTCGGTCCCCGGGGGCGGCAGCGGGTAGCGCGCCACCTGGTCGCCCTCGACGCGGAAGATCGAGAAGGTGGCGCCGTCCTCGGGCCTCAGGGTGCGGTAGAAATCGGTGAAGTACTCGGTCCGCAGCGACACCTGGACCACCCCGCGGAAGCGGCCGTCGGGATATTCCAGGCGGCGGCTCATGGCGAAGTAGTAGCCGCCGTAGACCTTGCCCCAGATCATCGGGCTGACGTATTCGCGCGCCCCGTCGCGGGCGGCGGTGAAGTAGGCGCGGTCCGACACGTCCAGCCTGACCCGCCCCGGCTTGAAGGTGGTCAGCGCCAGCTGGCCGTTCTCGTCGGCGATCCACACCGAATCGCTGTTGGGGATTTCCGCGATCAACCGCTTGATGGACTCCCAGTCCTCGCGGGACTCGGCGAGGTCGGCAAGCGGCCGCTCGCCGATGCGGTCGGCGATGCGCGACAATTGCAGCGACCCGGCCAGCAGGGCGGCGCGGGTATGCTCCTCCATCAGGCGGGCGATCTCCATCAGGCCCTTCTCGGCCTCGGCCCGCACGCTGGCATGGTCGCGCCAGACGAACAGGCCGTAGCCGACGGCCAGGGCGACCGAGAACAGGAGCTTGATGAGCCGGAGCAGGCGCAGCGAGGTCATGGCGCACTAATACCGGTCTTTGGTGCCTTGGCAACAGGGAAGTCGGCGACCTTCTGGGCGGCGCTTGACTCATTGAGTTGTCGTGAAAAAATAAAGGCGACAAATCGAAGAGGGCGATTGATGAAGATCCTGCCCACCCTGCGCCAGCTGCGCTATCTGGTGGCCCTGTCCGAGCACCGCCATTTCGGCCGCGCCGCCGAGGCCTGCCTGGCGACCCAGTCGACCCTGTCGGCCGGGCTGCAGGAGCTGGAGACGTTGCTGGGCGTGGTGCTGGTCGAGCGCACCAAGCGCAAGGTCATGCTGACCCCACTGGGCGAGGAGGTGGTGGAGCGCGCCTGCGCCGTGCTGCGCGGGGCCGAGGACATCGCCGACCTGGCCGCCGCCTCGGGCGCGCCGCTCTCGGGGCCGTTGCGGCTGGGCGTCATTCCCACCATCGCTCCCTACCTGCTGCCCGGGGTGCTGCCCGAGCTGCGCCGCACCTATCCGGCGCTGCGCCTCTATTTGCGCGAGGACCAGACCGCCCGCTGCCTGGAGCGCCTGGGCACCGGCGACCTCGACATGGCGCTGCTGGCGCTGCCCTACCCGATGCCGGGGCTGGAGACGGTCGAGGTCGGCGAGGACCCGTTCGTCTTCGCCTGCCCGCCCGGCCATCCGCTGGCGGCGCGCGACAGCATCTCGGGCGCCGATCTGGCGGATGCCGACCTGCTGCTGCTGGAGGAGGGCCATTGCCTGCGCGAGCACGCTTTGGCCGCCTGCAGCCTGCCGGGGCCGTCCAGGGGCGAGGGCATCCTGGCCACCAGCCTGCCGACCCTGGTGCAGATGGTGGCCAACGGCCTGGGCGTCACCCTGCTGCCCGGCATGGCGGTGGCCACCAACATCCTGGCCGGCACCGGCGTGGTGACCCGGACGCTGGCCGATGGCGGCAGCCGCACCATCGGCTGCGCCTGGCGGCCCAGCTCGCCGCGCAAGGCCGAATTCCGGGTGCTGGCCGACTTCCTGCGCCGCGCTTGCAAAGGCTGCCGGGAACCGGTATAAGCCTCGCTTCCCTCGAGCGCGCCCGGGCCTGAGACAAGGGCATGCCCGGCCGCTCATGGATCGCATCATTTCTTCCACAAGGACTTGCGAAAATGCCCAAGATGAAGACCAAGAGCGCCGCCAAGAAGCGGTTCAAGCTCACTGCCTCCGGCAAGGTCAAGGGGAACGTGGCCAACAAGCGCCACTGCCTCACCGCGAAGCCCAACGACATGAAGCGTCAGGCCCGCGGCACCTTCATCCTGTTCAAGGCTGACGGTGAGAAGGTGAAGCAGTACTACCTGCCGTACGGAGACAAGTAAGATGGCGCACGTCAAGCGGGGCGTCACCACCCACGCCCGTCACAAGAAGATTCTCAAGCTGGCCAAGGGCTATCGCGGCCGCGCCTCCACCTGCTTCCGGGTGGCGATCGAGAAGGTCGAAAAGGCGCTGCGCTATGCCTACCGCGACCGCCGCGCCAAGAAGCGCAACTTCCGCGCCCTGTGGATCCAGCGCATCAACGCCGGCACCCGCCAGCACGGCATGCCCTATTCCCGCTTCATGGACGGCCTGAAGAAGGCCGGCATCGCGCTCGACCGCAAGGTCCTGGCGGACATCGCCGCCCGCGAGCCGGAAGCCTTCAAGGCGCTGGTCGGCAAGGCCCAGGCGGCCCTCCAGTAAGGCTGGTTCCAGGTATTCGGCTTTTACGGAGGGGGCTGCCCGCAAGGCAGCCCCCTTGTCGTGTCGGCACCGTTCCGCCCTTTCATTCGGGCCTCACCCTGAGGAGCCCCGAAGGGGCGTCTCGAAGGGCGATGCCCGTGGCAAGTTCGTGGGGCGCAGGATCTTGGCCCGCCTCGTCCTTCGAGACGCGCCCGTGACGGGACGCTCCTCAGGATGAGGCTACGGAAAAGTCGCTCGATGATGGGGTGATGGGTTCAACGGGGAAGAGGCAATGCAAGACCTAGACAAAATCCGCGCCGAGGCGCTGGCCGCCGTGGCCGCCGCCGCCGATCTCGACGCCCTCGAGGCGGCCCGCGTCGCCGCGCTGGGCAAGAAGGGCAGCATCTCGGCCCTGATGGCCACCCTGGGCAGGATGGACGCGGAAGCGCGCAAGACCGCCGGGGCCGAGCTCAACCGCCTGAAGGACGAGGTCGCCGAGGCCATCGCGAGCGCCAAGGCGGCGCTGGAGGCCAAGGCCCTGGACCAGCGCCTGGCCCGCGAGCGCATCGACGTCACCCTGCCGGTGCGCCCCGAGACCACCGGCCGCGTCCACCCCATCGCCCAGGTGATGGAGGAGATGACCGCCATCTTCGCCCAGATGGGCTTCGAGGTGGCGGAAGGTCCCGACATCGAGGACGACTTCCACAATTTCACCGCGCTCAACATCCCGGCCGAGCACCCCGCCCGGCAGATGCACGACACCTTCTATTTCGGCGAGCGCCCCGACGGCTCGCGCCATCTGCTGCGCACCCATACCAGCCCGGTGCAGATCCGCACCATGCTGAACACCGCGCCGCCCATCCGCATCATCGCCCCGGGCCGCACCTATCGCTGCGATTCCGACATGACGCACACCCCGATGTTCCATCAGATCGAGGGGCTGGTGATCGACCGGACCACCCATATGGGCCACCTCAAGGGCTGCCTGATGGAGTTCGTCACCACCTTCTTCGAGGTGGACGAGGTGCCGGTGCGCTTCCGCCCCAGCTTCTTCCCCTTCACCGAACCCTCGGCCGAGGTCGATATCGGCTGCTCGCGCGAGGGCGGCGAGCTGAAGATCGGTCCCGGCAAGGGCTGGCTGGAGATCGGCGGGTCCGGCATGGTCCATCCCAACGTGCTCAGGGCCTGCGGCATCGACCCCGACGAGTACCAGGGCTTCGCCTTCGGCATGGGCGTCGAGCGCATGGCCATGCTGAAATACGGCATCCCGGATCTGCGCACCTTCTTCGAATCCGACCTCAGGTGGCTGAAGCATTACGGCTTCCTGCCCCTTGACGTGCCGACCCTGTCCGGAGGGCTGACCCGATGAAGTTCACCCTGTCCTGGCTGAAGGAGCATCTGGACTTCGACGCCACCCTGGCCGAGCTGGAAGCCCGCCTGACCATGCTCGGCCTCGAGGTCGAGCAGATCGTCGATCCCGCCGCCAGCCTTTCCGGCTTCGTCGTCGGCCACGTGCTGGAGGCCGAGAAGCACCCCAACGCCGATCGCCTGCGGGTGTGCAAGGTCGATAGCGGCGCCGGAATCATCCAGGTGGTGTGCGGCGCCCCCAATGCGCGGGCCGGCCTCAAGGTCATCCTGGCCCAGCCCGGCACCGTCATTCCGGTCACCGGCGAGCCGCTGAAGAAGGGCAAGGTCCGCGACGTGGAAAGCCAGGGCATGATGTGCTCGTGGCGGGAACTCAAGCTGGGCGAGGACCACGAGGGCATCGCCGAGCTGGAACCCGGCGTCCCCGTCGGCACCCCGCTGGCCCAGGTGATGAGCGTCGATCCCATGATCGAGATCTCCATCACCCCCAACCGCGCCGATTGCCTGGGCGTGCGCGGCATCGCCCGCGACCTTGCCGCCTCGGGGCTGGGCCGGCTCAAGCCGCTGGACGTCTCACCGGTGCCCGGCACCTTCAAGAGCCCCATCGCGGTGAAGCTGGATTTCGACCACGCCTCCGCCTCGGCCTGCCCCTATTTCGTCGGCCGCCTGATCAAGGGCGTGAAGAACGGCGAATCGCCGGCCTGGCTGAAGGACCGCCTCACCGCCATCGGCCTGCGCCCCATCTCGGCGCTGGTGGACATCACCAACTACATCACCCACGACCTCGCCCGGCCGCTGCACGTCTTCGACGCGGCCAAGGTCAAGGGCGACATTCGCGCCCGCCTGGCGCGGCCGGACGAGACCCTGGCGGCGCTGAACGGCAAGACCTATGCGCTCGAGCCCACCATGACGGTGATCGCCGACGAGGCCGGGCCGGAAGCCCTGGCCGGCATCATCGGCGGCGAGCCTTCCGGCTGCACCGAGGCGACCACCGAATTGTTCCTGGAAGCGGCCTGGTTCGATCCCATCCGCACCGCCGCCACCGGGCGCAGGCTGGACGTGCTGTCCGACGCCCGCTTCCGCTTCGAGCGCGGCATCGACCCCGCCTTCGTGCGTGACGGCGCCGAGATCGCCACCCGCATGATCCTGGATTTGTGCGGCGGCGAGGCCTCGGACCTGGTGATCGCCGGCGAGGAACCCGATTGGCGCACCTCCATCGTGCTGCGCCCCGAGCGGGTCGGCGCCCTGGGCGGCGTCGATGTCGCGAAGGAGCGCCAGGAGGACATCCTGCGCGGGCTGGGCTGCACCGTCGCCGAGCATGATGACGGCCTGCTGGTGGTGCCGCCCTCGTGGCGCGCCGACATCGCCGCCGAGCACGATCTGGTGGAAGAGGTGATCCGCGTCAACGGCTACGACCAGCTGCCGGCGGTGCCGCTGCCGCGGCCCAGCATGCCCAAGCCGCTGCTCACCCCCGGCCAGCGCCGCGCCGCCTGGGTGCGCCGGCAATTGGCGGCGCGCGGCCTGGTGGAGACGGTGACGTGGTCGTTCCTGCCCTCGGCACAGGCCAAGCTGTTCGGCGGCGGTGCGCCCGAGATGCATCTGGCCAACCCGATCTCCTCCGACCTGGACTGCATGCGTCCCTCGGTGCTGCCCAATCTGGTGGCGGCGGTGGGCCGCAACGCCGATCGCGGCTTCAAGGATCTCGGCCTGTTCGAGATCGGGCCGCAATTCGATGGGCCGGAGCCGGGGCAGCAGCGGGCGGTGGCGGCCGGATTGCGTGCCGGCCGCGCGGTGCCGCGCCATTGGGCCGAGAAGACCCGCGCGGTGGATGCCTTCGACGCCAAGGCCGACCTGCTGGCGGCCATCGCCGCCACCGGCGCCAACCCCGAGTCCTTCCAGGTCGCCGCCGAGGCGCCGTCCTGGTACCACCCGGGGCGCTCGGGCTGCCTGAAGCTGGGCAACAAGCCGGTGGGCTGGTTCGGCGAGCTGCATCCGGGCGTGCTGGCGGCCCTGGGCATCAAGGGCGCCCTGGCCGGTTTCGAGCTGTTCCTGGAGGCGCTTCCCCCCCAGAAGGCCAAGGCCACCAAGGCCAGGCCGCTGCTGAAGGCTTCGGCCCTGCAGCCCCTCGAACGCGACTTCGCCTTCGTGCTGGATGCCGGGATCGCCGCCGATGCGGTGGTGCGGGCGGCCAGGGGCGCCGACAAGGCGCTGGTCGCCGATGTCGCCGTGTTCGATCTCTACGAGGGTCCCAACGTCGGCGAGGGCAAGAAATCCCTGGCCGTCACCGTCACCCTGCAGCCGGTCGAGAAGACCCCGACCGACGAGGAGATCGAGGCGGTGGGCCGCAAGATCGTCGACGCGGTGGTGAAGGCCACCGGCGGGGTGCTGCGGGGGTAATAGCGCCGTCGTCCCCGCCTTCGCGTGCGGCGGCGGGGGATGAAACACAGAGACACAGAGACACAGAGGAGTCACAGAGAAGGATAATCTTTTTCTCTGTGCCTTCTCTGCGTCTCTGTGTCTCTGTGGTTAATCAATCTTTTATCGAAGACTCCAATATGCCGACCATCATCCTCATCCGCCACGGTGAAACCATCTGGAACCGGGCCAGGCTGATCCAGGGGCATCTGGACGTGCCGCTGACCCTCAAGGGCATCGAACAGGCCCGCGCCTATGGCCGCGTGCTGCCGCGGCTGGTGGGGGACGGGCAGGGCTGGCGGCTGGTTTCCAGCCCGCTGGCGCGCTGCGTCCAGACCCTGGCCATCCTGGCCGAGACCGCCGGCCTCGACCCGCTGGCCGCCACCACCGACCGCCGCCTGATGGAGGTGGACACCGGCGCCTTTTCCGGCCGCACCAAGGCCGAGCTGACGCCCGACGAGGCCGCCGGCAGCGGCCGCCACACCTGGTACTTCCGCTGCCCCGGCGGCGAGACCCATGCCGACCTGTCGGCCCGGCTGTCGTCGTGGCTGGCGGAACGCACGCCCGGCGAGAAGCTGGTGGTGGTCAGCCACGGCGTCGCCGGCAAGGTGCTGCGCGGCCTCTACGCCGGCACCGATTCCGATGCCGCCATCGCCCAGGACAGCCCGCAGAACGCGCTGTTCCTGCTGTCGGGCGGCACGGTGGAGCGGGTGGAATGCATCTGAGAAAACGCCCCTCCCCTTGATGGGGAGGGGTTGGGGTGGGGTGAGGTTCCGCGACAACGCCGACGCGGTTCCCCCCCTACCCCAGCCCTCCCCCGCGTGCGAAGCACGCATTGTCGGAAGGCGGGCTCCGCCCGCCAGGGGGGAGGGAGCAAGCTCGCCGCAAGTCCTGGAAAAAATCCTGTAACCCCGGCGCGTCAGCCGACGAACCTCCCTTCATCAGGCCGGATCAACCGGTCCGCCCATCGCAGCAGGAGGTTTTCATGAAGCGTTTCGTCGCCATGCTTTTCGCTGTCGCGGTCTTCGCCGTCGCCGGTCCGTCCCTGGCCGCCCAGCCCTTCGACAAGCAGGCCTTCATGCAGGCGCAGGAGGCGGGGGCGCCGATCCTGCTGCACATCCACGCGCCGTGGTGCCCGACCTGCAAGGCGCAGGAGCCGATTGTGGGCATGCTGGAGAAGGAAAACCACGCGCTCAAGGTCTTCCGCGTCGATTTCGATGGTCAGAAGGACGTGGTGAAGGAGCTGAAGGTCAGCAGCCAGAGCACCCTGATCGCCTTCTCGGGCAAGACCGAGACCTCCCGCTCCACCGGTGTCACCGACCCCGCCAAGATCCGCGCCATGGTGCCGAAGGCGGCGATGATGATGGACAAGCCCATGGAAAAGCCCATGGGCATGGACAAGCCGATGATGGACAAGCCCATGATGGACAAGAAGATGTAGGACCGCGCCATGGGCAGGATATAGGAACGCGCCATGGGCACGCTGCTCGCCGGTTACCTTGCCGGGGCATTCTCGACGCTGTCCCCTTGCGTCCTGCCGCTCATTCCGGTGCTGCTGGCGAGCGCCCTGCAGCGCCACCGCCTCGGTCCGCTGGCGCTGGCCGGCGGCCTGGCGGTGTCGTTCACCCTTCTGGGGATGCTGCTGGCCGGGGCGGGGTTGGCCTTCGGCCTCGACCAGACCGCGGTGCGCCAGGCGGCCGCCCTGGTGATGGCGGGGTTCGGGCTGGTGCTGCTGGTGCCGGCCCTGTCGCGCGGCTTCGCCGCCATCGCCGCGCCGCTGGCCGGCGGCGGCGGCACCCTGCTGTCGCGGGTGTCGGGCGACGGTCTGGCCGGCCAGTTCCTGCTGGGGCTGCTGCTGGGGGCTGTGTGGTCGCCCTGCACCGGGCCGACCCTCGGCGCCGCGGTTGGCCTGGCCGGCAGCCGCGACACCCTTGCCGAGGCCGGGCTGGTGATGGCGGTGTTCGCCGCCGGCGCCGCCAGTCCGGTGCTGGCCCTGGCCTATGGCCTGTCGTCGTGGAAGCAGGCGCTGGGGCGCCTGGCGCAGCGGGGCAAGCCGGTGCTGGGCGGTGTCCTGCTGGCGGTCGGCCTGCTGGTGCTGAGCGGCGCCGACAAAGCGCTGGAGACCGCGCTGGTGGCGATCATGCCCGACTGGCTGGTGGCGGCGACGGTGATGTTCTGACCACCGTGGGTTTCACATTCCGGGCTTTGCTGTCCTATACGACGGGGTTATCCTGCTGGCAGAGCGAAGGCTGGGGGGCGGCCGGTCGCGGAGGATGGCGGCGTGGACGTCGAAACACCCGGTCGGAGGATCGGACGCAGCTGGCAACCGTTCCTGGTGGCGGCGGTGGTCACCGCCATGGTCGGCGGCCTGCTGTTCCTGCTTGACCGGTTCGACCGCGAACGCCAGCTCGAGGCGGCCCGCGCCGATGTCGCCGCCCAGCTCTCGACCCTGCGCGCCCGGCTGGAATACCGCCTCAACGCGCCGCTGCTGCGGGCCCGGGGGGTGGTCGCCCACATCGTCGCCCATGGCGACATCTCCGAGCGCGACTTCCACGTCGTCGCCGAAGTGCTGATGAAGGACCACACCAACGTCCGCAACATGATCGTCAGCCGCGGCCTGGTGATCGCCATGACCTATCCGGTGGCCGGCAACGAGTCGGTGGTGGGGGTGGATTTCCGCTCGGTGCCGGTGCAGTACGCGTCGGTGCTGAAGGCCATCGAGGGGCGGATATCGCTGCTGCAGGGGCCGGTGCCGCTGATCCAGGGCGGTACCGGGCTGATCCTGAGGACGCCGGTGTTCCTGAGCGACGAGGGCGGCGGCGAGCGCTTCTTCGGCATGGCCAACGTGGTGCTTGACGTCCCCCGCACCTTCTCGGCGGTGGGGCTGGACGATCCCGACCTGCCGCTGGAGGTCGCCATCCGCGGCCGCGACGGGCTGGGCGCGGCGGGAGACATGATCCACGGCAATCCGGCGGTGTTCTCCGCCAGTCCGGTCGAGACCGATGTCGAGCTGACCCAGGGCACCTGGCGGCTGGCCGCCATCCCCCGGGGCGGCTGGGCGTCGCGCGGTCACTTCGGCTTGACGCGGGTGATGGTGGTGCTGGCCTTGCCGGCCATGGCGGTGGTGGCCTTCGGCACGGCGGCGTTGCTCATCCGCCAGCGGCGGGCCGAAGCCGATCTGCGGCGCAATACCGTGGAACTGCAGGCCCTGAACGCCGAATTGCGGCGCTCCAATGCCGACCTCGAGCGTTTCGCCTACCTTGCCTCGCACGACCTGCAGACGCCGCTGCGCAACGTCGCCAGCTATGCCCAGCTGCTGCATCGGCGCTACCGCGGCCGCCTCGATGCCGATGCCGACGACTTCATCGGCTTCATCGTCGAGAACGCCCAGCGCATGGCGCAGCTGGTGCAGGACCTGCTGGGCTACGCCCGCATCTCCAACACCCCCCACGAGCCGCAGGACGTGCCGGCCGGCGCCGCGTTGCGGGCGGCGCTGGACAACCTTGGCGCCGCCATCGCCGAAGCGGATGCCGAGGTGGTGGTGCAGGGCACGCTGCCGGTGGTTCGCGTCGATGATGCCTATCTGGTGGTGCTGTTCCAGAACCTGGTCGGCAACGCCATCAAGTACCGCGCCCAGGGCCGCCGTCCGCGGGTGGACATTTCGGCCCGGGCCGATGGCCCCGGCGTCTGGCTGTTCGCGGTGGCCGACAACGGCATCGGCATCGCCCCGGAATATTTCGAGCAGATCTTCGGCGTGTTCCAGCGCCTGCATCCCCCCGGCAGCTTCGAGGGCACCGGCATCGGGCTGGCCACATGCCAGCGCATCGTCGAGGCCTGCGGCGGCCGCCTGTGGGTGGAATCCACCCCCGGCGAGGGCGCGACGTTCCTGTTCACCCTGCCGGCGGCGAGTGACGCCGCGTAGGGATCAGGCCGCCCGCACCTCGGCCAGGAACGTCTCGATCATCCGCTTCAAGCCATCCGCCTCGCCCGACAGCTCGCCGGAGGCCGACAGCACCTCGCGGGCGGCGCCGCCGGTCTGGTCGGCGGCGGACTGGACGCCGACCACGTTGGTGCTGACGTCGGCGGTCCCTTGCGCCGCCTGCTCGACATTGCGGGCGATTTCGCCGGTGGCGGCGCTCTGCTCCTCGACGGCGGTGGCGATGCCGGTGGCGATCTCGCCGACCTCGACGATCACCCGCACGATGCCCTGGATGGCGGCGACCACGCGCGCGGTCTCCTCCTGCACGGCGGTGATCTGGCGGGCGATCTCCTCGGTCGCCTTGCCGGTCTGGTTGGCGAGGCTCTTCACTTCGCCGGCCACCACGGCGAAGCCCTTGCCGGCGTCGCCGGCCCTGGCCGCCTCGATGGTGGCGTTGAGCGCCAGCAGGTTGGTCTGGGCGGCGATGTCGTTGATCAGCTTCACCACCTCGCCGATCTGGCGGACCGTGCCGTCCAGTTCGGCCACCAGGGTGCCGGCCCGATTGGCCTCGGCGACGGCGTTGCCCGAGATGGCCGAGGAATGGGCCACCTGGCGGGCGATCTCGGTGATCGACGAGGACAGTTCCTCGGCCGCCGAGGCCACCGTCTGGACGTTCACCGAGGCCTGTTCCGAGGCGGCTGCGACGGCGGTGGCCTGGCGGCTGGTCTGTTCGGCGGTGGCGCTGAGGCCCTGGGCGGTGCCCGCCAGCTGGCGCGCAGCCGCCGCCACGGTCTGCACCGCCCCGGCGGCGGCGGTGTCGAAGCCGGCGGTCAGTTCGGCCACCCGGGCCGCGCGGCGGAAGGCGGCTTCGTCGGCCTGGCGCTGCTGCGCCTCCAGCTCGCGCTGGCGGGCCAGGGTGTCGCGGAACACCTCCAGCGCGGCGGCCATGGCGCCGATCTCGTCGGCGCGGCCGCGGCCCGGCACCGCCACCGTCAGGTCGCCCTCGGCCAGCCGGCCCATGGTGGCGGTGACGGCGACGAGGGGCGGCACGATGGCCCGGCGCGCGGCGTAGGCGATGGCGCCGGCCAGGGCCAGGCCGACGAGCAGACCGATCAGCGCGACGGCCTTGAGGGCGGCGGTGGCGGCGGCGGCCTCGGCGGCGTCCTCGGCCAGCATGTCGCGCTGGCTGCTGATCATGCCGCCGGTGCGCTTGCCGTCGGCGCCCCGTTCGCCCTCGAACAGCACCACCAGCTTGCGCACCCTGGGCACCGCCTCGCCGGTCAGGATGGCCACGCCGGCCTCGCCCATTCCGGCCGCCTCGGCACGGTCCTGGGCGGATTTGAGCTCGGCCAGCAGCACGCGGGCCTGCTGCCACGCCTCACGGTTGCGGGGATTGGTGAAGTCGGGGGCCAGCGCGTCCATGCGCGCGGTCAACGGGGCGATGGCGGTCCAGGCCTCGACCCGGTCGTGGCGGAAATCGTCGCGGCCGGTGAGCAGGAAGCCGCGCAGCGCCGCCAGCGAGGCGTAGACATCGCGCTCGATGGAGGCCGAGGTGTCGGCCACCGGCATGCGGAACGAGGTCATGCGTTCCACCGTGGCATCGACCTCGGACGCCTCGTAGGCGCCGATGCCGGCCACCAATGCCAGGACCACGCAGATTGCCGCAAAGCCCGCCGTCAGGCGCCCGCCGATCCCCATGACATCGTCCCCCAACCCGCATTCAAATGGCATATCTCCGGCGGTGGCGGGCCGCTTGTCCGTGACCTTGGTAAAGTCGGACATGGAGGAAGGTTCTGGGCAGCGCAGCCGTTCCGCATTATGCTTGCGGCCGTGCTGGGGAGCACGATTGGAGATGGCGTCATGGACGTAGACGAGGCCTTGGCGGCCTGGGTCGCCTCGAAGCGCTTCCTGGTGGTCGAGGATATCGACACCTCGCGCCTGCTGGTGTCGGGGCTGCTGCGCGGTGCCGGCGCGGCCACGGTGCACACCGCCCAGGACGGCGAGGATGCCGTCGCGAAGATCGAGGCCAAGGGTGTGCCCGATATCATCCTCTGCGACTGGAACATGCCGAAGATGGACGGCATCACCCTGCTGTCGGTGGTGCGCGAACTCTACCCCGCGGTGCGGTTCGTGATGCTGACCGCCAACACCCAGCCCGAGCACGTGCGCACCGCCGCCTACCACAAGGTCGACGGCTACATCGCCAAGCCGTTCACCCGCAAGGTGCTGCTGGACACCCTAAACAAGCTGCGGGCCGCCGAGGCGGCGGGGTAGGGGCCACCCCCGCGACGGCGCATAGGCGCCCGGTCCGGTCATTCCGTATCCGTAGCCTCATCCTGAGGAGAGCGCGCAACGCTCGTC
>NZ_CACVCG010000084.1 GCF_902729435.1 Magnetospirillum sp. UT-4
ATGGGGCGGGCCTCGTCCCTTCGAGACGCCGCCTGCGGCGGCTCCTCAGGATGAGGCCCGAATGAAGCCCCAGGGGGAGGGGAAAGGCGGCGATCCGCTCACACCGCCTTGGAATGGCGCTGTTCGCCGCGCTTGAGGTAGCGGTCGAACCGCGCCGCGGCGGCTCGCACCAGGGTGCGGCCCTGGTCGGTCATGACGATGCGCCGGCCGCTCACCTGGGCCAGTCCGTCCGCGACCATGGGCGCCAGCTCGGCCAGGGCGCCGTCGAACTGGGCGGCATCGGCGCCGTGTTCGGCGCAGACCGCGTCCAGGTCGATCTCGAGGTCGCACATCAGCCGCATGATGATGTCGCGGCGCAGGCGGTCATCGTCGTCGATGGCGATTCCGCGCGCGGTGGCCAGGCGGCCGGCGCGGATGGCGTCCAGGTAGAAGTGGATCTCGCCCACATTGGCGACGTAGCCCTGGGGCAGCGAGCCGATGCCCGACGCGCCGATGCCGATCAGGGTGTCGGCGGTGTCGGTGGTGTAGCCCTGGAAGTTGCGGTGCAGCCGCTTCTCCTTCAGCGCCAGGGCCAGCGGGTCGTCGGGGGCGGCGAAGTGGTCGAGGCCGACCTTGACGTAGCCCAGGTCCTCGAGCCGCGCCGTCGCCTGGGTGTACTGCTGCCAGCGGGTGTCTGTGTCGGGCAGGGTCTCGTCGGGGATCAGGCGCTGGTGCTTCTTCATCCACGGCACGTGGGCATAGCCGAACAGCGCGATGCGCCGAGGGCTGAAGCCGTGCGCCTTGTCGATGGTGTCCAGCAGGCCGTCCACCGTCTGCAGCGGCAGGCCGTAGACCAGGTCGACGTTGATCTCGGGGACGCCGTGCTTCCTCAGCCAGCCGATGACGTCGGCGGTGACGGAATAGGGCTGGATGCGGTTGATCGCCTTCTGCACCTCGGGGTCGAAGTCCTGCACCCCGATGGAGGCGCGGGTGACCCCCGCCGACGCCATCGCCTTGACATAGGTCTCGTCGGCGGTGCGCGGGTCCAGCTCCACCGCGATCTCGGCGTCGGGCCTGACCACGAAGCGCCGGCGCAGGGTGTCCACCGTGCGCACGAAATCCTCGGGCGCCAGGATGGTCGGGCTGCCGCCGCCGAAATGGACGTGCCGCGCGGTCATGCGCGCCGGCAGCTTCTCGGCGATCAGGTCGATCTCGGCCAGCAGCGCCTCCATGTAGGCGGCCACCGGCGCGTATTTGCGGGTGATCTTGGTGTGGCAGCCGCAGAACCAGCACATCTCGGCGCAATAGGCGATGTGCAGGTAGAGCGACAGCTCCTCGGCCGGGTCGAGGGCGGCCAGCCACTTGCCGTACTGGTCGGGGCCGATGCCGGGATGGAAGTGCGGCGCCGTCGGGTACGAGGTGTAGCGCGGGACCCGGAGGTCGTACTTGGCCGAAAGGTCCTGGTGCATCGACACGTTTCCTGAGTGCTCGGAAGCCAGACCCTACCTCCGACCCCCGGGGCATTTCAACACCGGGGGGTGAAGGGACTCTCCCGGGGCAGTGCCAGCCCCTTCCGGAGATCGGGCGGGGCCTTGGGGGTGTTCCCTCGGAGTGAAGTGTTACTCCGGCTGTTTATGTAAACCAGACCACAAGGGCGTTACATTTTTTTCGCCGCCGGCTGTAGGGTCTGGCTCGCAAGCAAGTAACCGCCGTGAGGATAGTTCACAGGCTCCGAACAAGACACCGTATCGGCGGCTTTCTGTACACATGAATAGTTCTTCGTAGTCGCGCCTACGTTTGGCGATGCCTTTGCTCGCCGAAAGGCCGGTGCGCCGCGGAACGACACCTCTGCAAGGAGTCCGAGATGAGACGTCTGCTCACCCCCGCGATACCCCTGGCGCTGCTGGCGCTGGGCGGATGCGCCCCGGGAATTGCTACCAAAGGCGTCGAGCCCGCGTTCAGCGCCCCGGTGACCAACAACGACACCCCCTATTCCCGCTGCCTGGCGTCGCTCGGCCAGCAGCCGGGCAGCAACCTGCCGGTCTTCGCGGTGGGCGAGGTCGCCGACAAGACCGGCCAGTTCCAGGCCACCGGCAACGGCACCTCGACGGCGCTGACCCAGGGCGTCTCGGAGATGGTGATGAGCGCCATCTACAAGACCAGCAAGGCCAAGCTGGTCGAGCGCTACGACCTGCGCATCCCGCTGGCCCAGGTCAGGATGGCCGAGCAGCGCCTGTCGGCGCCCGAATCGGCGCTGCGCCCGGGCTCGGTGCGCGGCTCGGACTTCGTGCTGGTGGGGGCGCTCACCGAGCTCAACTACAACATCGTCTCCAACGGCGGCCGCCTGTCGGTGGGCGGCATCGGCGGCGGTGCGCGCACGGTGGTGATCAATGTCGGCCTCGATCTGCGGGTGGTCAATTCCCGCACCTTCGAGGTCCCGTACATCACCAGCCTGCAGAAACAGATTCAGGGATTTGAGGTCGAAGCCAACGTGTTCCGGTTCTTCGGCACTCAACTCGTCGAGTTCGACGCGGGAATGATCCGCAACGAACCGCTTCAACTCGGCGTTCGCTCCGTCGTCGAAATGGGGGTCTACCAGATCATGACGGATTTCCTCGGCCTGAAGGGTCCCGAAGAGTGCGGGCTCGTCCAGGCCAAGTTCCATGAAGACTTTCTCACCAAAGGCAAAGGAGAGTCGTTATGACCCGCATCCACCTGCTGTCCGCCGTTTCGGCCGTCGCCCTCGGCGCCGCCCTGGTCGCCACCCCGGCCGCGGCCTTCGATACCGTCAACTGGAGCTGGAGCAACAACACCTACACCGACCTCGACGCCTTCTTCGACATCGACGCCGATTTCGATCCGTGGGGTCTGACCCAGGTCGAGCGGCTGCAGGTGATGGCCGGCAACATGAGCGCCTTCGCCGACGGCTCCTATGCCACCTATCCGGCCGGTGATGCCGGCGCCGGCAACCTGCCGCCGATCTACATCTTCAACATCCAGAAGCCGTACCAGGAGAACGACCAGAACGCCATCAATGCCGGCCTGCAGGCGGGCATCGTGGTGCCGGTCTCCATCGGCAGCAAGGGCGACATCGAGGTCGATCCCGAGCTGAACCAGTACAATCACCAGTACGGCGTCAACATCGCCAAGCAGTACAACACCGTCAACATCGACCTCGGCAACGACTGGTACAAGTCCAGCCTGGCCGATGCCACCACCCAGCTGGCCAAGGTGGAGATCGCCGCCACCGCCGCCTCCAACGTCGCCACCGTCGACGGCGAGCACGCCACCTTCGTCCATGACGGCCAGATCGCGTTCGGCAAGTTCGACGACGTCGAGGGCGGGGCCTACCACCCCAGCCAGGACCAGGCCGGCATGGCCGGCATCGCGCTCGGCAACCTGATCGGCTGGGACCTCGGCAGCAAGTGGACGTCCGAGGACGACATGTACGGCACCTCCGGCAACAGCAACTACGACGTCGCCATGCTGGCCTGGACCTCGGCCCAGTACGGCATGATCAAGAAGGGCTACAACTCGGCGGTGGCGCTGGGCGACGGCATCAGCAACGCCCAGGCCGACGTGTCCGCCACCTCGGCGGCCAACATCCACACCGTGTCCCTGGGCTCGGTGGTCGAGCCCGGCCCGGCCGGCTACGGCTGGCACCAGACCCTGGTCTCCGAGAACGTGGCGGTCGTCGATCTCACCCAGTTCGGCTACCAGGACAACTACGCCCACGCCTCGGCGACCAACCACATGGTCTCCGGCTTCAAGAACCTGGGCAAGCTCGACGCCCCGGTGCTGAACGTGTCGGCCACCGCGCTCGGCAACGTCTCCAGCGTCACCAACAAGTTCGTCGGCCCGTCGGTCCAGTAGGCCGCAATCGGTACACGCGTCAGGGGGAGGGGGCTGCCACCTCCTCCCCCACTCTTCCGGCGGACCGGCCGGGACTCACATACGGAGGACGACCATGGTCTTCAAGCGTGCCTTCCTTCTGGCCATCGGCCTGGCGGCGCTGCCGCTGGCCCTGGCCGACCACCCCGCCGGGCTGCGCCTGGCCGGCGCCCAGGCCCAGCTGATGGGCAACGACCCGTGGAACTACAGCCGCGCCAGCCGGGGCTTCTGGGCCAATTACCAGGCGGTGAAGAAGAGCCAGGAGGACGCCGCCGGCGGCGCCGCGACCGCCACCGGAGCGGGCGGCGGCGGCTCGGGCGGCGAGGTCAACCAGTACTATTCGGTGACCAACAGCACCGCCATCGCCAACCAGAACATCATCAACCAGACCCTGGGCGACGGCGCCACCGGGGTGATCGACAACTGGACCCACCAGGATTCCATGGGCAACCAGACCGCCGAGGCCTCGGCCACCAGCAACAGCAACCCGACCATCACCATCGTCCCGCCCCACGGCGGCCCCCACGGCGGATACTGAGGGAGGAGCCGATGCTGCGTCTCCTGGTTCCGGGCGGCCTTGCCGCCGCCCTGATGCTGGCCGCGATCGCCGCCTTCGGCGCCGAGCCGGCCGCCCGGCCGATGGCCCTGGAACAACTGCTGGCCGAGGCCGATACGGGAAATGCCGACGCGCTGGTGCTGCTGGCCATGCTCCACCGCAAGGGCGCGGTGAGCGGGGCCGAGCCGGCCAAGGCGGTGGCGATGCTCGAGCGCGCCGCCGCCAAGGGCAGCGTTCCGGCCTATGCCATGCTGGGCGAGATGTATTTCGGCGGCGCCGGCATTCCCGCCGACTGGCCGAAATCGGTGGCCTGGCTGCGCCGCGCCGCCGAGGCCGGCCACGGCCCGTCCCAGTACAACCTGGCGCTGATGCTGTTCGTCGGCCGCGGCACCGAACGCGACCCGGTGCAGGGGCTGAAATGGCTGGCCCTGGCCGCCACCACCCCCGATGCGGCCTTGCGCGCCAAGGCCGAGGCCAAGATCCGCCCGGTCGCCCAGGCCATGGGGCCGACCGGGGTCGCCGAGGGAATGGAAGCGGCCCGGCAATGGACGATGCTGAAGAAATGACGTCCAGGTCGCCGCGCGTCGGTCATAGCAGAACAAGCATAAGATTACGCCGTAGTGAATATGAACATTAGGCGCGTCCGGCGTAAGTAAGTTGGAAGGATAATACCTCAGGAACGCGGGAAGTGCCGTAATCACAATTCAGAAAACAGGGCAATCGGTGGCTAAATCCGCAGCATTGCCGCCCCCATGACATTGCCTTTCCACAGGGCGGCTCGGACGGAGGAGTTCATGACGCACAAACGCCGCCCCCCCGGGCGTCTCCTGCTCTCGCTGGCTGCCCTCGGCGGGCTGGCGTTGGCCAACGCGGCCCTGGCGCAGCCGATCTTCCAGCTTCCGGCGCCGCCCTCGCTGAAGGGGGTCACGCCGCCGGCCCCCGATCTCACCGCCTACGTCAAGGACGACCAGGCCCTGCTGATCCTCGGCAAGGCGCTGTTCTGGGACCAGGCCATCGGCAGCCATGACGTCGCCTGCGCCAGCTGCCACTTCCATGCCGGCGCCGACAGCCGGGTCAAGAACCAGCTGTCGCCCGGCATCCTCGACCGCAGCAAGCCCGAATACGATCCCGACGGCGACACCAGCTTCGGCGACGCGGCGGGCAAGATGCCCTCGGGGGCGATGGCCGGCCCCAACTACCGCCTGAAGCGCGACGACTTCCCCATGTTCCAGCTGGTCGACGAGGCCAACCGCGATTCGGCCATCAAGTTCCAGTCCAACGACGTGGTGTCGTCGCAGGGCGCCTTCTTCGGCCAGTACATCGGCCAGTACCCGCAGACCCGCACCCCGCTGGACGCCTGCAGCAGCGCCGATTTCGACCCGATCTACCATGTCGGCATGCGCAACGTGCGCCGGGTCGAGCCGCGCCACACCCCGACCACCATCAACGCCGTCTATTATCGCCGCAATTTCTGGGACGGCCGCGCCAGCAACTTCTTCAACGGCGCCACCCCGTTCGGCGAGCGCGACGGCGCCGCGCTGCTGGCCAAGTACAGCGGCGGCTGGGAACAGACCAAGGTGGCCATTCCCAACCTGTCGCTGGCGTCCCAGGCGGTGGGTCCCATCGTCAGTGAGCTGGAGATGATCTGCCGCGGCCGCTCGCTGGCCGAGTTCGGCCGCAAGGTGCTGGCGCGCCAGCCGCTGGCGCGCCAGAAGGTGCATCCCGGCGACAGCGTGCTGGGCAAGGTCTACAGCAGGAAGACGCTGGGGCAGGGCATCACCGGCACCTACGCCGACTGGGTCAAGCGCGCCTTCAAGCCGGAATGGTGGCAGGGCGGCGTCGAGCCGGCCGGCATGCCGGCCCCCGGCTATTCCCAGATGGAGGGCAATTTCTCGCTGTTCTGGGGCATCGCCGTGGCCCGCTACCAGGCCTCGCTGATCTCGGACGATTCCAAGTACGACCGGGCCAAGGCGTCGCCCGCCACCGCCACCCTGTCGGCCGAGGAGACCCGCGGCCTCGACCTGTTCCGCTCGTCGCAGACCGGCTGCATCTTCTGCCATAACGGTCCGCTGTTCTCGAACGCCACCTTCCCCGCCGGCCCCGCCGGCAAGTGGCTGGACCGGGTGCCGGGCGCCTCGGGCAAGGTCCACCTCATCGACGAGGGCTTCTTCAACATCGGCACCCGTCCCACCGACGAGGATTTGGGCGTCGGCGGCACCGATCCCTTCGGCAAGCCGCTGTCGCTGGCCCGCCAGTACATGGCGAAGCACACCACCACCACCGCCGACGATGCCCTGATCGCCGACCCGACGCTGGTGGACGCCATCGACGGCTGCACCATGCTGGCGCGCTTCAACACCGACGCCGCCACCAAGTGCGCCCCCACCCAGGCCCAGATCGCCGCCGAGGAGGTTGCCGTCGATGGCGCCTTCAAGTCGCCGATGCTGCGCAACGTCGAGCTGACCGGCCCCTACTTCCATTACGGCCAGTACGCCAGCCTGGACGAGGTGCTGACTTTCTACCGCCGCGGCGGCGATCGCCGCGTGGTCAACCAGCCCGGCGACATCCGCGTCGATACCACCGGCAAGGCTCCCAACCCGACCAACCTGTCGGGGGCGATCGTGCCGCTCAACATCACCGACGCCGATGCCAAGGCCATCGTCGCCTTCCTCAAGACCCTGACCGACGATCGCGTGCGGTGCGAGCAGGGGCCGTTCGATCATCCCGCGCTTCGTGTCGCCCACGGCGTCGAGGGCGACCAGCACGCGGTCTACGACACCAACCATGACGGCAAGATCGACGAGGAATACGTCGAGCTGCCGGCGGTGGGTGCCACCGGCCTGCCCGGCCTCGGGAAGGCCTGCCTGGGCACCTTCGAGGACAAGCTGACGCAGAACTGAACCCAGGGATCCCGGTCCGGCATCCTGCCGGGCCGGGGTTACCCGAACGGAGGATTTCATGCGGTCCCAGTCCGGTTTCACCCTGCTCGAACTGCTGGTGGTGCTGGCCATCCTCGGCCTGCTGGCGGCCATCGCCGCGCCACAGGTGATGAAGCATCTGGGCGGGGCCAGATCCGACGCGGCCCGCATCCAGATCCAGAACCTGGCGGCGATTCTGGACCTCTACCGGCTCGAGACCGGCCGCTATCCCAGCGAGCAGGAGGGCCTGGTGGCCCTGGTCGAGCGCCCGGCCGGCGAGACCGCCTGGTCCGGCCCTTACCTGCGCCGGCGCGATGCCCTCAGCGATCCGTGGGGGCGGCCCTATCTCTATCGCCTGCCCGGGCGCCACGGCGCCTTCGACATCTTCACCCTGGGCGCCGACAACCGCGAAGGCGGTGACGGCGAAAACCGCGACGTCGCCAGCTGGTGACACCATGCTCCCGAAAAAGTCTCGCATGCCGTTCCGGCTTTCGCTGGTGGCGCTGGTGGCGGCCGCCCTGGCCGGCGCCGCCCTCAAGCCGCTGCACGGGGCCGCCATGGACCGCTACGAGCTGCGCCGGGCGTCCGACGACGTCCGCGACGCCATGGGCGAGGCCCGCCTGCTGGCGGTGCGGCGCGGCACCGAGGTGCGGGTGGTGATCGACTTCGCCAATCTCAGCCTGGCGGTGGAAGGCGGCCGCTGGCGCCGGCTGCCGAACGGCATCGGGCTGGCCGGTCCGGCGGCGACCCGCAGCGGCGAAACGGAAATCCTGTTCCGGCCCGACGGGTCCTCGACCGGCGGGCAGGTGGTGGTGTCGGTGCGCGGTCGCGCGGTGTCGCTGCTGGTCGATGCGGGCAGCGGCGGGGTGCGCCGCTACCAGGCGGAGGTGCGCTGATGGAGGCGGAGTTCGCCCTGCTGCTCGGTCCGGTGGCCGGCAGTTTCGTCGCCTGCGCCGCCGGTCGGCTGGGAGCCGGGCGGGGGCTGGGCGGCCGCTCGTCCTGCCCCCATTGCGGCGCCGTTCTCGGTGTCCGCGACCTGGTGCCGCTGCTGTCATGGACGTTGCTCGGCGGGCGCTGCCGCCGCTGCCGCCGGCCGATCCCGCTGCGCTATCCGGTGGTCGAGGCGCTGGCCCTGGGGGTGGCGGCCGGTGCCGCCGGAGTGGCGGAAGGCTGGCAGCTGGCGGCCGGCTGCATGCTGGGCTGGACCCTGCTGCTGCTGGCGATCATCGACATCGACCACATGCTGCTGCCCGACCGGCTGACCCTGCCGCTGGCCGCCGCCGGCCTGGCCGCCGCCGCTCCGGACGGCGGTGCGGCGCTGGCCGGCCATGCCGCGGCGGCGGCGGCGGCCTGGCTGTCCCTGGTCGGGCTGGCGGCCGCCTTTCGCCGCCTGCGCGGCACCGATGGGCTGGGCGGCGGCGACGCCAAGCTGCTGGCCGCCGCCGCCGCGTGGCTGGGGCCGGCCGCCGTGGCGTGGGTGGTGCTGGCGGCGGCGCTGGGGGGGCTGAGTGCGGTGGCGGCCGTGGTGGCGGCCGATGGCCGCAGGTGGCCGGCCGACCGCCGCCTGCCGTTCGGCCCCTTCCTGGCGGCGGCCACCTGGGGCGCCTGGCTGGCCCAGCGGGTGGGGGAGTAAGCCCCTCCCCTCGATGGGGAGGGGTTGGGGTGGGGTGAGGCCGCACACTCATGCGCCGACGCGGTTCGCCCCCCACCCCGACCCTCCCCCGCAAGGGGGGAGGGAGGGAGGAGGGAGGTTACTCGTCGATCCTGAGTCTCTCGGCCGGGAAGCGCAACGTCACCCGGGTGCCCTTGCCGACGGTGCTCTCCAGGTTCAGGCTGCCGCCATGCAGGTCCATCAGCTGGCGCGACAGCGGCAGGCCGAGGCCGCTGCCCTCGTAGCGCCGGGCCAGGCTGCTGTCGGCCTGACCGAACGGGGCCAACGCCTTCTCCATGTTCTCCGGGGCGATGCCGATGCCGGTGTCGATGATCTCCAGGGTGAGGCCATGCGCGTCCTTGCCGGCGCGGATGGTGACCGAGCCGCCGGGGCGGGTGAACTTGACCGCATTGCCGACGACGTTGACCAGGATCTGCTTGAGGCGGCGCTCGTCGCCCCACAGGTCGGGCAGGTCGTCGGGGATGTTGGGTTGCAGCGCCACTTCGCCGATGGCGGCGCGCTCGCGCACCATGGCCAGGCAGGCCTCCACCAGGGATGCCACCGTGACGCGGTCCTCGCGCAGGACGACGCGGCCGATCTCGATGCGGCTGACGTCCAGGATGTCGTTGATGAGCTGCAGCAGCCGGCGCCCCGAATCGTTGATGTCGCGGGCGTAATCGACGTATTGGGGTTGGCCGACCGGTCCCAGCAGCTGGCTCTCGATGATCTCGGAAAAGCCGATGATGGCGTTCAGCGGCGTACGCAGTTCGTGGCTCATGGTGGCGAGGAACTCGGTCTTGGCGCGGTTGGCCAGTTCCGCCGCCTCGCGCGCCGCGCCCATGGCCTGCTCGGCCTGCTTGCGGGCGGTGATGTCGTGGAAGGCCAGCAGCACCGCCGGCCTGCCCTCGGCGTTGTGCAGCGGGGTGGCCGACACCTCGTAGACCTTGCCGGTGCCGGGATACTGCCACTCGCTGCGGGCGGCCGGCTCGCGGGGCGGGGTGGGGACGCTGAAATAGGTTTCCACCGAATGGCCGTAGACCGGCCCGAATTCCTCCTCAAGGGCCGGGTTGGCGTATTCAAAGTTGCCGCCGTCGCCGATCAGGGCGATGCCGTCGCGGGTGGCCTCCAGGATGCTGCGGATGTTGGCGTGCTCGCGTTCCAGCGCCAGGTGCAACTCGCGCACCTCGGTGATGTCCTCCTTCAGGGCGATGTAGTTGTCGACCTCGCCGTCGGGCCGCTTCACCGGGGCGATGGTCATCTGCTCCCAGTAGACCGAGCCGTCGCGCCGACGGTTGACGATCTCGCCGCGCCACTCGCCGCCGTCGCTAATGGTCTGCCACATGGCGGCATAGGTTTCGCGCGGTGTCAGATCCGAGCGCAGCAGGCGCGGGTTCTTGCCCAGCACCTCGTCGCGCGCCCAGCCGGTCATGCGGCTGAAGGCGGGGTTGATGTATTCGATCAGGCCGCCGGAATCGGTGATCATCACCGATACCGGGCTCTGCTCCACCGCGCGGAACAGCTTGCGCGCCTCCTCTTCCCAGATGACGGCGCGGCGCTCGCTGCGGCGGAGGGTCTCCAGCGAGAAGGCGATCAGCGCCACCACCCCGATCACCACCAGGTAGAAGGCGACCTGGGCCGAGCGCAGGTTGGCGTGGATGCGGTCCTCCATGTCGGTGGCGATGCGCTCCTCCGCCTGGGTTATCAGCGCCAGCAGGGCGGCATGGCTGCGGTGCCAGGTCTCGGCCTCGGCCTGGCCCAGTTTGCCGGTCAGGGCGACGCGATGCAGGCGCTCGATCTCGTCGAGGACGGGGCCGTGGACGATGGCGTCGAAGGTCTCGGCCTGGCGGCGCGAGGCATGGGCGCGGAACGAGGTCATGAAGGCCTGGCGCTCGGCGTGGGAGCGGGTGAACAGGGCCATCAGCTCGCGGTCGTGGCGGACCTGGATCAGCCACGACGCCCCGATCTCGCGCTGGCGGGCGAGGCGATCCTTGACGTTGCCGATGTCGATGTAGGCCGACACCAGGTTCGACAGGTCGTCGCTGACCATCCGGGTCGCGGTGGCGATCAGGTTGCCGATCAGCGCGCTGTAGCCTTCCAGCATCTCGCGCAGATCGCTGTCGCCATCGACCCCGGCGCGCAAGGCGCCGATGGCGCCGACGCCCATGTCGCCGAACGGCGAGCCGATCACCTTCCTGGCCAGCGGCACCGCCACCACCGTGTCCAGCTGGGCCATCCGCTCGTCGGTGCGCAGCCGCTGATCGTCCAGGTCTTCACGCCAGCCGCTGCGTCCGGTGCCGAGGTGGAGCGCGGACAGGCCGCGCTCGGCTTCCAGCTCGCGCGCCAGGGCCTGGGCCGAGCGGGCGACCTGGGCGGCGACCAGCATGTCCGCGTTGTGGCGGTAGGTCTCGAGCTTCTCCTCGACCACGTAGGTGGAGAACGCCACCAGCGCCAGCACCGGCGCCAGCACCGCCGCCACCAGGCGGAACCGGGCCATGCGCAGCAGCCGGCGGATCGGTGGGCGGGAACGTGTGGTCGGGCGGTCCATGCCTCGCCTGGCGCTGCTGAATCCTGCCAGTTCTACAGGCTTCACCCGGTATCCGTCCATCCCTCGGCGACGCCGGGCAGGCAAAGCGGCAAATTATGGCTCTCTTTCCCGCATGGGAGCCATGTCATCGACCGGCTTGACCATCTACATTCCGTCACACGAATATGCCATTCTTATCGGGGGATAAGGTAACCGGCCCATGCGCCTGACGCTTCATACTGACTACGCGCTGCGGGTGCTGGTACATGTCGGCCTGCACACCCACCGGCTGGTCACCATCACCGAGATCGCGGAATGCCACGGCATTTCGAAGAATCACCTGACCAAGGTGGTCCACCAGCTCGGCCGCTCCGGCTTCCTGGAGACGGTGCGGGGCAAGTACGGCGGCGTCCGCCTGCAGGTCGAGCCCGATGCCATCCGGCTGGGTGATTTCGTCCGCCGGGTCGAGGAGGACTTCGCCATCGCCCGCTGCCTGAGGGAGGGGATGCCGGCCGAGGAGTCCTGCCGCCTGGCCGGGTCCTGCGTGGCCAAGACGGCCTTCTCCCAGGGGATCGCGGCATTCTTCCAGACCCTTGACCGCTTCACCCTGGCCGACATGATCGCCGCCGAGCGGGGCGGGGCGCTGGTCGCCTGCGGCTGATCCAGCCTTTTCGCCGGGGGCGGACTGGTGTATGCCTGATCGGCGATGAATGCCTTGGAGCGGGCCATGTCCAGTGCCGACACTCTCGACAACGAAAACGAGCGCCGCGTCGTCAACGAGTTCCTGGAAGAGCTGCGTGACACGGCCAGTTCCCTGCAGGTCCTGATCGGGAACCTGCGATCGCAGGCGGTCAGCGCCGAGGACGGCCTGGCGACCCTGCGCCGCGACGCCAGCAACCTGCGCAGCCACGCCCAGGCCCTCAGCGTTCCCCTCATCAAGCTGATCACCCACCGCCTGGACGAGTATGTGGGCGAACTGAAGAAGGTCGGTCCGGCCGAGCTGGACGAGGTCCAGGTCTTCATCGACCGCATCGAGCGTCTGGCCGACGGCGAGCAGGTGACCGAGGCCGACGTCCCCACCGTGGTCCGCGCCCTGCCGGCCAAGCGCACCGCCGACGTGGATTTCGGCCCCATCGAGCAGAAGAACGTCGAGGTCATGCTGGTGGTGCCGGAAAAGGCCATGGCCCGCATCGTCGAACGCGAACTGGCGGCCTGCGGCTACCGCACCTCGGTGGTGCGCAACCCCTTCGAGGCCATGGAGATGGTGGTCCACACCAAGCCCGACATGGTGGTGGCGTCCATGGAGCTGGGGATGCTGTCGGGCGTCGATCTGGGCTGCGCCCTGGCCGCCATGCCGGTGACCCAGGCGATTCCCTTCGCCGTGCTGACCAGCTACGAATGGGGCCACGCCAAGCTGCGCGGCCTGCCCCCGCGCGCCGCCCTGATCCGCAAGGGACCGCAATTCGGCGACGACCTCGCCGAATGCCTGGGGCGCTTCGGGATCACCTGAGGGGGGCAGGGTCCCTCGCCCGCTCGCCGGAGAGGGAGGGAGAGGGCGGGCACCGCCAGGTGCGCTTCGCGACAGCGAAAGCCCTTATGTTCCCAGC
>NZ_CACVCG010000085.1 GCF_902729435.1 Magnetospirillum sp. UT-4
AGCATGGTCGTGCGTCCGGAACGGGGGGCAAACCACAGAGACACAGAGACACAGAGGATTCACAGAGAAAATTCTCTTTGTTTCTCTGTGCCTTCTCTGTGTCTCTGTGTCTCTGTGGTGAATCAACCATCGCCGCCCCCACTCAGGTCGGCCTGGACCTCGGACGGCAGGTCCTCGTCCTCGGTCTCGCCCAGATAGGCGCGGATCACCGCCGGGTCGTGGCGGACATGGTCGGGGGGGCCCTCGGCGATCTTCCTGCCGTAATCGAGCACCACCACCCGGTCGGAAATGCCCATCACCACGCTCATGTCGTGCTCGATGAGCAGCAGGCCGATGCCGGTCTCGTCGCGGATGGCCAGCAGCAGGCGGTTGAGGTCGGCCGATTCGCGGGGGTTGAGGCCGGCTGCCGGCTCGTCCAGGCACAGCAGCACCGGGTCGGTGCACAAGGCCCTGGCGATCTCGAGGCGCCGCTGCGACCCGTAGGGCAGGGCGCCGGCCTCGTCGTCGGCATGGCTGAGCAGACCGACCTTGTCCAGCCAGTGCCGCGCCTTGTCCAGGGCGGCGGCCTCGGCGCGGCGGAAGCGGGCCAGCCCGAGCAGCCCGGCCAGCGAGAACGCGCTGGCCCGCATCAGCGGCAGGTGCTGCGCCACCATCAGGTTCTCCAGCACGCTCATGCGCGGGAACAGGCGGATGTTCTGGAAGGTGCGCGCCACCCGCGCCTCGGCGGCGATGCGGTGGTCGGGCAGGCGCTCCAGCAGGATGGGGCCGGCGGCTCCGTGCAGGGTCATGCGCCCGATCTGCGGCTTGTAGAAGCCGGTGATGCAGTTGAACAGGGTGGTCTTGCCCGCCCCGTTGGGACCGATCACCGCGGTGATGTGGCCGTGTTCGGCGGAAAAGCACAGGTCGTTGACCGCCAGCAGGCCGCCGAAGCGCATGGACAGGTGCTCGACCTCCAGCAGCGCGGTCATGGCGCCCCCCCCAGCCGGACGGTGGGCGAGCGGCTTGCAAGCAAGCCGCCCGCATGGAGGATGGCGCTGGTCATCGCGATCCTCCATGCAAACGTACCGTAGGATTGCGGCTTGCAAGCAAGCCGCTGGGCCGCCACAGCATGATCAGCACCATGGCGCCGCCGAAGGCGACCATGCGGTACTGCTGCAGGTCGCGGAACCATTCCGGCAGTCCCACCAGCAGCAGGGCGGCCAGCACCACCCCGATCTGGCTGCCCATGCCGCCCAGCACGACGATGGCCAGGATCACCGCCGATTCGATGAAGGTGAAGCTTTCCGGGCTGATGAAGCCCTGGCGGGTGGCGAAGAACGAGCCGGCGAAGCCGGCGAACATCGCTCCGGTGGCGAATGCCGACAGCTTGACGGTGGTGGGGTTGAGGCCCAGCGAGCGGCAGGCGATCTCGTCCTCGCGCAGGGCCTCCCAGGCGCGGCCGATGGGCAGCCGGCGGATGCGCAGCGCGAACAGGTTGGTGGCCAGCGCTAGCGCCAGGATGACGAAATAGAGGAAGGTCACCCGGTGCTCGGCGGCGAAGGCGATGCCGAAGAACTCGGCGAAGGTGGTCTCGCCCTCGGGCGCCGAGGCGGCGAAGCGCAGGCCGAACAGGGAGGGGCGCGGAATGCCGGAAATGCCCTGGGGGCCGTTGGTCAGGTCCTGCCAGTTCTGCAGCACGACACGGATGATCTCGCCGAAGCCCAGGGTGACGATGGCCAGGTAGTCGCCGCGCAGGCGCAGCACCGGGAAGCCCAGAGCGATGCCGAAACCGGCCGCCAGCAGGCCGGCCAGCGGCAGGCAGATCCAGAACGACCAGCCGAAATTGACCGCCAGCAGGGCATAGGAATAGGCGCCGACGGCGTAGAAGGCGACGAACCCCAGATCGAGCAGGCCGGCCAGGCCGACCACGATGTTGAGGCCCCAGCCCAGCATCACGTAGATCAGCACCAGGGTCGCCTTGTCGATCAGGTTGCGGTCGGCGAAGGGCAGGAGCGGGAGCAGCGCGGCGAAGGCGATCATCGCCCAGCCCAGCCACGGCCGCGACCGGGACAGGGGGCCGATCAGCGCCTCGGGCGGGCGCAACGGATGGCGGCCGAGGACGCCTCCCAGCAGACCCAGCGCGAAGCGGCCGGCCGCCACCGCCAGCGCCGCCCACAGGACCAGATCGAAGCGGAAGCCCAGCGACAACCCTTGCGCCGAATCCACCAGCCGGAAACCCAGGAGGGGAAGGGCCAGGGCCGCCGCCACCAGGCCGCCGATCACCGCGTCGATGGCGTTGCGCCGCACCTCGCCGCCGGCCGCCGCCACCTCAGATCTTCTCCACATCGGGCCGCCCGAGCAGGCCGGTGGGACGGAACAGCAGCACCAGCACCAGGATCGAGAAAGCGGCGACGTCCTTGTACTCGATGGAGAAATAGCCGGACCAGAAGGCCTCGATCAGGCCGATCAGCAGCCCGCCCAGCATCGCCCCGGGCAGCGAGCCGATGCCGCCCAGCACCGCCGCGGTGAACGCCTTGATGCCGGCCAGGAAGCCGATATAGAAGTCGATGACGCCGTAATACAGGGTCACCATCATCCCCGCCACCGCCGCCAGGGCGGCGCCGATGACGAAGGTCGCCGACACCACCCGGTCGACATCGACCCCCAGCAGCGCCGCCATCTTCATGTCCTGCTCGGTGGCGCGCTGGGCGCGGCCCAGGCGGGTGCGGGTGATGACCCAGGTGAACGCCGCCATCAGCGCCAGCGTCAGCACCACGATGGCGATCTGCAGGTACGAGAGGTGGACGTGGAAGCCGTCGCCCTGGGTCAGGGTGAAGCCGCCCTGGATCACCGGCGGCAGCGGCTTGACCCTGGCCCCCTGGCTCAGCTGGACGAAGTTCTGCAGCACGATGGACATGCCGATGGCCGAGATCAGCGGCGCCAGCCGCGGGGCGGAGCGCAACGGGCGGTAGGCCAGGCGCTCCACCGCCCAGCCCCACAGCGCGGTCAGCGCCATGGTCGCCGCCAGCGCCGCCAGCAGCGCCAGGGCCACCCCGCCGCCGCCGATGGTGGTGGCCGCCAGATAGGCGATCAGCGCGATGAAGGCGCCCAGCATGTAGATTTCGCCATGGGCGAAATTGATCATCCCGATGATGCCGTACACCATGGTGTAGCCGATGGCGATCAGCCCATAGATGGCTCCCAGGGTGACGCCGTTGATCAATTGCTGGAAGAAATATTCCATCCGCTCGCCCTGCCTCGTCCCGGAAGGCTACTCGCCGGGGCGAGGGTGTCAACAGCCATCGCCGTGATTAATGGGTGGGGTTGGTTAAAGACAATGCTGGAGAATGCGGGCTCTGGTACAATGCCGCCGTTGGTTCCGGCCCGAGGGGACGATGGCAGCCGAGATATCCGGCGATGACGTCATTCGCATCCGTATCGACACGGCGTCGGCGGTGGCGGAGTTCCTGCGCCAGCTCGCCGAACAGGCGGCGGAGGGAGAGACCGTCGCCCCGGCCAACCCCGCCAACCGGGCCATCTTCCGCGAAATCGCGCCGTTCCGGCTGGTCGAATACGGCTACGTGCACGAAGGCCTGGGCGATATCGAGGGAGCCTATCTGGGGTTTCCCGACGGCACCATCTACGCGGTCACCGAGGATGTCCCGGAGGAGGCGGTGGACGGCCTGATCGCCGCCAGCCCCGACGACCTGCAGCCGGTCTACGTCTACATCCTGCTGGCCCGCCCCCATTCGCCCGGCACCATCGACCGCTTCCTCAAGTCGCTGTCCGGCCATGTCGGCAAGCCGCTGGTTGGCGTCTACCGCGACGAATCCGGGCGGATGGCGGCTTATGGCTACGATGGAGACGATCCCGCCGCCGCCAGCGCCTATCGCGAGGAACTGGAAGCGGCGGTGGTCCGATCCGCGCTCGAAGCCGACCGCCATCCCGGCAAGGCGCGGGTTCTGCGGCAATACCACGCGCGGCACGACACCCTGGTCAAGGCCTATGCCCGCGTCGGCTTCGATTACGGCCACCACCTGCTGGAATTCGCCGGCGCCGAGGACCGCGACAATTTCCTCGCCTGGACCAAGATGCTGTGCGCCTGGATCTACGCCCGGCCGTCGAGCTGGGAGGCGTTCGGCTTCACCCAGGTGATGCGCCCGGCCGATCCGGTGACGGATCCGGAGCCCGGGGCGCTGGCGGTGCGGCTGTCGCCGCCGGTGGGGGCGTGGCAGGCGTTCGAAGGCGTCAACGCCGCCACCGCCCGGCGTTTCGAGCATGCCAAGGCGGGCGCCGACCCGGCGGCACTGGAACGCGCGCTGGAACTGGCCCGCGATTACTGGAACTACGTCACCAGCACGGTTGCCGGCGTCGAGGGCCAGGCCAAGGCGCTCGAGGAATCGCGCCGCAAGCGGCAGTTGAAGCGGGAATAGCCGTTCCGGCGGTCATGCTGTCGCCGAACGCACCGCCTGCACCAGCACCGATTTCAGCCCGGCCACCGCGTCGGCGACCAGGGCGGTGGTGCTGCTGACGGCGGTGGCGCGCTGGCCGGTGGCTTCGGCTTCTTCCGAGACTTCGGCCATCCGTTCCGTCACCTCCTGCACCGCGACCGAGGTCTGGGCGACGTTGCGGGCGATCTCGGCGGTGGCCGCCTCCTGTTCCTCGATGGCGGCGGCGACGGCGGCGGCGACCTCGCGCACGGTATGGACCGACTGGACGATGGCGGCCATGGCCTCCACCGCGTCGGTGGTGGTGGCGGCGATGTCGGCGGTCTGGGCGGCGATCTCCTCGGTCGCCTGGGCGGTCTGCTGGGCCAGGGTCTTGACCTCCGAGGCCACCACGGCGAAGCCCTTGCCGGCTTCGCCCGCCCGCGCCGCTTCGATGGTGGCGTTGAGCGCCAGCAGGTTGGTCTTGGCGGCGATCAGGCTGATCAGGTGGGCGACTTCGCCGATGCGGGCCACCGATTGCGACAGGCGGCCGATGGTGTCTTCGGCGCGGGCGGCCATGCCGGCGGCCGATTCGGTCGCCTCGGCCGAGTGGGAGACCTGGTTGGCGATTTCGCGGATCGACGCGGCCAGCTGCTCCGAGGCGGACGCCACCCCCTGGGCGTTGTCCATGGCGGTGCGCGAGGCGACGGTGACGGACCGGCTGTCGGCGCTGACCGAAGTGGCGGAATTGGCCATCTCACCGGCGTCGCCGGCCATCCGTGCGGTCAACGCGCCGATATGGGCGACGGCGCGGCTGATCTCGCGCTCGACGGTGTCGGCCATGTCCTGCAGCAATTGGCGGCGCTCGGCCTCGCCGCGTTCGCGCGCCTCGTCCTGGGCGCGGCGCAGGCGCTCGGACTCGGCTATGGCGTCGCGGAACACGGCGACCGAGCGCGCCATGGAGCCGACCTCGTCGCGCCGCTCGCCGCCGGCGATGCGGACCTCCGTGTTGCCGCCGGCCAGCGCGCCCATCACCTCGCACAGGGAATCGATGGGACGGTAGATGGAGCGGGCGACCAGGCTGCCCAGCACCACCAGCAGGGCGATGCCGACCACCATGGTGGCGGTCATGGCGGTGGTGACATCGCGGCCGATGCGCTCGGCCTGTTCGCCGGCCGCCTTGGCCTCGGCGGTGGCCTCGGCGACCAGGGCGGCGACCACCGGCTCGATGGCCGCCTGCTGCTCGGGCAGGGTGCGCGAGACCCGGGTCAGTTCCTTGACCGCGGCGGCGGCCGCCTCGAAGCCCTCGGCGTAGCTGTCCATGGCCGCCTTGATCGCCGCGCGGCCGTCGGCGGGGATGCCCGAGCCGGGCAGCGCCTTGGCGAATTCGCTCTGGCGGCGGTCCATCTCGTCGATGTATTTGGACTCGATGCGGGCGAAGTAATCCTTCTCGTGCCGCCGCATCTGCAGCATCAGCACCATCAGGCGCGGTTCGTCGTAGTGGCGCAGGGAATCCTCGACCGCGTGGACGGCACCGCGCAGGCTGCCCATCAGGCCGTCCTTCTCGGTCAGGCCGACCTCGCGCTGATTGGCCACCACCAGGGCGAAGGCGCCGCCATAGGTGGCCACCGCGGCACGGATGTGCTCGATCTGGCGGGGCTGGTCCTGGTTGCCGGGGGCGATGTGACCGGCCATGGCGTCCAGGGCGGCCAGGACGTCGCCCATGGCGTCCTTGTGGCGGGCGATGTCGGCGGTGCGGCGATAGAGCAGGAATTCCTTTTCGATGGCGCTGACCCGCAGCTGTGCCGCGGCCAGCCGCTCCCCCGCGAGGCCCAGCTGGCGGGCGCGATCGGCATCGGAGTCGGCGGCGGCTTTCCAGCTTTGGCCGGCCCACAGGGTGACGGCAAGGATGGCCAGGATCACCGCGGCGATCGCCTGCAACGTCCCGATCTGGATACGGATGGGGAAGCGGGAGAGAAGATTGGACATGGAAATTTCCCCTTTGTCGGCGCGCTCACCGTCATCAAAGGGAAATGGTATTCCACACGCCTGATAGTGCAACTGTAATAAAACTGCCGCACAAAAGACATAGACCCGTAACCGTAACGTCATTGTTCCGGCCTCGGGGTGCCGGTCCGGGAAATCGCCTCGGGCGCCCCTTCGCCATGCCCTGCGCGATGGCTTACCCCTCGGCCTTCGCCACCGCATCCAGCAGGGTGTCGATTTCGAACGGCTTTTCCAGCACTGCCACGGCGCCCAGGCGGCGCGCGGTCTCCAGCCCCTGGGCCTTCTCCAGCCTGGCGCTGCCGCCCGAGATGGCGATGATGCGGGCGTCGGGCTGCATGGTCTGGATTTCCAGGATGGTCTCGATGCCGTCCATCTCGGGCATGATGATGTCGGTGATGATGACGTCGAACTGCGCCCCGGCGGCGATCATCTCGACCGCCTGGGCGCCGTGCTCGGCGGTGGTCACCTGATGGCCCGAGGCGGAGAGCACATCGACCAGCGAATCGCGCATCAATCGGGTGTCCTCGACGATCAGGATGCGGCTCATGGTCTGTCCTCTCGGCGGTACTTTGGAACGTTGATAGACCGAATCGGGGGCGGCGGCAAGCCGATCACGGGGGGGCCTCGTCGGCCAGGGGGAAGATGATGCGGAACACCGTGCCGCGGCTTGGCTGGCTGTCCACCGAGATGGCGCCGCCCATGGCCTTGACCAGGCCCTGGACCACCGACAGGCCAAGTCCGGTGCCCTGGCCGATGGGCTTGGTGGTGAAGAAGGGGTCGAAGATTCTGGCCATGGTGGCCGGGCTCATGCCGCAGCCGGTGTCGGCCACGCGTATCTCGGCATGGGCACGGGCGGGATCGAGGCCGGCCTGGGCGGCGGGCTCGCCCGCCGGCACCACCGCCAGGTCAACGGCGAGGATGCCGATTCCGCCCATGGCGTCGCTGGCATTGTTGGCCAGGTTGAGCAGGACCTGGGTGATCTGCGCCGGGTCGCCGACCACCGTCACCGGCTGGATCGGAGCGTGTGCCTCGAGCTTGACGCTGGGTGGCAGGGCCGACGCGGCGAGGTCGGCAAAGGCGCGGAAGATTTGGGCCAGATCCAGTGGCGCCAGGGGCTGGGGCTGGTTGCGGCAATAGGCCAGCACGTTGCGGACGATGTCGCGGCTGTGCTTGGCCGCCTCGATCACGCGGGCGACGCGGCCCTGGTTGCGCTCGTCCAGGTGTGCGGTGCGGCCCAGCATCTCGGCATTCATCAGGATGGGACCCAGCATGTTGTTGAGCTCGTGCGCGACGCCGCCGGCCAGGCGACCCAGCGCCTCCAGCTTCTGGCCCTCGGTGAGGGCGCGTTCGAGCTGGCGCCGCCGGGTGATGTCGCGGCCGATGACGATCAGCGACAGCCGCCCGTCGGCGCGCACCTCCGACACCGTCATCTCGAAGGGGAAGGTGCTGCCGTCCTTGCGGATCGCCGACACTTCCTGGGTGCCGCGCAGGAAGCAGCGCATGGTGTCGGCCAGGTCGCACCGCGCCGGGTCGATATGCTCGGGCATCCCGCACAGGCCGGGCAGCAGGGTCGCCAGGCAGCGCCCCCTCAACTCGTCGATGGACCACCCCAGGACCCGTTCCACCGCGCCATTGCCCCAGGCGATGCCGGCATGGGCGTCGATGGTGAGGATGACGTCCTCGGCATGGTCCATCACCGTCTGGAAGTGGGCTTCGGCCCGCATCCACTCGGTGATGTCGGACCACGCCCCCTCCCATTCGACGCTGCCGTCCGGGTTGCGGCTCGGCTGTGCCGAGCCTCGGAGCCAGCGTGTCTCGCCGGCGGCGGTAACGATGCGGAAGCGCTCGACCGACCGCTCAAGGGCTGCCGCCGAGGCGCGCACCGCTTCCACATGGGCGTCGCGGTCGGCCCAGTGGACGGCGTTGAGCGCCCCCTTGGGCGTCAGCGTCAGGTCCGGCGCGCCATAGCCGAACACCGCCTCGACATTGGCCGAGAACCAGCCATAGGTGATGGTGCCGTCCGCGTCCATGTGGCGGCTGAACAGCACCGTCGATAGATCGGCCAGGATATCGACCAATTGCCGGGGCAGCTGACTGGGAGGGAAGGGCATGGTGTCCTTTGATGCGGACGATGGTGCGGGACGTCATTTAGTGTAGCATGCGCTCCGATGCGGGTAAGTCTATCATGCGGCCCGGTCCGGGCCTAGGGCGGGACCCGCCGGCGAGGGGAAAGGGAATGGCCGGACGGTCGGCCCACGTGGTGGTGATCGGCAACGAGAAGGGCGGGTGCGGCAAAACCACCGTCGCCATGCATCTGGCCGTCGGCCTGTTGCGCATGGGCTTTCGCGTCGGCTGCATCGACCTCGACCACCGGCAGCAATCGCTGGGCCGCTATTTCGCCAATCGCCGCGCCTGGGTCGAACGGTCCGGGGTGGACCTGCCGATGCCGCGCATGGTGGTGCTGGGGCCCTCGGCCGCCGACATGAAGAGCCTGGCCATCGCCGAGGAGCGCGACAGCCTCGACGCCGCCCTGACCGATCTGAACGGGAATTGCGACTTCGTGGTGGTCGACTGTCCCGGCTCGGACGTGCCGCTGGCCCGCCACGCCCACACCTATGCCGACACCCTGATCACCCCCATCAACGACAGCCTGCTCGATCTCGACGTGCTGGGCCAGCTCGACCCCGTCACCTGGGAGCTGAAGCGGGCCGGAGTTTATGCCCATCTGGTGTGGGAACTGCGCCAGGAACGCCGGCGCACCCACAAGGCCGGCATCGACTGGGTGGTCACCCGCTCGCGCCTCTCGGCCCTGTCCGACCGCAACAAGCAGAAGATGGCCGAGATCCTGCCCGAGATGCGCAAGGTGCTGGGCTTCCGCCTGTCCGAGGGCTTCGGCGAGCGGGTGATCTACCGCTACCTGTTCCTGTGGGGGCTGACCGTGCTCGACGTCGATCAGGCCGGCATCGAGATGGCCCGCACCAAGTCCCACGCGGCGGCCCGCGACGAGGTGGTGGCGCTGCTGGCCAATCTGTGGCTGCCGCGGGTGGCCGACCGCCTCGACCGGCTGGCGGGGTAGGGGGCAACCGGTTAGAGCGTTTTCACGCCAAGCGTGAAAGCGCGACCAGCCCGAGCGGCGCCTGAGCGGCCCGGCACGGGCCAAACGTAAGACCCTAGAACAACACGTCGTCCTCGTCTTGCGCCGCCACCCCGGCCGGCGCGCTCTCGCGGCCGTGCAGGGCATCGATCAGGCGGCGCCGCCAGTCGGCCAGGCAGACGGTGTCGGCCAGGGCGGCGATCCAGGCTTCCACCACCGGCTCGGCGGCGGGCAGGGGCGTCGCCGCCACGGTGGCGGCCAGCAGCTCGGCATGCAGGCGCCTCAGGGTGGTCAGCACCGAGGCCACCTGTTCCAGCCCCTGGCGCGAGCGGTCGGCGGCCTGCAGCTTCTGCACCACCTCGAACGTCATGGCCTGGAGATCCGAGCCGCCGTCGCCGCCACCCATGCTGGTCAGCACCGCGGTGGCCCCATCGGTCGAATTCTCGAATTGCTGGCCGGTGGCGACGGCCTCGGCGGCCAGGAACTGGAACGCCCGCTGCTGCAGTTCCGAAAACGCCTGCCAGCGGGCCAGCAGGTCCACCAGCACATCCCCGTCGGTCTTCCCCATCTAACCCCTCGCTCCGTCGGCGCGGCACAGCCGCAGCACTTCGTCGGCGATCCGCGACAACGGCAGTTCGCGTTCCACCGCCCCCAATTCATAGGCCGCCTTTGGCATGCCGTAAACAACGCACGAGCCTTCGTCCTCGCCGATGGTGGCGGCACCGGCCTGGCGCATGGCCAGCAGCCCTTCGGCGCCGTCGCGCCCCATGCCGGTCAGGATCACCCCCACCGCCTTGGCGCCGCAGGCCTCGGCCACCGAATGGAACAGCACGTTGACGCTGGGCTTGTGCCCCGTCACCAGGGGTCCGTCATAGACGTGGGTGATGAGCTGGGCGCCCGAGCGGCGTACCGCCAGATGCCGGTCACCGGGCGCGATGAAGACGTGGCCGGCGACCAGGCGCTCGCCCTCGGCGGCTTCCTTGACCCGCACCGCCGCCAGGCCGTCCAGGCGCTGGGCGAAGCTGGCCGAGAATTTCGGCGGGATGTGCTGGGTCACCACGATGGGCGGGGAATCGGCGGGCAAGGCGAGGATGATGTCGCGCAGCGCCTCGACGCCGCCGGTGGAGGAGCCGATGGCCACCAGCCGGTCGGTGGACTTGTAGATGGTGGTGACCGACAGGCGCGGGGCGGCGCTGGCCGGGCGGTCGCCCAGGGGGCGGACGCGGGCCAGGGCCGCCGACTTGACCTTGTCGATCAGTTCGCGGCCGTGGGCCATCAGCCCGCCCTCGGCGATGTCGCTCGGCTTGCAGAAGACATCGACGGCGCCCAGTTCCAGCGCCTTCATGGTGACCTCGGCGCCGCGCTCGGTCAGCGACGACACCATCACCACCGGCATGGGGCGCAGCGTCATCAGCTTTTCCAGGAAGGCCAGCCCGTCCATGCGCGGCATCTCGACGTCCAGCGTCAGCACGTCCGGATTCAGCGCCTTGATCTTCTCGCGCGCCACCAGCGGGTCGGGGGCGGTGCCCACCACCTCGATGCCGGGATCGGACGACAGGATGGTGGTAAGCATCTGGCGCATGAGCGCCGAGTCGTCGACGACGATGACGCGGATCTTGGAGCCCTGCATGATCGGCCTCAGGTGAACAATTCGACCTCGCCCTCGACCTGGACGGTCTGCAGGCGGGAGCGGTAGGACAGTTCGCGGCTGACCACCGCGTTCTCCACGTCCTTGCGCAGGAACAGGCGGATGACCTTGCCCAGGCGCGGGAAGAAATGGATGCGCCGCGGATGCACACCGCCCAGATCCTCGGCGGTGATGCGATAGCCTTCGTCGGACAGGTAGCGGCGGACGAACTGGGCGTTGCGATCGCCGATGGGGACGGTGCCGCTGCCGGCACCGCCCATGCCGGGCAGCACGTTGCCGGCGCCGAACACCTTGATCTCGAGGGTCTCGCGGCGGCCGCCGCGGCGCAGCACGTCGTTGATCAGTTCCTCCATGGCGAAATTGCCGAAGCGCATGGCCTTGTCCACCGGCACGTCGGACCCGGAATCGGGCAGCATGAAATGGTTCATGCCGCCGATCTTGATGCGCTGGTCCCAGACGCAGGCGGCGACGCACGAGCCCAGCACGGTGACGACCATCTCCTGGCCGGCGGTGGAGACGTAATGCTCGCCCGGCAGGACCTTGACCGCCATGATCTTGAAGGTGGGATCGAACCAGCGCCGCCGTTCGGCTTCGTCGGCCTGGGCGCCCACCTGCCCGTTGCCGCTCATGCTATCCTTCTGTAGGCGGTCTTGTCCGAGACCTCGAAACGGTCGGACACCCCGATCAGCGATTCGGCGTGGCCGAGATAGAGAACCCCGCCCATGGCAAGCGCATCCGCGTAGCGGTTGAACAGCTTGCGTTGGGTCGGCTTGTCGAAATAGATCGCCACGTTGCGGCAGAAGATGGCGTCGAAGCTGCCCTTCATCGGCCACTTCTCGTGCAGGTTGAGGCGGCGGAAGCGGATCAGGCGGCGGATGTCGTCGGCCATCTGCATGCGGTCGCCATCGCCGGGGACACGGCGGACGAAGCGCTTGCGATAGGTCTCGGGGATCTTGGCGGCGGCCTCGGCCGGATAGAGGCCGGCTTCGGCCCGCTGCAGCACGTTGGTGTCGATGTCGGTGGCCAGCACCAGGGAATCCCAGCCCTCGCCGGCCTTCAGCACGTCGGCCATCACCATGGCGATGGAATAGGGCTCCTCGCCGGTGGAGCAACCGGCCGACCAGATGCGCACGCGCGGCCGGCGCGGTCGCTCGGCCAGCCTGGGCGTCAGCACCTCGCGGCGCAGATGCTCGAAGTGGTGCGGCTCGCGGAAGAAGTTGGTGATGTTGGTGGTGATGGCGTTGACCAGGTGCTCGACCTCGCCGGCCGCCCCGGGACCCTTCAGGATGTCGCAGTAATCGGCGAAATCCCTCAGCTTCAGCGCCCGCAGACGCTTGACCAGGCGGCCGCACACCATTTCGCGCTTGTGCTCGGAGAGCACGATGCCGGTCTCGCGCGACATGAAGGCGGCGAGGAAGCGGAATTCGTCATCGCCCAGCTCGAACTCGCGGCGGTGCCCGAAACCGTTATCCTCGGCGGTGGAATGCGCCACGCTTCCCCCTTGAACACCATGCCCCGCCGACGACGGCCGGCGGGGCATCATATCAGAAGTTTATCAAGTCTAAAACTCGGCCCAGTCCTCGGCCTTGGCGTTGGTGGCCGCGGCGGTGGGGGCGGGGGTGGGAGCCGCCGCCCCGCCATCGTGGTGCAGCTTGGCCAAGTGCGCCCGCTGCTGCGGCTGGGCCTTGGCCGGGCGCACCGCCACCTTCATGGCAGGCTTGGCCGCGGGCCGGGTTTCGCGCGCGGCGCGGGCGTCGCGCGGCGGCGGCGCCTCGGCCCGGGCCTGGCCGGTGTGGAAGAAGCCCATCAGGCGATTGAGCTCCTGGCTCTGCTCCTCGAGGGCATGGGCGGCGGCGGCGGATTCCTCC
>NZ_CACVCG010000086.1 GCF_902729435.1 Magnetospirillum sp. UT-4
GGCAAACTTCCGCCGGCATTGACGGCTTCGCTCCGACACCCTAACAATAATGTCCCGCGCGGGCGTCCCTCCTAAATTGGCGGAACCCAAGCCTTTATACCGCAAAGGCTCACCTCGCGACCGCAGGAGCTATTTTGGACATGAACGGTTTTGAAATAAATCCGCAGCGAAAGCGGGAAAGATCCAAAAAAAAAATATCAACCGCCATATCCGTCGCCTGGGCGGCATGTTGGTTCTCCTATATCAGTATGTTCAGCGGTTGGCAGAATATTTTCCACCTGCTTCCCCATGAGTTCCTGATCGTCATTCTGTCCCTGGCCCTGCCCATCGGGCTTTCCGTCGGCGCCGCATGGCTGTCCGGCATCGTGCGCAACGTCGAGGGCATCAAGGCCGAGGTCGCGGCGCTGGCCACGCGCGAGGCGCCCGCCGGCGACAGGACCGAGGCGCTCTCCCATCTGCTGCAACAGCAGCAGGTCGCCATGGCGGCGCAACTGGAGGCCCAGATCGACGCCAGCACCCGCCTGGCCGAACTGACCCGCGAGGCTCGCGACCTGACCGCGATCCGGTCGGAAACCAATGCCGAGGCCGCGCTGCTGACCCTGGTCCAGTTGTTCCGCGAGCATCACGAGACGGTTTCCGCCCGCCTGGACGCCCAGGCCACGGCCACCGCCCGGCTGACCGACCTAACCGCCGAAGCCCGAGACCTGCTGGCCCTTCAGGCCGAACGCTCCGGCAACGAGGCCGCCATGACCGCCCTGACCAACCTGTTCCGGGAACATCGCGAATCCATCGCCGCCCTGCTGGAAGCGCAGACCTCGGCCACCGCCCAGTTGGTCCAGCTGACGCGGGAAAGCCGGGACGGCATCGTCGACGAACTGCGCTCGCAGCGGCTGCTGTCCCAGGAAATCACCCAGGAACTGAACAGCTTCTCCAGCGCACGCGCCCTGGCGCCGGAAGACAAGGGCGCGGCCGGCCCCGGCCAGCGCATCGACCGCATGCGCGCCCTGGCCGAGATCCTGACCCTGGCCCTCAACGACCTCAGCATGACCACGACCCAATTGCTGACCGAGCACCTGAACGCCGCCCATGGCGATCGCGACGGCACCAGGAAGTTCATCACCACCCTTACCTCGGCCTATTTCGCTGGCGACAAGAACGTGTTCTTCCGCACCCTGCAGGCCGAGGTGACCAGCCATCCCGAGCAGATCAGGGCGTGCGCCCGGACCAACGACGCCGCCCGCCAGCAGATTTCCAAGATCCTGCGCGAGGCTCAGGAAATCCGCACCCTGGTCAGCGCCTGCGACCCCACGGACCTGGTCCGCATCGTCTTCGAGGACGGCGAGTTGTGGGCCCTGGAATTCGCCCTGACCAGGCATTTCGACGTGGACGGCAACATCATTAGCGCAGCTTAATATGGCGGGCAGCGGCGGATTTGCGCTACAGTGGCCGCCATCCCGCGCCCCAACCCCGCCTCCCCCATCAGCAAGATCGACCCTTTGGTGACAAACAAGGTTTTCGCACACCCGGATATCGCCGTCTGGATCATGGCCCTGGGCATTGCTTTCAGCATGACCCTGGTGCTGACGGCCGTGTTCAGCGCCAATCCCTGGGAAGACCACACCTACGGCATGGCGCCGCCCATCGTCGCCGGCATGAGCGCGCCCCACCGCGACGGCCGCGATAAGATGGTCTGCTCCAGTTGCCATGTGGTCACCCCCGCGCCGGCCGCCTCCTCGACCGGGCCGGGCGTGCTGCCCATCGTCGCCGGCACCCCCGCCCCCCATACCGACGGGCGCGAGAACATGAATTGCGCCAACTGCCACACCATCATCCCCAAGGAAGGCGCCGCCCCCGCCAAGAGCGCGCAACCGGCCCAGCCGGTCGCCGCGGCGCTGGGGGTGATGTCGCTGCCGGCCGCCATCAACGTCGCCCTGGCCACGGACGCCCCCCCTCTGCCCGTCGCCGCGCTGCCCCCTGGCGCCGAAGCGCACGAGACCATGGTTCCGTTCCGCTTTCAGGGCAAGGTGCTGAACGTGGCCGGAACCGGCACGCGCTCGGTCTGGGGAACCCTGTTCGTGCTGGTGGACGACGGCATCAACGTCCCCTATTGGATCGACCTGGCGCCGAAATGGTTCCTGCAGGCGGGTAAGTGCACGGTCCGGCCGGGTCAGTTCATCAAGGGCACCGGCCTGCGCGACATGGCGGCCGAGGGTGGTCTGGGCTACGCCATGAGTGTCATGGCCAACGGCGAGGTATGCGAGTTGCGCGACAACCATCTGCGCGGCATGTGGACCCAGGCGGGAGAGCAGGATGCCGAATGACATCGCCCCCGTTCGCGTCGCCGAGCGCGCGGAATCGGAACTCTCCCCTGGCCAATGGAACACCGTCTACGTGCTGATGTCCCTGGGGGCGCTCGTCGCCGCCCTGTCAATCGCCATGCAGCCGCTGCTCCTGGACAAGATCTTCGGCATCGCCTTTGAAAAGGAAGGTGCCGTCAACGCCAACATCCAGGTGGTGGCCGAGATCGTCGCCGTGGTCTGCGTCGGCTGGTTCGGCCTGCTATCCGACCGCGTCGGCCGGGTGCGGCTGGTGGCCGTCGGCTTCCTGATCGCTGCGGCCGGCGCCGGCATCTCGTTGATCAGCCTTCAGGTTGGCCTGACCTTCGGCGCGGCGGGCCTGGCGCTGTTCTACTTGACCCGGGTGCTGCTGACGGTGGGTGCCGACACCGTGCAGCTTCAGCTATCGACCCTTGTCGGCGACATCTCCTCGCGGGGGAACCGGCCCCGCCTGATGTCCAGGCTGGTCTTCATGATGATGTTCGGCGGCACCATGCTGGCCGCCATCGTGATGCAGATGGCTGATTATCCCGGCGGGGTCTTCGCCATCATGTGCCTGCCCCTGCTTGGCGGATTGGCGGGTTTCCAACTGACCCGGCGAATCCTTGAGGAGACGCCCCCCGCCGTGTCCGACGCGGCGAGCGAGTCCCCAATCCGCCAGGTCTGGGAGACCATCACCAAGGACCCACGCATGCAGTTGGCCGTCGCCGCGGCTTTCTATACCCGCGCCGACGTCATCCTGCTCAGTCTGTTCTTTTCCCTTTGGTGCATTTCCGTCTCCGGGATGGTGGGGATCGGCCGCACGGCGGCCACCACCCATGCCGCGGTGATGATCGGCCTGCTGGGCGGCGCCGTCCTGGTGGCGGTGCCGCTGTGGCGCCGGTTCATCGAGCGGCACAGCCGTGTGTCGGCCATCGGCGCCAGTCTTTCGCTGTCAGCGATGGGCTATATCTGGCTGGGCATGTTCGCCAATCCCTTCAACTGGCTTGTGGCCCTGCCCCTGATCATGGTCGGGATCGCGCACGCCGGCTGCTTCGTGACCCTTCAGGTCCTGACCGTGGACATCGCCCCCAAGCCCATCCGCGGCGCCATGGTCGGTGCCGGCTATCTGGTCGGCGCCCTTGGCACGGTCATGCTGGTCCAAAGCGGCGGCTATTACTTCGACGCCCTCGGCCCGCGAGCGCCGTTCATCCTGACCGGAACCGGAAAGCTGCTGGTGACTCTGTTCGCCGCCTGGCTGCTGGCCAACGGCATCGACGAGACTGCGGATCATCACCTGAAGACCGCGCGCAAAATCGAATGGAAGCCTCTGGTCTTCCTGACGGCCCTGCTGCCCTTCGTTTGGCTGGTCGGGCGCAGCTTGATTGAGGGCTATATCGCCAACGGCTCGCTGGGAGAGGCCCCCGTCGGCTTTGTCAACCGCTACCTCGGCGACTGGGCCTTCACCTTCCTGATCATTTCCCTGTCCATGCGCCCGGTCCAGGAAATCACCGGAATCAAAACCCTGGCCCGCTATCGCCGGATGATCGGGCTCTTCGCCTTTTTCTACGCGGTGCTGCATGTCATCGCCTATGTGACCCTGGAATGGGCGCTGAACCTGGGCGACATGGCCTCCGACATCTACAAGCGCCCCTTCATCCTGCTGGGCCTGCTGGCCTTTGCCTTCCTGATTCCCCTCGCGGTGACCTCGGCCAATAGCCAGGTGAAGCGCATAGGCGGCAAGCGCTGGAAACAGCTTCACCGCGCCGTTTATGCCATCAACGCGCTGGTGGCCCTGCACTTCATCCTGGCCGCCAACCATGAAAACGGCGAACCCTATGTCTACGCCGCAGCGGTCGTGGTCCTGCTTTGGTATCGCTTCCATCAGTGGCGCGGCGCAGACATGCTGAGACTGCTGAAGATCGGCTGATCTCTCGCAAGGATGGCCGGGCCGGGCCCGGCCCGGCCCCTACGGCCCGCCCACCCCACAAGCCCACCGCAACGGATTCGTCCCAAAATCGGGGTGAAACGTGGAATTGAGTTGACAATGACTTGCAACCGCACCATAAGTGTGGCTGCGATTAACTATCGTTATCCCCTGTGGAGGATACCATGAGCCAGAACCTTACCGCCGCCCGCCGCCACCTCGGCCCCAAGGCCATCATGCGCTCGACCTTTGTTGGAGCCGGTGGCGCTCTGGCGGCGGGGACCGGCAAGGCGGCGGGACTTCTGGGGGTGAGCAAGGCGGTCGGCCTGGGCGCCCTGGCAGGGGGCCCAGTTGGCGCCGCCGTAGCGGTTGGATTGATGACCGGCCTGATCTACGTGTCGGCCGCCGCCCGCTCGCGAATGGGCTGATCCATCTCCGCCCTCCCGCACCCCGCGTCGTCACATCCAGTCAAAATTGTAGGACCGAACCGCACAGCATGTTACATTATGTAGCTGGCGGACCCCTGGTGCGAGATTTTACGGATGGGCGGAGCGTGCAATGGTTGATTTTTCCTTCCTCGGCTTGAAGCTTCTTTCGCCCAAAATGGTTGGCGCCATGCTGTGCGGCGCGCCGCTGACCGTCACCATCGGCCCCGCACTGGGGCTGGTCGTCCTGGGCGCCATGGGGGGGGCGTGCGCCTTCAGCTATGCCTCTGCCACCAACACCCTGGCCAATAAGAAGGGCCAGGACAATACCGTAGCCACCCCGCCCCTCTAGCGGCCGCCCATCAGGCCGGACACATCACTCGTCCTTCACTGACAGAGCATGGACATGAGCGACGACAAATCCAAGGCCGCCGCCCTTTCCCTCATCCGCAGCATCATCAGCGTGGCCGGCGACGTCGCCAGCGCGGCGCGTGAGATTGAGCGCGAAAGCCTTCCCCAACTGAACTTGGCGCCGTCCACCCAGCCGCCCACACACGCGCCATCGGCCGCGGTCGAACAGCCCCCCGCCGCGGAGGAGGTCGTGGCCGAACCCGCCGCCCCGATCCCACCGCCCGCGCCAGAACCCGTGCCCGAACTAGAACCCGCGCCCGCGCCCGCCAAGGCGGATTCACAGGCCGACGTGTTGCGGTTTCTGCTTGATCGCAAGAAGCAAACACCCCCACGCTGAGCGGCCTTCTTTGCCGCGCCGCGCCCACTCCACCGGACGCCCTCCAGAATTATTGAAAAATCACCAGCGTGGTGTATGCTGAAAGCAGTCTGGATTTCTGATCGGCCACACGGCTATGGGCAACGTACACCACCTGCAACACCTCGGCCAGGGACTTGGCGACTGGAACGCTTGGCGCCTGGAGGAACCCGATGTGCGCCCGGACCTGACCAACGCCAATCTGCGCGGGGCCAATCTGGCAGGGATGGACCTCAGCGAATCGCTGTTGTCCATGGCCGATCTGCGCAAGGCGATCCTGTGCGGGGCCAACCTGCGCAACTGCAACCTGCCTCGCTGCAGCCTTGAAGAAGCGGACCTGTCCGGCGCCAAGCTACAGGGCGCCAATCTGGCCGGCGCCAACCTGCTGCGCGCCAACGTCTCTGGCGCCAACATGCGGCTGGTCAACCTGGCCGGCGCCAATCTGGCCGGCAAGATGGACCTGTCGGGCGTCGATCTGACCGGAGCCAACCTGGCCGGCGCCAAACTGATGGGTGCCAATTTCTCGGGCGCGACCCTGACCGGCGCCAATCTGGCTGGCGCCGACGCCCGCAATGCCAACTTCACCGGCGCCGACCTGACCGACGCCGTGACCGCCGGCACCCTGATGGACGGGGCGAACATGGCCGGGGCCGTGATCCGCCGCACCCCAGGCCGGGCCGCGCCCGGGGCTGCCCGGCCGGGCACCGACGCGGCGGTCCTGCCGCAGTCGAGCCCGCAGGACAATTACGGTGACGCCGACGCGCCCGTCCCCTTTGGGGCCGAACCCGATCCCATCGACGAACTTATTCCGCCCATGGGCGTCGATGACGGGGACATCGGGTCGGGCAGTCTCGACACCCCCGCGCCCCCCCTGGGTGGGGACGGGATGCTGGATCCGTCGCAAATTTCCAGCCTGCTGGAAGATATCGACGAGGACGACTCCGCCCTGGAAAGCGGAAACCTGTCCGCGGTCGAGGACGATGATCAGGACGACGACACCTACTTCATCTACCAAGTGCGCGACATGGCCATCCTCGCGCTGTACTTCGACCAGGTCAGCCGCAAGACCAAAGCGGAAAAGGCCATGCTGCTGGACCTGCTGGCCCAGTACAATCGCAATTTCATCGGCCAGGACGTGAGCGTTCCCATTACCACCAGCGGCAACGCCATCCTGGTCGGATTCGCCAACCCCACCGACGCGTTGCGTTGCGGTGGGCGCTATATCGCCATGCTGCGCGACATGCATGTGGAATCCTTCGTGGCCATCAACTGGAGCACGGCCACCGTGCGCGTTGACCCAGAAGGCCACAAGAGCGATGAACTGGTCGCCCATTCCATTTCGCCGGCCGCCCGCTTGATGCCCGTGGGCGTGGTTGGTGAAGTCCTGGTGCTGGAAGAACTGTATTCCCACCCGGACACCCTGCGCGAGCAGTTCACCTTCGAGCGGGTCGCGCGCAAATGGACCGCCGCCAACGATCACTGCGGCGAGGGCATCGACGTCATCTGCTATAGCGTTCGCGGCAAATAGGCGGCCGAAGGCGCCCGGCAAGGGGCGTGCCTGGGCGAAGCCTCGTACATCGTCCCGATGAGCGGGTGGCTGTAAAGCGGTCGCCGTCCCCCTTTTTTAGGATGGGCGGGGTCGGGTGCTCGTCAGCGCCGTGTTCGACACGGCCATCCACGTGCTTCCGAAAAAGGGCGCTTCATAGCATCGGACGAGGCGTCGCCGCGCGGATGCCCGCTTCAAGCCCACGCCTGTCCGTTCATTCGGCCCCAGTTGTCTTTGGGAACACGGATGGCACGGTTTCCGGCTGCGCCGGACGCTGATGAACACGGATTTCAACGCTTGGCGCGCCAAGCGCGCCATTACCTTCATCCGTGACATCCGCGCGCCCGCACCAGCTGGCATCCGTGTCATGTGTGTTCCTGATCTCGTTGAAAGCCGCGCCGAGCACGGCGTCCAGGCCTCCGCTCCCGGAATAATACCAGTTCCAGGAAATCCTGACTCTGGCGGGCGGGCGCATTCCGCGCCCTTGGCCGCAGTCCCTTGGGCCGCGGAAGGCAATGTTTTCGGAGAAACCCGCCCGCCGACTGAGGGCGCCGGTGATCGGTTCCGATCACCGGGATATGGTATTCGTCCCCGCTTCGCGGCCACGGATTGCGCGGACAAGACATCGAGCCTGGACCGTTCTGGAATCGCGGCGTGGCTTGGGCCACCACCTCGCCGCATTTCCCCGCCAAGCCGCGACGCCCCCCCCTGTTCCATCCCCCACCGCGCGAACATCACCAATCCGACGTAATCCGGGGTCGTGCAAAGGCGTGCGCGCCCGGGCCGCACCGGGTAGGAACGGCCGCTCCTGGGGTATATCCCTCCCCCGCGCATAAGGCGTACGAGCGACTATTCTTCCGCATAGTAGACAAACAAAAAGTCATTTACTATCCTTGCATTACCTTATTCTTTTTTGCTCACAGGTATAAACACCCATATGCAGTGACGCAATTTATGTCCTGCACGCCTGCCAGGCACAGGACTATGCCTGGAACATCCAATAGGCCGGGGGCAGCGATGGACACCCAAAGGCACTTCCTCATTGCCGATAGCAGTCCAGTTCTTCGCGGCTTGATAAGGGAGGTCCTGCGCTGGAGCGGGTTCACCTCCAGTGTCGAGGCCGCCAATTATGGCGAAGCCGAAACCCTGCTGTTCAGTTTTCCTGTGGATATGATCCTGATGTCGGCCCAAATCGAAGGGCTGGCTTTCGGCGATCCGGTCCGGCGCATCGGGCGCATCCCCGGTTGCGCCGACAAGCCTATCATGGTCGTGCCCCCCCGAGTGGTGTAGGAGCGGTGGGTAACTGGCTCGCCGCAGCGACCGCCAAGAGTCTGGCGGCGGCGAGCCAGTTATCCACGGCGGTGGTCATCAACGATCTTCGGTAGGGTTTGGTTGCGACACCGAACACCGAACCAAGGATGCGATGATGACCAACGAGATGATGAGCCTTCGCGGCTTGCTGGAAAAGAGCGCTGACGCCGACCTTCTGCGCGAGATGATCGGCTTCGCCGCCGAGCGTCTGATGGAACTGGAGGTTGGGGCGTTGACCGGCGCCAGCCACGGCGAACGCAACCCGGCCGACCGGCTGACCCACCGCAACGGCTATCGTGACCGCGACTGGGAGACTCGGGCCGGGACGGTGGAACTGCGCATCCCCAAGCTCAGGAAGGGCAGCTACCTTCCGGGCTTCCTGGAGCCGCGGCGCATGGCCGAGAAGGCACTGACCGCGGTGATCCAGGAAGCTTACATCCAGGGCATCTCGACCCGCTCGGTGGACGACTTGGTCAAGGCCATGGGCATGACCGGCATCTCGAAAAGCCAGGTCAGCCGCCTATGCGGCGAGATCGACGGCAAGATCGCCACCTTCCTGGAGCGTCCGCTGGAGGGCGATTGGCCCTATGTTTGGCTCGACGCCACCTACGTGAAGGTGCGCCAGGACGGGCGCATCGTCTCGGTGGCGGTGATCATCGCCGTCGGCGCCAACACCGCCGGCCGGCGCGAGGTGCTCGGCATGGCCATCGGACCCAGCGAGGCCGAGACCTTCTGGACCGACTTCCTGCGCAAGCTGGCGCGCCGGGGATTGCGCGGCGTCAAGCTGGTGATCTCCGACGCCCACGAGGGCATCAAGGCCGCCGTCTCCAAGGTGCTGTGCGCCACTTGGCAGCGTTGCCGCGTTCACTTCATGCGCAACGTCCTGGCCCATGCCGGCAAGCAGGGCCGCCGAGTCGTCTCCGCCTTCATCGGCACCGCCTTCGCCCTGGACGATGCCCAGGCCGCCCGCGCCCAGTGGCGCCAGGTCGCCGACCAGTTGCGCCCCCGGGTGCCGAAACTGGCCGCCCTGATGGACGAGGCCGAGACCGACGTGCTGGCCTACATGACCTTCCCCGCCGCCCATCGGACCAAGCTGCACAGCACAAATCCAATCGAGCGGCTCAATGGCGAGATCAAGCGCCGCACCGAAGTCGTCGGCATCTTCCCCAACGAAGCCGCCATCACCAGACTGATCGGCGCCATCCTGCTGGAGCAGAACGATGAATGGGCCGTCCAGCGCGCCCGCTACATCACCCTGGAAACCATCGCCCCCTTGAGCGATGATCCTCTGGTCGGACTGCCCGCCGTGGCAGCCTGACCAACCCGGCCAAGCCAGACGGAGATCAGCACGGCCACGCCGCCGCTGTTACACCAATCAATGGGACACGATCGCCTATCATCATCGTGGACAAGCAGGGGAGCGATGACGCCCGCGATGCAGCCCTGGCCGCCGGCATTCATGCATATGTGACCCTGCCGCTGTCGGTCAGAAATCTGGCTCCCCACATCATGGGAGCCTTTACGGCCGAGGCGGCACCCCCGCCCCACCTGCAGGGCGGTGGTCGGGGCAAGGCCACGCGCTTGAATGCCATTCTTGGATGCGAGCCGCCGCTATCCAGGGCTCTTTGCCACCAGTCCAAGGCGTGCCTTGCCAGCCATGAAGTCTGCTCGGAAGCGCTGATATAGCGCAGCACGACTACCGCCCGCCGCCGGGGCGAAACCGACCGGGTTTGAGCGGTCCCCGGAGGGGGCGCCACTGGCATATGCTAGTGTCCTGCCCCAGAAATTCGCATAGCGAAATTCTGGGATAAGCAGGCCACTAATTTGTTGAATTGTGTGGTGATTCTGAAGTTCGCATTACGATGCGAACTTCAGAATCACCACACTAGGGCGTGTTCCGTTCAAACGGAACATGCCCGCGGCCCAAGGGGCCGCAGCCAAGGGCGCGGAACGCGCCCGCCCGGCGAGGGCTAAACAATCAGACCATGTTCCGTTCAAACGGAACATGGTCTAGCGGAAACTCTAGCCGGCCACGTCCTTAAGGCGCTTGAACGTCTCGTCCTGAGACGCGGCGGCCAGCCGCTCGCGCATTGCCTGCGAGACCCCCGCCAGACTTTGGGAAGCCACCAGCCGCATGGTGGAAACCTCTTCACTGCCCATCTCGGTCAGGATGGCGTCCCGTTCGGCTAGCGACAGCACATTCCGCCATCCGACCACCATCCGCTCCAGCAGGCGGGGCGACAATGCGGCATGGCCGCCGATCAGGCGGATCAGGCTTTCGAAGCCGGACATCTTGTGAAACAGCTTATACGATGACCCCAACACGATCGGCTCGGAATTTTCCGCCATGGCCGACGTTTTCCGCACGGTGCGCTCGATACCGGCGGCCAGCACGCCAAGGGAAAAGCTGCTGATCATTTTGTTCAGTTCCGTATATTTGCTGCGAAAGAACGCGACGCCCAAGGTCTCTTCGATGCAATAGCTGTGAACCAACCCCATGAGATTGGTCAGGCGATCGAAGAGATCGTTGATCTTGTCGAGTTTGTCGATCGTATCGATGTCAGAGGTCGTCGGCAGCAATCCTTGCAGTTCGACGGCCAAGCGAAACGCCTGATGGACGACCTGCACCCGCCGATCCATGGCCGGCGGGCCGTCCTCCGCGACCGGAGCGCCGGGCGATCGCGCAGAACCCACAGCGCCGACACCGCCGCCACCCGAGGCCGCCACCGCAGGAACCGCTGCCGGGCGGGGCGCGGCTTCGGCCGCCGCCGCGCCGGCGGGCAAGGCCGATTTCGGAGACGGCCGGGCCGATTGCCCGCTCCCGTCCTCCGCCCCGGCGAACTGCCGGGCGGGATCGTCCGTGGCTCTTCGGCAGGGGCCCTGATAATTGGCCAAGTCGCGGCGCCGGCGATCGGGACCCACATAGGTTTCGACGTCGATGAATTCCAACGGAGACGCCAGAATGGTCGTCACCGATTTCAACATGCTCCGCAAGCCGATGGGGAAGGTCCCAAAGGCCGAGACGCCGGCGTCACGCGCTTCGGCCAACTGCTCGCTGGACCAGCTTTCAGCAATGCACAGGAAGGGAACTGCGCGGTTCGGACCGTTGGTTCCCTGCCGGAAATGCTTTAGCAGAGGCAGATAGCCACGGCCCAGGTCGGCCCAGATGATGAGGTCGATGGAAATGTAGCGCCCCATCAGGATGGCATATTCGGTCGAATCCGCCTCCTTGATGGTGCCGACGCCAATCTGGCGCAGCACGTCAGAAAGCAAACTCAGCCCCTTCTTGTCACTCGACACAAGAAGGACTGAAATTGTCTTTAACGATGCGCCATTGGTGGGTGTTGGCCTGCGTTGCGACATATTTCCAATGCCATATTGCAATACCAGCCTTTTAGACGGCTGTCACTATCCCAATCTTATCACCGCCCGGGCGCCTTTATCTAAAAAAGGACATGAAAACCTGGACGTGCAATAACTCAAACGTCATATGGTAATATCCGCCATTTGGACGGTAGGCACCATGCTGACCCTATCGCCAATCAGACATTTTTATCTATATTAAGAGCCTGTTACAGTGAATGCGCTGCACTGCCAAAGCCATATGGCAATATGAGCCCTTTGTATGGCAGGGACCGCATCTATCCTATCACCACTCTGGCGCTTCAATCTATACAAAAAACCTGTTAACGTAAACCGAAGGTCGGGTCGGGTTGAGGGGGCGGGCATGCTACTGAAGTGGAGAAGTGGGACGGAACGATGAGTTCGTTATCCAACGTCCGGTGCGTGGCTGCGGTTTTCGACGGCGGGCTTCGAAGTCTGTTGCGAGAGGTTCTGTCTTCAAACAAACTTCATAATGTGGAATTCCTGGCGAATTCCGATGCGGTCAAAAATTTCCTAAGCGTTGGCTCGGCATGCGATCTTATCATCGCGCAAAATGACCTTCCCACGGGGGGCGTGCTGGAGGTGGCACGTTTTGTCCGGTGGAAGATGCAGCCCCAATCGTACATCATTCCGATTATCAGCATTGGGCAGGTCTGGACCGGAGAATTGCTGCGCCAGACTCGCGATGCCGGCGTGAACGAGGTCATCGCCATGCCGACCTCGCTGATGGCGGTCCACGCCAAGTTGGTCTCTGCCCTTGGCTCCAAGCGCCCCTTCATTTCCGCCGACGCCTATCGCGGCCCTTGCCGCCGCAGTCGCTCGTCAAAGGGCCATCAGGGGCCGTTCCGCCGTGCGGAAGACCGAGTTGCCGAACAGTTAAGCGACGCCTCTGCGAAGGCCGACAGGCCAACCGTTCGAATCAATGCCAATGTCGCGCCCACGCCCC
>NZ_CACVCG010000087.1 GCF_902729435.1 Magnetospirillum sp. UT-4
ACGCCTCGGGCGTGGCGCCTTGCGGCGGATCATGGTAAAGGGCAGGCCTGGGCTGATCCGCGGAGGACGGGATGGACAAGCTGATCGAAGGGTTCCGGCGCTTTCGCGACGGCTACTTCGCCGACAACCGCGAGCTGTTCGACAAACTGGCGCAGAACGGCCAGACGCCGAAGGTGCTGCTGATCGGCTGCTGCGATTCGCGGGTCGACCCGGCGATCATCTTCGACGCCCAGCCGGGCGAGATGTTCGTCCTGCGCAACGTCGCCAATCTGATTCCGCCCTACGACCCCGACCAGAAGCACCACGGCACCTCGGCGGCGGTGGAATTCGCCGTGCGCGGTCTGAACGTCGAGCACATCGTGGTGCTGGGCCACGCCCGCTGCGGCGGCGTCCGCGCCCTGGTCGAGGGCGCCCAGATGGCGGAAAGCGACTTCATCAAGGGCTGGATGTGCATCGCCCGCTCGGCCCGCGACCGCGCCATGGCCCTGGCGCTGTCCTCGGGCCAGCCCATCGAGGCGGCGCTCAGGGTGTGCGAGCGCGAGACGGTGGCCATCTCGCTGGCCAATCTGATGACCTTCCCCTGGGTTCACGACCGTGTCGAGGCCGGCAACCTGATGCTGCACGGCTGGTTCTACGACATGGAGGCGGGCACCCTGTCGCGCCTCGACCCGTTCACCAACACCTTTCAGGAAGTGTAGGCTGATCCGCCCCCGACGGGGCGGTGCCGAGTCCGCCGCGAGCGGCTAGGATGCGTGGACCTCAGCCCGAAAGGACCACGCCATGGACATCCAGGACCTCGCCCAGCGCTTCGGCATCACCGACCGCATCCGCTTCGTCGCCGGCAAGGGCGGCCTGATCCTGGCGGAACTCGATGCCGCCGGCGGCTCGGCGGTGGTCAGCACCTATGCCGGCCAGGTGCTGTCCTTCCGTCCCGACGGCGCCGAGGACCTGATGTTCCTCAGCGACACCGCCTATTACGCCCCCGGCAAGGCGATCAAGGGCGGCGTGCCGGTCTGCTGGCCGTGGTTCGGCCCCGACCCCGAGGGCAAGGGCCGCCCCGGCCACGGCTTCGTGCGCAACCGCCAATGGGAGGTGCGCGGCACCGAGGCCCTGGCCGACGGCCGCCTGCGCCTGATCCTGGGCCTGTCCGACAGCGACGACACCCGCACCATCTGGCCGCACGCCTTCGACCTGCGCATCGAGATCACCGTCGGCGCCGCCCTGGAGATGGTGCTGGCCACCCGCAACCTCGGCCCCTCCCCCTTCGCCCTGTCGCAGGGCCTGCACACCTATTTCCGGGTCGGCGACATCGCCCGCACCCGCGTGCTCGGGCTCGAGGATTGCGCCTATATCGACAAGATGGACGGCGGCGCCGAGAAGCGCCAGCAGGGCGCGGTCACCATCACCGGCGAGACCGACCGCATCTATACCGGCGTCGCCGGCCCGCTGGAGATCGACGACGCGGCCCTGGCCCGGCGCATCCGCATCGTGCCGGCCGGCAGCGCCAGCGCGGTGGTGTGGAACCCCTGGGACGCCACCGCCCGCTCCATGGCCGATCTCGGCGACGACGATTACCTGCGCCTGATCTGCGTCGAGACCACCAACGCCGCCGACGACACCGTCACCGTCGCCCCCGGCGCCGAACACCGCCTGTCCGCCACCTACACCCTCGCCTGAAAGTGGACATCTCCCGGCCGGAGCGCTACAAAGCGCCGGCCAGGGGATGGGTGGCCGAGCGGTTTAAGGCACCGGTCTTGAAAACCGGCGTAGGGTCAAACCTACCGTGGGTTCGAATCCCACCCCATCCGCCATCCTGCTTCGCGCGATGCGCTTCGCAGGACTTGCTGCCCGAAACCAAGCGAAGCAGGATGCCCTTCGAAGCTTCAGCGAAGAAGGGCTGCTCATGCGTTACGTCTACTTGCTGGAAAGCGAGAGCGCCGTCGGCCAGCGCTACGTAGGGATGACGTCCGACCTCAAACGCAGGATGGCCGAGCACAATTCGGGAAAATCGCCCCATACGTCAAAGTTTTTGCCATGGCGATTGGTGACCTACGTCGCGTTCACGGACGAACAAAAGGCGACGGCTTTCGAGCATTACCTCAAATCGGGTTCCGGCCACGCCTTCGCCAACAAGAGGCTTTGGTGAAGCCAGGGACATAAATGATCGGCCTGCCGGACGGGGATTGGGTTCACCGTCACCGTGACCCCTGTCACCCGAATCCCACCGTTCTTGCGGACCGTGCCGTCCAGCCCTATCCTTGAGGGCGGCAAGTGACTCGCAGCGGGCGACAACGCGATGGCGACCACTCTTCAACAGGTTGTGCAGCGGATCAAGGCGACGGAGCCCGAACTTCGCCGCCGTGGCGTCGCGCATCTCTCGCTGTTCGGCTCGCTGGCCCGCGGCAACGCCGGCGCTGACAGCGACATCGACATCGCGGTGGAAATCGAAGCCGGCCGCTCGTTCTCGCTGATCCGCATGGAAGACACCCGCCTAATGCTGGAGGACGTACTCGGCCGCCCCGTCGACCTCGGCGAAGTCGAGTCTTTCCATCCGGCGGTGCGGGCCGCGTTCGAGCAGGACAAGGTTTGGGTGTTCTGATGGCGCGGGGGCAGCGGGATCGGATCGGAGACTTTACGCCAAAAACTAGGCTACTGCTTCACTCGCAGTTTCTGAAGTGCGCCGAACTGACGGATATACCCGCTTGCCGACCACACCGATTTGCCGTTCGAGCAAAGTAAAGCAGCAGATAGGAACCGGAGCAACCTCTCTAAGGTCATCCGGTGAAGAATGCAACTTTTGTCGAAGTTCCATAAGTAGGCGTCCAAGAACGTTTTGCCCTTCCAGAAGGTCTGGTCCGATTTCCCTAGCCCCCCAATAGGTATCCCTGGAAGAATCCTCCACTATGGCTTTGCTTCCAGTTGATAGCAATGCATGTGAAAATTTATCCCAGTTCTGCGCAAGTTTTATCCTTAGGCACCATTTCATGATTGGTACCTTTACCATTTCCCAATCCGGACGAGAGTCTGTCCGATATGGCTTCGATTTCATCTTTGCCGTCATCGGACTGGATTGAGCTAAAATGAGCTTCTGTACATCTGGCATGTGGGGGAACCGGCAGGCCTGATAAAGGGCCTCCGCGGATAGCACGGGTATCCCCTCTACAAGCAGGGGGAACCCACCGGCCATGTTCGATAGCCCGCCGTGCATCTCTGTTGTCTTGCGGAAAACCGCGCACTCAAACCGCTTGTAGCGCCGGAAATCCCTAGGGTCGCCGTTCAAAAATCCACCTCGTCAAAATCCGCAGCCCAATTCTGCGCTCGTGTGCGCCTGGGGAGAAGGGGATACCACTGGTTCAGCGGTCGGCCCGCGTCTGGATCACCCCACCAGAGGACAAGTGGGCAGTTGTTCGGGCAGTTTCTATAGGTGGCGAAGAGGGTACCGAAACCAGGCCCATTGAGGCTCTGGTATCCCAGGGGGTGCATATGTGGGTCATGGTTCCGAGGAAGGGATGCGATGAACGCTCCTCGCTGCATGAAAGCCTGCTCTAACAGCACCCTGCCCGCTTCGCTCGTAAAGTTGCTATTCTGGAGGGGCGGTTGAAGCGCCGGACGGGGAGTGAAAAACTCTAGGTCCCGTGGCGAAAGCCTGAACCAATTTTGAATATATTGATCGTTAGGAGCGTGGGTGGGCCATAGGACCGCCACCGAGGCATTTGTTTCAGGCTTCTTCCAATCCTCGATTTCACCGAGTTTCCACCACGTCATTCGTATGGATCGCGGGCTGCAGATCGCTCGGAGTTGCTTGTTGGCATACCATTGTCCTCGCTTATGCCAGCCAATCACGATCACATGGATGTGACAGTTCCTGGCGTCCGTCTGCTCAATCCACTGTTGAACATCACCCCGCACCTGGTTTCCGCTAAAAATGGCGTCATCAATGTAAACATAGGAGCCATTCAGCGATTTCTCCCGCTCGCAACCAAGGCCGTATCGAGTGGTCAGGACTGCGGAAAGTAGGGCGAGCATATCCCTTTGGCTCTGGCTTCGCCGCTGCATGTTGAGAAAGCCAACCCCTGACCAGAACACCCTCGGGTCCGGCCCTACGAGCTTTTCGGTATTGGCTAACATGTTGATAAATTTCTCGACAAATGGCTTTGGGATGTACGAACGAGCTAAAAGATTCTGTGTTTCGACCAGAATTCCGTCTCGGGTCGCTGCGTCAAATTGATCAATCCATCGAAGAACATGCTCCCGATTCGGTGGTGCTATCTCACCTTGGCGGTAATCCGCAATCGTCACCGCGATTTCCGCTGCCACCGCATTCCGATCAATCGGCATAACCAGCTCCCCTATCGCCCGCCCTACTTAACCATAAGGCGAAGCAAGGGACAACCGGCGGGGACTTCCCTCCGCCCCCTCCCCAGACTCTCCCGGGGGAGGGTGGGCCACCCGCCCCCCGCCGCGCCTCCCAAACCCGGCTACCCCCACCGCAAAACGGTGGTTGCCATGTGCTTCAAGGCACCCTTTCCGGTGGATCATGGGGCTTGGAACGCGGTACAATGGCCGCGTGTCCGCCCCTGACGGACAGAGCGGCGATGGAGGGTGCGCCAACACCCCCCACCGCCTAACCACAACCTCGTAGGAAAGCTACAAGGTCATGGCTGACGTCTATTATAGCCGAAGGTTCCCCCATCCTGCACCGCCGCTTTCAAGCAGCGGTCTGCGGGTACGGGCGGCCGGGGGCTGAGGGCGGGCGCCGGCGGGTCGGGCTGTCCGATTCGTCGCTCCGGCCCGACCCGTTCGCTCGCGCCGCCCCAGCTTCCGGCCGCTGCCTGCGGCCATGAAATTCCACGGTTTTTTCGCCGCCCTGATGGCGGCGATCACGCCCGCGTCCGCGGCCGAGACGCTGTCCGGCCCCTATGCCGCCCAGGTTGTGCGGGTGCTCGACGGCGACACCTTCGAGGCGCGGGTCCGCATCTGGCTGGGCCTCGACCAGACAATCCGCGTGCGCCTTCTCGGCATCGACGCCCCCGAACTGCGTGGCCCCTGCCCCCAGGCCGCGGCCGCCGCCCGCGACGCCCTGGCCCGGCTGCTGGGCGACGGGCCGGCGCTGCTCACCCGCATCGCCCACGACAAATACGGCGGGCGGATCGACGCGGCGGTCAGCCTGCCCAACGGCGAGGACGTGGCCACGGTGATGCTCGGCGCCGGCCTGGTCCGGCCCCAACCCGATCCCGCGCAAGGCCCCGTCTGCCCGCCGTTCCGGAAGTAGGATCGCGATGACGTCTTTCGACGGAAACGCGACAGCGCTCATCTCACGCCGAGCCATGGGAACCCAGATGAACGCCGATGCGCCATCCTATCGGCGTTCATCCGGGCGCGCCGTCAGGCGCCTGTGTTCATCTGCGTTGCCATGAGCATCCGGCAGCCCCCCCTCTCCGTCATGCCCGGGCTTGACCCACGGCTGTCCGGTTTAATTTTCGGAACGCCTTTCGAAGCCCTTGGTGACGGCTGCGTCCAGGGTGACGCTGGCCGCAGTAGACATAATTTCCCTCGCCCGCCAGCGGGAGAGGGAGGGGCCCGTCGCGACAGCGACGGGAGGGAGAGGGCGCGCACCGCCAGGTGCGCTTCGCGACAGCGAAAGCGGCTGTCTCTCCAGGTCTTGGGCGCGTGGACACGCGCCGCCCTCACCCCGGCTCGCTGACGCTCGCCCCCTCTCCCGCAGGCGGGCGAGGGGGCCCTTAACAGCCGAAAATTAAACCGGACAGCCGTGGGGCGAGCCCGGCCATGACGAGTTAGGAGTGGTTCGGACTTGACGCATGGCGACCTACCTGGCCTTCGCCCGCGGATGGGCCTTGTCGTAGACGCCCTTCAGGCGGGCGGCATCGACCTTGGTGTAGCGCTGGGTGGTGGACAGCGAGGCGTGGCCCAGCAATTCCTGGATGGTGCGCAGATCGCCGCCGCCGGCCAGCAGGTGGGTGGCGAAGGAATGCCTGAGCGCGTGCGGGGTGGCGGTGTCGGGCAGGCCCAGCAGCGCCCGCAGCCGGCGCATCTGGCGCTGCACCACGCCGGGATTGAGGGGGCCGCCGCGGGCGCCGACGAACAGCGGCGCATCGGCGCCCAAGGGGTGCGGGCACTGGGCGATNCGCGACAGCGACGGGAGGGAGAGGGCGCGCACCGCCAGGTGCGCTTCGCGACAGCGAAAGCGGCTGTCTCTCCAGGTCTTGGGCGCGTGGACACGCGCCGCCCTCACCCTGGCTCGCTGACGCTCGCCCCCCTCTCCCGCAGGCGGGCGAGGGGGCATGGGCCAGCCGAGAATTAAACCGGACAGCCGCGGGCTTGACCCGGGCATCCACGTGGAATTACGGTGCCGCTGCACAAATCTCCCTGTACGAACGAAACTGCGCCCTTCATAGACCGACCACCAGCACCACAGATGCACGCAATTAGGCCCAGATGAACGCCAATGCGCCGCCCTATCGGCGTTCATCCGTGCGCGCCGTCAGGCGCCAGTGTTCATCTGCGTTGCCATGAGCATCCGACGCCCCCCCCTTGACCACCATCACGGCGGCCCCTCCCCGCCTCGGCCATCCTGGTCCGGCCAGTGTCACCGCCGGAGGGTCGCGTCTTGTCCGAATCCCGCATCGTGCTTGTGTTCGCGGTCGCCGCCATCCTGGTGACCGCCTTGATGCTGTTCCGCAACCGGGCGCTGGGCGGCAAGGCGCTGGCGGCCGTCCTCGTTTCGACCCTGGCGGTGGGCGGGTTCCTGTTCGCTACCCTCGGGCCGCCCTGAGCTGGCGGGCCAGGCCGGCCGCCAGCAGCGCCGCCAGCGCCACCGCGTTGCCGCGCATGGCGCGGGCGGCGAGGTCGCCGGGGGTGAAGTCCAGCAGGTGCCACGGGGCGGTGCCGGACAGCCAGCCGATCCAGGTGGCGGCGGCGACCACCGAGGCGCCGGCGCCGATCCAGCCCCAGGGCGGCGGCCGCGGCGGCTGGTCGGCACGGAGCAGCGGCGCGGCGGCCAGCAGGCCGAGGGCCGGCAAAGCGAAGGCGGCGGTGGCGATCCAGTCCGGCCCCCGGCCCAGTGATGCGGCCAGACCGCAGCAGGTAGCCGCAAGGGCGGTCCGCCAGCCCGCCCGGCCGCCCGTCGCCACCCCCCACGAGGCCAGCAACAGAACGGCGGCGGCGGCCGCCGCCAGCAGATGGGCGGGCTCGGCCAGCCATGACGGGGCCTGGACCGGGGGTGCGGCGGCGCCGGCCAGCAGCGCCACGGTGGCGCCGACGAAGCCGAGGATGCCGGCCGCCGGCGCGGCCAGCGGGGCGACCCAGGCGGGCGGGCGGCGGCGCCTGAGCTCGAACACCGCCAGCAGGCCGGCCGCCAGGATCAGGGGCACCAGATTGTAGCAGACCCGGAAGATCACCAGCGCCGCCAGCAGCGCCTCGGCGGGCAGGCCGGGCAGCAGCAGCAGCAGGGCGCCCTCGAACACCCCCAGGCCGCCGGGAACGTGGCTGATGGTGCCGGCCACGGTGGAGACCACGTAGATGCCGATGAAGGCCAGGAAGGACGGCGTCGCCGGGCCGATCGGCAGCAGCAGGTGGAGGGCGGCGGCGACCAGCACCAGATCGAGGGAGGCCACCACCACCTGCCCCACCGCCAAGGCGAGGCCCGGCGGCGCCAGAACCCAGGCGCCGATGGCGAGGCGGCGGCGGGCAATTGCCGTCCACAGCAGGTAGAGCGCCAGCCCGCCGGCCACCGCCCAGCCCACCCACGCCACCGAGGCGGGCGGCAGCCGCAGCAGCGGCGCGATGCGCCCGGCCTCCAGGATGAAGGCGGCGCTGGCCAAAGCCGCCACCCCCAGGGCGAAGGACAGGCCGGCGAAGGCCATCACCGTCGCCACCTCGGCGCCGCCCAGGCCGAACACCCGGTACATGCGCAGCCGCACCGAGCCGCCGCTGAGAAAGGCGAAGCCGGCATTGTGGCTGATGGCGTGGCTGACGAAGGAGATCTGGACCACCGACAGCACCGGCAGCCGGCGGCCGATATAGCGCAGGCCCAGCCCGTCGAAGCCGCACAGCACGCCGTAGCTGGCCAGGGCGAAGGCCATGGCGCCGGCCAGGGTCCAGCCGGAATGGGACCGCGCCGCCGCGCCCACCGCCGCCATGTCCAGTTGCCCGACGGTGCGGTGCATGGCCCACAGGGCGAGGCCGAAGACGAAGACGCTCAGGGCGGCGAAGGCCAGGCGGCGCAGGCGTTCCACCGGCAAGCCCTCCTCGGCCGGTCAACGCCGGCGGGGGCTGACATGTTCCAATTGTTCGTTCGCCCTCGCCGGGCGGGGCCACCGGCCCCTTGGCCGCCGCCGCAATGGCGGCAGGAGCAGGGTGACTTCGCGTCACCCTGCTCTATTCGGCTGGAGCACCCTCCTCCGCTTCCGGCAGCGACCCGGCCCGGTGGCGGCGGGCCAGCAGGGTATAGGCCACCGGCACCACGAACAGGGTGAAGATGGTGCCGACGGCGATGCCGCCGACGATCACCCAGCCGATCTGCTGGCGGCTTTCGGCGCCGGCGCCATCGGCCAGGGCCAGCGGAATGGCGCCCAGCACCATAGCCCCGGTGGTCATCAGGATCGGGCGCAGGCGCAGGCCGGCGGCCTCGGTCACCGCCGCCTTCATGGTGGCGCCCTTGTCGCGCAGCTGGTTGGAGAACTCGACGATGAGGATGCCGTGCTTGGTGATCAGCCCGATCAGCGTCACCAGCCCGATCTGGCTGTAGACGTTGAGGGTGCCCCCGGCCAGCTTGAGCGCACCCAGGGCGCCGGCGATGGACAGCGGCACCGTCAGCATGATGATGAACGGATCGACGAAGCTTTCGAACTGGGCCGCCAGCACCAGATAGATGAACAGCAAAGCCAGGGCGAAGGTCAGCCACATGGCCGTGCTCGACGATTTGAACTCGCGCGAGGGGCCGTTGTAGTCCAACTGCGCGTTGGCCGGCAGCACCCGCGCCGCGATGGCCTCGAGTTCGGTGATCGCCTGGCCCATGGTGTAGCCGGGGGCCAGGTTGGCGCTGATGGTGGCGGCGCGCAACTGGTTGAAATGGTTGAGTTCGCGCGGGGCAACCCCTTCCTGGATGGTGAGCAGGTTGGACAGCTGCACCATCTGGTCCTTGTCGCCGCGCACATAGATGGAGGTGAGGTCGTCGGGATTGCGGCGATCGACGTCTGCGACCTGGACGATGACGTCGTACTGCTCCCCCTCCCGCTTGAAGCGGGTCACCTGGCGCCCGCCCAGCATGGTCTCCAGGGTGCGCCCGACCACATCCACCGACGAGCCGATATCGGCGATGCGGTCGCGGTCCATGGTCACCCGGATCTGCGGCTTGTTGAGCTTCAGGTCGGAATCCAGGCTGATCAGGCCGGGCAGCTTGCTCGCCTCGGCCATGAAGGCGTCGTTCATGCGCTGCAGGTCGGCATAGCTGGCCGAGGTCTGGATCACCACCTGCAGCGGCTTCGACGACGCCTTCTCGCCCAGCGACGGCGGATTGACGGCGAAGGCCAGCATGCCCGGCACGCTCATCAGCTTGGGCATCAGGCCGCGCGCCACGTCCATCTGGGACACCGAGCGTTCGCTCCAGTCCTTGACCCGGACGAAGGCCAGCATCTGGTTGACCACCGGCATCCCGGTGACCACGAAATAGCGTTCAACCACGGGGACTTCGGCGACGAAACGCTCGATCATGCGGGCGTACTTGTCGATGTTGCCCACCGTCGCCCCCTCGGGGCCGATGCCCACCACCACGATGGTGCCGCGATCCTCGGTGGGGGTCAGCTCGGACTTCAGCGTCAGGACCAGGCCGACCGAGGACAGGGCCACCGCCGCGCCGATGCCGACCACCACGCTGCGGGCGTTCAACGACCGCGCCAGCAGCCGCTTGTAGCCCTCGGTCATGCGCTCCAGGCCGCGCTCGATGAGGTTGTAGATCCAGCTGTGGCGCGGCTCGTGGCGCAGCAGGCGCGAGCACATCATCGGCGACAGGGTGAGCGCGACGAAGCCCGACACCAGCACCGCCGCCGCCAGGGTCAGGGCGAATTCCACGAACAGCTTGCCGGTGCGACCGGTCATGAAGGCCAGCGGCACGTACACCGCCGCCAGGGTGATGGTCATGGCCATCACCGCGAACGAGATTTCCTTGGCCCCCTTGAAGGCGGCGGCCATGGGCTCCAGCCCCTCCTCGATGTGGCGGAAGATGTTCTCAAGGACCACGATGGCGTCGTCCACCACCAGGCCGATGGCCAGCACCATGGACAGCAGGGTCAGCGTGTTGATGGAGAAGTTCAGCGCGTACATGATGGCGAAGGCGCCGATCAGCGACACCGGGATGGTCACCAGCGGGATGATGGTGGCGCGCAGGGTGCGCAGGAAGAAGAAGATCACCAGCACCACCAGCAGCACCGCCTCGCCGATGGTGTAAAACACCGCGTCGATGGAGCGCTCGATGAACACCGAGCTGTCATAGCCCACATCCACCTGCATGCCCTCGGGCAGGTTGCCGCGGATCTCCGGCAACGCGGCGCGCACCGCCGTGGAAACGTCGAGGGGATTGGCCACCGATTGCTTGACCACGCCCAGGGCCACCGCCGAGGAGCCGTTGAAGCGGGTGATGCGGCGCTCGTCCTGGGGGCCGATCTCGACCCGGGCGACGTCCTTCAGCCGCACCGGATAGCCCGAAACATCGGCCAGGATGATGTCGCCGAACTGGGCCGGGGTGCGCAGATCGGTCTCGGACAGCACGGTGAACTCGCGCTCCGCCGATTCGATGCGGCCGGCGGGAACCTCCAGGTTCTGGCGGCGCAGGGCGTTCTCCACGTCCTGGGGGGTCAGGCGATAGGCGGCCAGGCGGGCGCGCTCCAGCCAGACCCGCATGGCGTAGCGCCGTTCGCCGAAGATGCGGATATCGGCGACGCCGTTGAGGTTCTGCAGCCGGGTGCGGACGAACCGCCAGGCATAGTCCGAGACGAACAGGGCGTCGTGGCGGTCGGACGAGAAGGCCAGGTAGATGATGGGGTTGGCGTCGGCCTCGACCTTGGCGATGACCGGCTCATCGACGTCCTCGGGCAGCTTGCTGCGCACCCGCGACACCCGGTCGCGGACGTCGTTGGCGGCGGCGTCGGCATCGCGGGTGACCTTGAAGCGGACGGTGATCTGGCTGCTTTCCTGGCGCGACAGCGACGACAGCACCTCGACGCCCTCGATGCCGGCCAGCGAATCCTCGAGCACCTTGGTGACCTGGGTCTCGACGATCTCGGCCGAGGCGCCCTTGTAGGCGGTCTCGACGGTGACCACCGGCTCGTCGATGTTGGGATACTCGCGCACCGTCAGGCGGTCGTAGCTGACGATGCCGACCAGGACGATCAGCAGCGACAGCACGGTGGCGAAGACCGGCCGCCGGATGCACAGGTCGGGAAGCCGCATGTCAGCCTCCCGCCTTGGCGGTGACGGTGTTCACCGCCGCCCCCGGGCGCAGCTTCATCTGCCCGGCGGTCACCACCACGTCCCCCGGGGCCAGTCCCTCGACGATCTCGACCTTGCCCTTGAAGCGCTTGCCGGCCTTGACCGGGACCGGCTGGGCCTTGCCGTCCACCACCTTGAAGACCATCAGCTGCTCGCCGCGCGGCACCAGCGATTCCTCGGGCACGGTGATGGCCGAGGCGACCTCGTCCACCTTGAGGGCGAGGCGGACGAACTGCCCGGGGCGCAGGGTGCCCTCGGAATTCTGGATGCGGGCGCGCACCAGCAGGGCGCGGCCGTTCTGGTCGATGGCCGGATCGATGGCATAGAGGGTGCCGTGGAATTCCCGCCCGGGGAAGGCGTCGGCGGCGACGGCGACGCTCAGGCCCTCGCGGACCTCGGGCAGGAACAGCTCGGGGATGCGGAAATCCACCTTGATGGGGTCGATGGCCTCCAGGTTGACGATGTCCTGGCCGGGCTGGACGTAGGCGCCGACGCTCACCGCGCGCAGGCCCACGGTGCCGGCGAAGGGGGCGACGATGACCGTCTTCTCCAGCAGGGCCTTGGCGTATTCCACCTTGGCCAGGTCGACGCGCAGCTTGGCCTCGGCCTCGTCGCGGGCACGCTCGGTGCCCGCCCCCTGCCCGGCCAGCCGCACCGCGCGCTCGGCATTGGCGCGCGACAGCCCCAGATTCGCCTGGGCCTGCTGCAGGTCGGCGGCCTGGGCGGAATCGTCCAGGCGGACCAGGACCTGGCCCTTGGCGACGCGCGACCCTTCCTCGAAGCCGATGGCGCGGATGCGGCCGGCGATTTCGGGACGGATCATCACCGATTCGTCGGATCGCAGCGACCCCACCGCGGTGAGTTCCCGGGCGATGGGGCCCACCGTCACCGGCGCCGCCTCGACCGCCACCGCCGGTGGCCCCCCGGCCTGGGAAGGTGCCGCCTGACCCTGGGGTGGCGCTGCGGTCCTGGTTGTCGAATACCACCAGCCGCCGCCGGCAATGGCCGCCAGAAGCCCAACGATGATCCACGTCCTACCCATGGCGACACCTTGCTGCGAACACCCCGTGCCTCACGCATAAACTGAACTGAACGGTTCAGTCAACAAATCGGAGGTCTGTGCTCGGGGATTTCACA
>NZ_CACVCG010000088.1 GCF_902729435.1 Magnetospirillum sp. UT-4
GGGCATGACGAGGAACAGATGGCCGCCTTTGAACGAAAAATGCGTCAGTGCGACAGGCTCTGCACCGCCTTCTCGCAGTTATCCTGGCAATTGCGGCAGGTCTCGGCGCAGATGCGGCAATGGTCGTGGCTCGAGGCGTGGCGGTCGCATTCCTCGGCGCACAGCCGGCAGGCCTCGGCGCAGGCCTGCAGCATGGCCCGGATCACCGTTTCGTTGGAGCCGCTGCGCCGGGTCGCTACGGCGCCGGTGGCGGCGCACACGTCGGCGCAGTCCAGGTTGAGCCGGATACACTGGACCAGTTCGGACACCTCGTCCTCGCCCAGGCAGGCGTCGGCGCAGGTGACGCAGGTCTGGGCGCAGTCGTAGCATTCCTCGATGGCGTGAATCAGCGCGTCGTTGGTGTTGCCTTGGACGTGCGGATGGGTGCTGATCATTTCACGGGCGTGCATGGGGAACCTCCCGACCGGGTTTAGGGGCGACGCCGAAGCAGGCGTCTTCCCCGGGGCAACACCCGGCGGGGGGTTAAGGTTCGGGCGGAAACTGCGTCTAATGCCCGCCGCCCTTGGCGCCGCCGCCGCCATCGATCGCCGCCGCCTCGGTCAGGTTCAGGTTGGTCTCGAACAGCAGGCCCACGGGGCAGGGCGAGGATTCCTCGCCCTCCACCGTGCAGCGGTTGGGCCAGGCCGAGGCGCTGTCCTGGTCGAACACCAGGAACTGGGCCATCTTGCACGAATAGAGGCGCTCGACGGTGGCGCCGGGGGCGACCTCGCCGGTGGGGATCAGCCAGGTGTTGGCGGCCGCCTTGTAGGTGTCGAAGGTCTTGAGCAGCAGATGGGTGGCCATCGGCCGGCTGCCGGGGTTGCTCACCCGTACCGTCATGCGGCAGGCGGCCCGTTCCGGCACGCCGGGGAAATTGACCTGGGTGACGTTGATCTTCAGCCCGACCGCGTCGGTGGTGCCCTTCAGCGCCTTCAGCACCACCGCCTTGGTCGGCCCCAGATGGGGCAGCTCCTTCTTCTCGCCGCCGCCGCCGGCGGCCCAGGCGTGGGGCGCCATGGCCAGGCAGGCGAGGACGGCGGCGAAGGCGACGGGACGTCCGGTCACGGGCAGGCTCCCCCGGTTGAACCGGGAAATGCTACGGGACCGGCGGCGGAGCGGCAAAGGAAAACTCCGCCGCCGGCACCTGCCGCGCGCGGTGGCGCAGATGCGCCGCCAGCCGCGCCGCCAGCGCCACCAACGTCAAGGTCGGGTTGGCGTGGCCCGAGGTGGGGAACACGGCGCTGCCGGCCACGTACAGATTGTCCAGTCCGAACACCCGGCAATCGGCATCGACCACGCCGCGTTCGGGGCCGTCCGCCATGCGGGTGGTGCCGATGTGATGGCCGCCGGTGGCGTTGTAGCCGTTGCGGATCGCGTCCATGTCCACCTCCAGCCGGCCGGCGCCGCTTTGCGCCAGACTGTCGGCGAGCAGGCGGTGGATGGCCAGCGCGCCCTCGACGTCCTGGGCGCCGGCCCGCCAGTCCACCTTGAGGCAGGGCAGGCCGAGGGGATCCAGCCTGTCGCCCAGGCTCACCCGGCTGTCGGGGTTCGGCGCCTGCTCGGCGTTGTAATCGACGGTGTGGATGCCGCCCCGCCCGGCCACCGCCACATAGGGCAGCTTGCGCGCCGCCAGCACGTGGCGCCGCACCCAGTCGAAGCCGAAGCGGCCCAGCGGCACCAGGCCGGCGGCGACGTTGCCCAGGTGCCCGGCCAGCAGGCGCGCCCGCTCCGGCTCTTCCTGGCCGCGATAGCCGAAGCTGGCCATCTTGCGCGCGTATTCCGCCTTGAGGAAGGTGCGCGACAGCCACATGGCGGACAGCACCGGATCGCCATGGCCGGGATCGGCGATCACCGGCGGCTCGAAGCGCAGGATGGAATTGGTCAGGCCGAGCCGCCGCTGCACCTCCGCCGGCGCCCGGAAGTAGCGGCGGAGATAGATGCCCTCGCCGTCGCGCTCGTAGCCGAACACCACCGGGGTGGCCGGCGGGAAGGTGGCGGTGGCCGCCTTGCCCTCCAGGTGGCACATGTAGAAGCGCCCGACCAAACCGTTGCCCAGCCCCGCCGCCAGCAGCAGGCGGGGCGTCTCCAGCCCGCCCGCCGCCAGCACGCCGAGGCGGGCGCGCACCTGGATGCCGTGGCCGGGCCGGGTACGGAAGACGAAGCCGTCCACCGCCCGCCGCGACGGAGGGGCCAGGACGCCGGTGCAGGTGGCCGAGAGCAGCACCACCACCTCGGTCGAGCGGGCCAGGGCACGGCGGTAGCGCCGCCCGAAATCGGTGGGCGGCGAGAAGCGCTCGATGCCGTCCTGGGCGATCTCCCCGCCGAGGCCGGGCACCATGGGCGCGGCGTTCCCGCCCAGCGACCCGGCGACGTCGTAGGCGAAGCGGCCGGCCTCGCAATAGGAATTGGCCACCCGGTACCACGGCAGCATGTGGTCCCAGCCCAAGGGCCAGCCGCTGTGGGGCACCCACGGGCGAGCCTCGAAATCGATGGGGTCCAGGGGCAGGCAGCGGCCGCCCCACAGGGTCGAGGTGCCGCCCAGCGCCCGCGCCCGGTACAGCCCGGGCGGCGGATGGCGGGGATCGACCGCCTCGCCGCCGAAGCCGTCGCCGCCATCGCCCCGCCGCCCGCCCGATTCCGCCAGCACCACCGTCAGCCCCGCCCCCATCAGCTCCATGGCGACGGTGATGCCGGCCGGGCCGGCGCCGATGATCACCACGTCGGCATCCAGGCGCAGTCCATCGGGCAATCGGCGGGCATCGACGATCATGGCGGGCCTCCGGCTCACCCCGCCAGTGTGGAGCGGCCGGGCCGCCATGGCGCGGGCGCAAGGGGAGTGGCGGCGGCGGCAAAGGGAGGGGGGCGGGGCATGAGCCGTCATGCCCACCCGCCATTGAGGCGGGGGCCAAGCGGCCGGAGGCCGCGCCCGGCGAGGGCATACGGAAATCTACGCCCGGGGCAGAACCAGAATGGCCCGCAATCCCCCCTCGGGCCGGTTGGCCAGGGTGATGTCGCCGCCATGGGCGCGGGCGGCGGCGCGGGCGATGGCGAGGCCGAGGCCGCTGCCGCCGGTGTCGCGGTTGCGGCTGGCCTCGAGCCGGACGAAGGGGGCGAACACCCGCTCGAACTCGGCCTCGGGGATGCCGGGGCCGTCATCCTCCACCGTCACCGTCCAGTGCCGGCCGTCATCGGCGACGGTGACGCGGGCGGTGCCGCCGTATTTCCGCGCATTGTCCAGCAGGTTGGCGATGGCGCGCTTCAGCGCCAGCGGCCGCGCCTCCACCACCAGGCTGTCGGGTCCCGAATAGGCCGCCCCCAGATCGTCGGCCAGTCCCTGCACCAAAGCGGCCAGGTCGAGCGGCCGGCGCTCCTCGCGGGCGGCCTCGTCGCGGGCGAAGGCCAGGGTGGCGGCGATCATCCGCTCCATTTCCTCCAGATCGGCCAGCATCTTGGCCCGCTCGCCCTCGTCCTCGACGAACTCGGCGCGCAGGCGCATGCGGGTGATGGGGGTGCGCAGATCGTGGCTGATGGCCGCCAGCATCTGGGTGCGGTCATCGACGAAGCGGCGGATGCGGCCCTGCATGACGTTGAAGGCATGGGCGGCGCGGCGCACCTCGCGCGGGCCGGATTCCGGCAGCGGCGGCGCGGTGATCTCCACGCCCAGGCGCTCGGCGGCGGCGGCGAAGGTGGCGAAGGGCCGGGTGGCCCGCCGCACCGCCCACAGCGCCGCCAGGGTGACGGCGGCCAAAGCGGCCAGCAGCGGCACCACGAAGCGCGCCCGCCACAGCGAATCGACCCGCACCAGCGGCGCCACCACGTTCAGCCACGAGCCGTCGGCCAGGCGCACCGACACCTTCAGGAACGGCCCCATGGTATGGCCGGGGCCGGGGCCGTGGCCCAGACCCATTCCCGGCCCGCCGCGCCCGACTCCGGCCAGCACCTCGCGCCCGTCGAGGGCCGAGCGCAGGTGGCGCACGGCGGCCATGGCGGCGGGATGGCCGGTTTCGTCGGCATCGACCACCGGATCGGGGCCCCAGCCGGCGCGGAAGCCCTGCTGGTCCATGCTGCGCAGGGTGGGACGGCGGGAATCGGGCGGGGTCTGCTCGGCCAGCTGCACCAGCGCCGCCACCCGCTCGGCGGCATTGCGTCCGCCCAGGGCCTGCAGCGCCTCGGACCGGGTCGAGGCGAACATGGCCAGCGCCGCCCCCAGCGACACCACCATGGCCGCCACCAGCACCAGCGCGGTGCGGGCCAGGACGGAATCGGGGAGCAGGCGCCTGGGGGTCATCGCCGCTCGACCTCGGGGGTGAACAGGTAGCCGCCGCCACGCACCGTCTTGATCAGCTGCGGGTCCTTGGGGTCTTCGCCCAGCTTGCGCCGCAGCCGGCTGACCTGGATGTCCACCGAGCGGTCGAACGGCACCGCCATGCGGCCGCGGGCGAGGTCGAGCAGCTGGTCGCGCGACAGCACCCGGCGGGGATGCTCGACGAAGGCCAGCAGCAGGTCGAACTCGCCGGCCGACAGGGCGACCAGGACTCCCGCCGGATCGGTGAGGTCGCGGGTGGCGACGTCCAGCGCCCAGCCGGCGAAGCGGTACCCCTCGCCGCCGCCCCGCGCCTGCTGAGCCGGCTCGCGCGCGCGGCGCAGCACCGCCTTGATGCGGGCCAGCAGCTCGCGCGGGTTGAAGGGCTTGGGCAGGTAGTCGTCGGCGCCCATCTCGAGGCCGACGATGCGGTCGGAATCCTCGCCCATGGCGGTCAGCATGACGATGGGCACCCCGTTGCCGTTGGCGCGCAGCCGCCGGGTCAGCGACAGGCCGTCCTCGCCCGGCATCATCAGGTCCAGCACCACCAGGTCGATGGCCCGTTCGCCCAAGGCCCGCTCCATGTCGGCGCCGTCCTTGGCGACGCTGACCCGCAGACCGTGGCGGGCCAGGAAGCGGGCCAGCAGGTCGCGAATCTCGCGGTCGTCATCGACAACCAGGATGTGGGCACCATTGTCCATGGCCATGAGTATAGCGCAGCTCAGCCGCCTGTCCGGCGGCAGTTTGGTAACGCTTCGTAACGTTACCGTCCGTTACCCGATGATGCCGCCGCCGACATCATGGCGTTACCGTTCGGGTGTCTGATGCCTGCCATCGGATCATCCTTCCCCAACGGAGACATCACCATGACCATCACCAGGTTCCTTGCCGTCGCCACCATCGGCCTGCTGCTGGCCGGCCCCGCCTTGGCCCGGCCGGATGGGTTCGGCCCCGGCATGGGGGGCGGCGGCATGGGGGGCGGCGGCATGGGGGGCGGCGGCTGCGGCGGCTCCGGGCACGGCTTCGGGCACGGCTTCTGGCAGCGCGACACGCCGCTCACCCTCGACCAGGCCAAGGCCATCGTCGCCGGCCAGGTGGCCATGCGCGGCGAGCCGCTGACCGTCGGCAAGGCCACCGAGACCGAGAAGTCCATCAGCGTCGAGCTGCTGGCCGGCGACGGCACGGTGGCGCGGCGCATGGAACTGGACAAGGCCAGCGGCCGCCCGCTCAAGGTCGAGCGCGGCACGCCTCTGTCGGTGGCCGATGTGGAGACCATGGTCAAGGGCATGCTGGTCCGCCGCGGCGATGGCCTGGCCCTGGGCAAGGTCGAAGCCCGGGACGACCGCACCATCGTCGCCGAGCTGGTCCAGCCCGACGGCAAGGTGTCGCGCACCCTGACCTTCGACCGCCTGACCGGCCGCCCGTCGAAGGGCAACTGAACCAGGCCACAGCCCCCCACGAGGCTGGTGGTCCTCCCCAGCCGCTTGGCTCCCAAGCGGCTGGACAAGGAGGTCAACCGGCCCATTGAACCGTGGTGAGAGTCCGACGGTGGGTGTGGGCACCGATCGCCGGATTCCCGATCCGGGGACACGCCGCCGAATTACCCTGCCCCCTACCGCCCCGGCAGCCGCACCGTTGCCGCCCCCTGAATCCCCCCCTGCCCCGGCTCCTGCAGCAGCACCGCCGCAGCGTCGGCATCGGCGGGCAGCGCGGCGAGCGGCAGGGCCAGGTGTCCCGGCCGGCCGTCCCAGCGGCCCAGGGGAATGAATGCGCGGACGATGTTGGCCTCGTGCAGGCGGCGCCCGGCATTCTCGCCGCGTCCCACCGCGGTCTCGGCACGCTCGAGATAGGCGAGCAGCACCACCTCCAGGTCGGTCGCCGAACCGGCGGGCAGCACCGCCCTCACCTCGCCCGCCGCCACGGTCAGGGCCACGGCGACGCCGTCGCGGGCCGGGGCCAGCAGCGCGGCGACGCGGCCGCGATCCGAGCCGACCACATCGGCGCGGCCGTCGATGACCATCTGCGGGGTATAGAGGCTGCGCACCCCCAGCCGGGTGCGGTAGCCCTGCTGGCGGGCGGTGGCGGCGGGCAGGGCGAAGCGGTCGCGCCAGCCGATATGGTCCCAGTAATCCACGTGCCAGGCCAGCGCCACCACGCCGGGCCGGGCCGCCAGTTCGGCCAGCAGGGCATCGGCCGGCGGGCACGAGCTGCAGCCCTGCGAGGTGAACAGCTCGACCACCGCCGGCCGCTCGGCCGCCTCGGCCGGAAGCGCCAGGGCCAGGAAGAGAGCAAGAGTCGCGGCGGATCGGGACATGGCTGCCTCGTCGGGTTCGGGCGGCCGGTGAAGCCCGGCCCCTGACCCAAGGGTTCGTCACTGCCCCCGCAGAGGTTACGCCCTACCCCGCCACCCCGATGCCGAACACGATGGGGTGGCCGTCGATGTCCTCGGCGACCGGGCCGTGGGGCAGGTCGGGGGCTTTCAGGCGCAGCTCCACCGCCAGGGTCTGCTCCGCGATGTAGCCCTGGTGGGCGACCAGGGCGGCGGCCACCGGTTCGGGCACCTGGACCTCGATGACGATGCGGTCGGTGATCACCAGGTTGGCGTTCTTGCGCTCGTTCTGCACCAGGCGGACGAAGTCGCGGGCCCAGCCCTCGGCCTGCAGGTCGGGGTAGATGGCGGTATCCACCACCACCAGTCCGGTGGAACCGCCGAACGGCTCGGCGGCCAGGCCCTCGGCGGTGCGGATGTGCAGGGTGAAGTCGGCCGGTTCCAGCACCAGACCGGCGATGGCCACATTGCCGTCGTCCTGCAGGCGCCAGTCGCCGGAGCGCTGGGCGGCCAGCACCTCCTTCATCTTGGCGCCGATACGCGCCCCCAGCTTGGAATTGACCTTCAGCTCCTTGGTGCCATAGGCCGCCACGTCGTCGGTCAGGGTCACCGACTTGATGTTGATCTCGTCGGCGATGATCGGCAGGTAGGGCCGCAGCACCTCGGCCGAGGGATGGGCGACGATCAGCGACTTCAGCGGCAGGCGGGTGCGGCGGCGGCTGTTCTCGCGGATGGTGAGAACGCTGGAGCAGACGTCGCGGGCCAGGTCCATGTCGGCCATCAGGGCGACGTCGCGGGGAAGCCCCGCAACCTCGGGCCAGTCGGTCAGATGCACCGAGTCCTCACCGGTCAGCGCGGTGTAGATGCGCTCGGAAATCAGCGGCATCATCGGCGCCAAAGCGCGGCAGGCCAGGGTCAGGCAGGTATAAAGGGTGTCGTAGGCGTCCTGCTTGTCCTGTGTCCCCTCGTCGGCCCAGAAGCTGGCCCGGCGCGAGCGGATGTACCAGTTGTTCAGCGCATCCACATAGCCCGGCACCACGGCGTAGGCGCCGGGAATGTCGGCGACGTCGAGGCGGGCCTGCACCGCTTCCACCAGGTCGCGGGTCTTGGACAGGATGTAGCGGTCCAACACCTCGGTCTGGTCGAAGCGCAGCCTGGCCCGCACCCCGTCGACGTTGGCGTACAGGGTGAAGAAGCTGTAGGCGTTCCAGAAGCGGATGATGACCTGGCGCATGGCCTTGGCGACGTCGCGGCCGTCCTTGGCCAGGGCGAGGTCGCCGCCGGTCATCAGCGGCGAGGACAGCATGTACCAGCGCAGCGCGTCGGCGCCGTAGGTCTCGAAGATCTCCTTGGGGTCGGGATAGTTGCGCAGGCGCTTGGACAGCTTCTGGTGGTTCTCGTCCAGCACCACGCCGTGGCAGACGCAGGTCTTGAACGGGGCGCGGTCGAACAGCGCGGTGGACAGCACCATCAGGGTGTAGAACCAGCCGCGGGTCTGGGCCACGTATTCGACGATGAAGTCGCCGGGGAAGTTCTCCTCGAAGCGGTCCTTGTTCTCGAACGGATAGTGGAACTGGGCGAAGGGCATGGAGCCCGATTCGAACCAGCAATCCAGCACGTCGGGCACCCGGCGCATCATGGACTTGCCGGTGGGATCGTCGGGATTGGGGCGGACCAGCTCGTCGATCAGCGGCCGGTGCAGATCGGCCGGGCGGACGCCGAAATCGCGGGCGATCTCGTCCAGCGAGCCGTAGACGTCGATGCGAGGGAATGCGGGGTCGTCGCTGCGCCACACCGGGATGGGGGTGCCCCAGAAGCGGTTGCGCGAGATGTTCCAGTCGCGGGCATTGGCCAGCCAGTTGCCGAAGATGCCGTCGCGCACGTGCTCGGGCGTCCAGCTGATGCCCTGGTTCAGCTCGACCATGCGGTCGCGGAACCTGGACACCGCCACGTACCAGGAATTCACCGCCATGTAGATCAGCGGCTCGTCGGTGCGCCAGCAATGGGGATAGTTATGGCGGATCTGCTCGTGCCGCAGCACCGCGCCCTTGGCCTTCAGGTCCTTGATGACGCGCGGATTGGCCTCGTGGATGACGTTCATTCCGGCGTAATCGGGCACCTGCTCGGTGAAGCGGCCGGCGGCGTCCAGCGGCACCACGGGCGCGATGTCGTAGCGCCGCGCCACCTCCAAATCGTCCTCGCCGAAGCCCGGCGCGATGTGGACCACGCCGGTACCGTCATCGGCGCCGACGAAGTCGCCGGTGATCACCTTGAAGGCGTTGGGCGTGTCGGCGAAATAGGGGAACAGCGGCTGGTAGGCGCGGCCCTCCAGCGCGGCGCCCTTCACCGTGGCGACCGGCTCGTAGCCCTCGAGCTCGCGGGCGTAGCGGGCCACGGCGGTGGCCGCCAGGATCAGCCGGGCGCCGTCCTTCTCCATCACCGCGTAGTCGAGGTCGGGCGACACGCACAGGGCCAGGTTGGACGGCAGCGTCCACGGCGTGGTGGTCCAGGCCAGGATGCGGGTCGGCGTGTCCTCGCCAATCAGGGTGAAAGCCACGGTCAGCGCCGGGTCGTCGCGTTCGCGGTAGGAATTGTCCAGCCGGGTCTCGAAATTGGACAGCGGCGTCTGCACCGCCCAGGAATAGGGGACGATGCGGTAGCCCTCGTAGACCAGGCCCTTGTCCCACAGCGACTTGAACGCCCACAGCACGCTTTCCATGAACGTCAGGTCCATGGTCTTGTACTGGTCCTGGAACGACACCCAGCGGGCCTGGCGGGTGACGTAGTCCTGCCACTCGTCGGTGAAGCGCAGCACCGAGGTGCGGCAGGCGTCGTTGAACTTGTCGATGCCCATGGCCAGCACGTCGTTGCGGCCCGAGATGCCCAGCTCGCGCTCGGCCTCCAGCTCGGCCGGCAGGCCGTGGCAGTCCCAGCCGAAGCGGCGGTCGACGTGGCGGCCGCGCATGGTCTGGTAGCGCGGGATCAGATCCTTCACGAAGCCGGTGGCCAGGTGGCCGTAATGGGGCAGGCCGTTGGCGAAGGGCGGGCCGTCGTAGAACACGAACTCGTTGGACACGCCATCCTTGCGGCGCGGATTGCGCGCCACCGAGCGCTCGAACAGGCCTTCGCGCTGCCAGCGCCCGATCACCGCCCGCTCGATGGCGCCGAAATCGGGATTGGGCTCCGCCTGGGGATAGGTCGTCGGCTTGTCGGTCATTGCGGGATGCCTGCGCGAAGGAAGGTGGGGTGTCCGAAGGACCCGAGTTATCACCCGAAGGCCGCGGGGAATCAAGCGAACGCCACATTTGCATTCTGCGATGGATCGCGTACCGCGGGCCGTGTTCCCTGCGGCGAAAGGGGGAAGATATCGTGAGGGGCGAGAATTGACCGCCACCGACATCGTACCGTCCGAATTGCTGGACCCGGTGGTGAGCTTCTTCAGGCCGCGCCGGATGATCCTGTTCGGTTCGCGGGCGCGCGGCGAGGCGGAAGCCGACAGTGATTTCGACCTGCTGGTCATTGTCGATGACGACACGCCGCCGGAGAAGGCGCCCCTGACGGCGGGATACGAATCGCGCCGCACCTACCGCCGCCCGAACCGTTCCATATTCCTGGATGCGGGCCAGGAGTTCAGGTACGGGCCGACCAGCAGCGCCGCGACCGGGATGGTGGCAAGCGCGGGGTCGTGGCCTGCAAGGCATGAAGGCAGTCGTCGAGGGCCAGTAGCGTATGCTTGCGGAAGGCGACGATGATGGCCTCTTCCTCGACGGACAGGATCGTCGATTTCGGCTCCTTCGGCCCGGTCGCCAGATCGGCCACCGAGGCGCTGGCCCGGCCGGTGCGGCTGCAACGACGCCGACTGCTTCGCCCTGTCCGAGGCCGGCGACGACCACGCCGAGGCGGTGCTGGGCGGCGGGCTCGGCAACATCGCCCGCTTGTATGCGAACGTGCCGCGCCTGTGGGGCGTCCATGTCTTCTCGGACACCGTCGCCACCCGCCTGGCACCGCCGGTCCACGGCGATTCGTCGGGCGTACGCGGCGCGGCGTGGCTGTGGCCGGGGTGAGTCAGCCCCCTCCCCCTGCCGCAGGCAGAGAAGATAGCTCTCAGCGCCGCGCCCGTTCGATCTTGCGCCAGGCGGCGACGTTGCGGTTGTGCTCGTCCAGCGAGCGGGCGAAGGCGTGGCCGCCGGTGCCGTCGGCGACGAAATAGAGGGCGTCGGTGGCGGCCGGGTGCAGCACCGCCTCGATGCTGGCGCGGCCGGGATTGGCGATGGGCGTCGGCGGCAGCCCGTCATTGGCGTAGGTGTTCCAGGGATGCCTGGCCTCGAGGTCGGCGCGGGTGAGCGGGCGGTCCAGCACCCCCAGCCCGTCCGACAGGCCGTAGATCACCGTCGGGTCCGATTGCAGCCGCATGCCGTCCCTGAGGCGGTTGAGGAACACCGCCGCCACCATCGGCCGCTCGGCCTTGATGCCGGTCTCTCGCTCGACCACCGAGGCCAGCACCAGCGCCTCCTCGGGCGATTTCAGCGGCAGGTTCGCGGCGCGGCCGGCCCAGGCCTGCTCCAGCGTCTGGCGCATGGCCTTTTCCATGCGCGTCACCACCTCGGCCCGCTCGTCGCCGCGCGACAGGTGCCAGGTCTCCGGCAGCAGCGAGCCCTCGGCCGGCTTGCGCCCGACCTCGCCGGCCAGGAAACCGGCGCCCTCGACCAGTGCCGTCACCTGGCGCACGGTCAGCCCTTCGGCGATGGTCAGCTTGTGGATCACGGTGCGGCCTTCGGCCATCATCCGCATGGCCTGTTCCGGGCTGATGGCGGCGGGAAAGGCGTATTCGCCGGCCTTCAGCGCGGCACCCCGGAGCTTGACCCCGATCAGGAAGGTCCAGGGATCGGGAACCACCCGCTCGGCCGCCAGCCGGCGCGCCACCGCCTGCAGGCCCGAGCCCTTGGCGATCACCACCGTGACCGGCTCGGCCAGCGGACCGGAACCGGTGAAGCGGCGGTGGCCCTCCAGCGCCGCGAAGGTGATCGCGGCCACCAGCAGCACGGCCAGCACGACGGAAGCCTTGAGCAGCAGGCGCATGGAAACCCTTTCCGTAGCCTCATCCTGAGGAGCGGCCCTTCAGGGACGCGTC
>NZ_CACVCG010000089.1 GCF_902729435.1 Magnetospirillum sp. UT-4
GACGCCCCCAAGGGCGGCTCCTCAGGATGAGGCTACGGATACGGAATGGCCTGAACCGACGCCTATGACGTCATCCCTTCACGCGAGGGCCTCATGACCACGCTCCTGCGCCTGATGGCCTGGTTGTCGCCGTCCTTTCCGGTCGGCGCCTACAGCTATTCCCACGGCCTGGAATGGGCGGTCGAGGCCGGGCTGGTGCGCGACCGCGCCACCGCGTCGGACTGGATCGCCACCCTGGTGGAGGCGGGGGCGGGGCGCAGCGATGCCGCCTTGCTGCTGGAGGCCCACCGGGCGGCGGCGGCGGGCGACCGTGACCGTCTCGACCGGATCGCCGAGCTGGCCGGGGCCATGCGCCCCACCGCCGAACTGGCGCTGGAGGCCGGCGCCCAGGGCACCGCCTTCCTGGCCGCGCTTGCCACCGCCTGGCCCGATCCGTGGCTCGATGCCTGGCACCGGGACCTGAAGGGCAGGGGCGGGGGCGCCGCCTATGCGGTGGCGGTGGGGGCCGCCACTGCCCGCGCCGGCATCGCCGAGACCGATGCGCTGTCCGCCTTCCTGCACGCCTTCGCCGCCAACCTGGTGTCGGCGGCGGTGCGGCTGGTGCCGCTGGGCCAGACCGACGGCCAGAGGATGGTCGCCACCCTGGAGGGTGTGGTGACGCAAGCCGCCGAGGCGGCGCTGACACGGCCGCTCGCCGACATCGGATCGGCGGTGCCGGTGCTGGACTGGTGCAGCATGAACCACGAAACCCAATACACGAGGGTGTACCGCTCATGACCGCGTTCCGCGTCGGCATCGGGGGGCCGGTGGGCTCCGGCAAGACCGCCTTGATGGATGCCCTGTGCAAGCGCCTGCGCGATTCCTTCAGCGTCGGCGCCATCACCAACGACGTCTACACCCGCGAGGATTGCGACTTCCTCACCCGCTCCGGCGCGCTGCCGCCGGAGCGCATCATGGGGGTGGAGACCGGGGGCTGCCCCCATACCGCCATCCGCGAGGACGCCTCCATCAATCTGGCCGCCGTCGATGCGATACAGGCCCGCTTCCCCGATCTGGACCTGCTGCTGATCGAATCGGGCGGCGACAACCTGACCGCCAGCTTCAGCCCGGAACTGGCCGACATCGCCATCTACGTGATCGACGTCGCCGCCGGCGACAAGCTGCCGCGCAAGGGCGGACCTGGCATCACCAAGTCGGATCTGCTGGTGATCAACAAGGTCGACCTCGCCCCCCTGGTCGGCGCCGACCTGGAGGTGATGGACCGCGACAGCCGTCGCATGCGCGGAAGCCGCCCCTTCGTCTTCGCCAACATGAAGATCGGCCAGGGCCTGGACGCCATCGCCGGATTCATCCTGAAGGCCGGAGGATTGGACGGCGCGCCGCGACGGTGAAGGATCGCCGCGGGATTGATCTTGCCGGCGCCGTGGTCCATGGTATGACCACTTCCACTGCGGAACCCGGCGCATGCATTCCCTCTCGGTACGACAACTGATCCTGCGGGTCCTGCTGCCCTTCGCCGCCGGCTATTTCCTGTCCTATCTGTACCGCACGGTGAACGCCGTGCTGGCGCCCGAGATCGCCCGCACCATCCATCTCGACGCCGGGGTGCTGGGGCTGATGACCGGGGTCTATTTCCTCGCCTTCGGCTCGTTTCAGCTGCCGCTGGGGCTGCTGCTCGACCGCTTCGGGCCGCGCCGGGTCGAGGCGGCGCTGCTGGTCTTCGCCGCGTCGGGCGCGGCGGCCTTCGCCTGGGCCGAGGATGCCGGCACCCTGGTGGGCGGCCGTGCGCTGATCGGGCTGGGGGTGTCGGCCTGCCTGATGGCGGCGCTGAAGGCCAACGTGCAGTTCTTTCCCGCCGCCCGCCTGCCGCTGATGAACGGCATCATCCTGTCGGCCGGCGGATTGGGGGCGGTGGCGGCGACGGCGCCGGTGCAGGCGCTGCTGGCGGTCACCGACTGGCGCGGCGTCTACGCCGTTCTGGCCGGCCTCACCCTGGCCGCGGCGGTGGCGCTGTTCCTGACCGTGCCCGACCGCCCCGGCCCCGCCTCCGGTGAGACCCTGGGGGCGCAGCTGCGCGCCGTCGGCCGGGTGTTCGCCGATCCGCTGTTCCTGCGGGTGGCGCCGTTCACCAGCCTGGCCATGGGCACCTTCATGGCGGTCCAGGGCCTGTGGGCCGGCCCCTGGCTGCGCGACATCGCCGGGCTGGACCCACAAGGGGTGGCGGCCGGGCTGGCGGTGATGGCCGGGGCCATGGCCGCCGGCTTCCTGCTGGTGGGCGCGGCGGCCGAGCGGCTGGCCCGGCTCGGCATTCCGGCGATCCAGGTCGGCGGTGCCGGCACCGTGGTGTTCCTGCTGGCCCAGGCGGCCATGGCGGCGGGCTGGAGCGACGCCCCCTTCGTGCTGGCGGCGGTCTACGGCTTCTCCGGCGCCACTTCGACGGTGATGTACGCGGTGGTCACCCAGGGCTTCCCGCCTCATCTGGCCGGCCGCGCCAATACCAGCCTGAACCTGGTGATCTTCGCCTGCGCCTTCGCCACCCAGTGGGGCCTGGGCGAGGTCATCGGCCTGTGGCCGAAGGGCGAGACCGGCTGGCCGCCCGAGGCCTACCGGATCGCCCTGGCTCTGCCCGCGGCGGCGCTGGCGGCGGCCCTGGTCTGGTTCATGCCTGCGGCCAGAACAGCCCGATCAGCAGAGTGACGAAGTAGATCCAGCCGGCGACGATGATGATGCGCCGGATGCGCGGATCGTGGTCGTCGGCCGGTGCACCGGGGGCGGGCGACGGCGCTCCCGGCGGCGGCGGGGGAGGCGGTGTCGGCGCCAGCGGCTCGACCAGGCGGCGGGGCGGGGCACCGCCCGGGGCGGCGGCGTCCAGCGGCTCCGCTCCGCCGCGCTCTCCCCGCAATCGCTCGTTCAGGCGGGCGAAGAACCCGTTGGCCAGCGCCAGCGCGGTCTGGTGAAGCAGCGGCGAGCCCATGGCGGCAAGGCGGCCACCCGGCCGCATCTCGGCACGGTAGGCCACCAGGGTGCCGTGGTCGCGCACGCCCAGGGTCAGCGCCGCCTCGCCATCGGCCCAGCCGGCGCCGGTGTCGCTGCGCACATGGGCCGACATGGACCACGATTCCGGTTCGCGTTCGCGCAGCAGGGCGGCGCGGCCCGAGAACGCCGCCGACAGCGCGCCCAGGCTGGCCACCACGCGTCCTTCGTAGATGCCGTCGGATACCACACGCAGGCTCTCGCAGCCGGGCAGGCAGGCCCGCAGCGTCTCGGGGTCGCGCAAAGCCGTCCACACCCGGTCGCGGGGGGCGGCGATCAGGTATTCGCCAGCGACGTTCATGGCGGTCGGGTCCTTTCCGGTCGATACCCGGGCGGCAGCGATGGCGAGCGGCGGAGCAGGGCCTGCAGACGGCGGCTCAGGCGGTTGCGCAGGCTGACCCTGAGAACGGTGCCGGCGCAGGCCAGCCGGGTGGCAGGCCGCGGCCCCTCCACCGCCAGCGCCTTGAGATAGCCCAGCCGCAGCCGCACGCCCTTGGGCCAGGGGGGAAGCGCGGGGTCGATCATGCGGGCCTGCTCGGCGTAGCTCTTCAGCACGCTCACCCCCTCGTGGCAGCGCTTGACCAGCAGCGGCTCGTCGAGCTGGACGAAGCGCCCCAGCAGGGCCAGCTCGGCCAGCAGGACGCGGTCGGCCTCGTAATAGCTGCCGTGCAGGTGGGTGCGGGCCAGGGCATCGGCGCGGATCACCCCGAACACCGCGGTGCACCAGTTCATGTGCCGCAGGGCCTCGGCGAACCGGACGGCCGGATCGGGGCCCTCGGCCAGGTGGGGCGGCTCGGGGGCGTGGAAGGGCCGCCCGCGGCGGTCGGTCAGGCGTCCGCCCGGCAGCACCGGAAGGGGGGCGCCGCCATCGTCCACCAGGGCGATGCGGCTGTGGGCCAGCACCACCCCGTCGCGGCCGGCGGCCTCCAGCAGCCGGTCCAGGGCGCCGGGCGCCAGCATGTCGTCGTGGGCCATCCATTTGAACCAGGGCGAGCGGCAGCCGCGGAAGGCCCGGTTGAAATTGGGACCGGCCCCGATGTCGCGGCCGTTGCGGCTGTAGCGGATGCGCCGGTCGAGCCGGGCATAGCGCTGGCAGATATCGGGCGTGCGGTCGGTCGAGGCGTTGTCCGAGATGGTGATCTCGAAATCGCGGAAGCTCTGGGCCAGCAGGCTGTCCAGCGCCTCGGCCAGGAACGCCTCGCCGTTGCGGACGGGAAGGCCGATGCACAGGGTCGGGATCGCCGGCATGCTCCGCTCCGTCAGGGCAGGGATCGGACCAGTTTGGGCATGTCGGCGCCCCGGCGGCAAAGGCGGGTTGGTGGAGGCCGCGGGGGCGGAAGGGGCAGCGGCGGTGCCGGACGCGGTAGGACCTGGAAGATATTAGAGGAGTGTGATATAAGAATCGGTACGGCGAGGGGGTCGCCCGGACCCAGTCCGGGACCACCCACAGGCGTTGCCCGCGCCCCCAAGGCCCCCTCGCCCTTCCACCGTTAAATTTCCAAGACTAATACCTTCCCCCGATGTGCCGCCGGTCCAGGATGGATAGACTGGCGGCATCCGAAACGGGTCTGCGAGCATGTCATGTATTGCCAAAGTAATGGTGGATGCTATTACTCTTTGCTCAATGCCGGACGTCTGGCTGAACACCGCGATGCGAGGGATATTCGCAATGTCATAGACTTGGCATTGTCGTGCGACAGAACCCTGCATTGTGGAAAAAGACTTGAATGCGCCTGGATGGCGTCGGAGCTGGCCGAGCGCCTGGGGCGCGGGCTGGCGGAGTGAGTCCGGCAGGGGGCAATCGAATTCCAGCCCCTTTTCGTCATCGCCGGGCTTGACCCACGGCTGTCCGGTTTAGTTCTCGGCTGGCCCATGCCCCCTCGCCCGCCTGCGGGAGAGGGGGGCGAGCGTCAGCGAGCCGGGGTGAGGGCGGCGCGTGTCCACGCGCCCAAGACCTGAAAACGCAGAGGTTTTCGCTGTCGCGAAGCGCACCTGACGGCGCGCGCGCTCTCCCTCCCTCTCCCGCAGGCGGGCGAGGGGGCCCTTAACAGCCGAAAATTAAACCGGACAGAAGTGGGTCAAGCCCGGGCATGACGGCGTTTCATGGAGGAATATGGGAAGAATGTGAAGGCGCCGTAGCCCCCAGGCGGGCGAGGGGAAATCCCCCTACAGCTGGCGGATCTCGATGCCGTGCTTCTTCAGCGCATAGCCGATCTGGCGCGGGGTGAGGCCGAGCAGGCGGGCGGCCTTGGCCTGGACCCAGCCGCATTTCTCCATGGCCTGGACCAGGCGCTCGCGCTCGGACAGGTCGGCCTCGGTCAGGTCCGGTGCCGGTGGCGGCACAATCGCCGCGGCTGAAGGCGGCGGTGGCGGCGGGGCGGCGGCAACCATCGGCGGCGCAGGCTGCGGCGCCGGCTGCGGCGGCGGGGCCGAGGGCATGATCGGCGCCACCGGCGGGTTGGCCGGGCGCTGGATGTTCCACAGCACCGAGGACAGGCAGGTGTCGCGCCGGCACGACAGGTCCATCTCGGTCACCACGGCGCCGCGGCACATGGTGGCCGAGCGGGTGACGCAGTTTTCCAGCTCGCGCACGTTGCCGGGGAAGAAACAGCCCTGCAGGTTGGCCAGGGCCTCGGCCGAGAAGGTGAGCTGGCGGCCGTTCTCCTCGTTGAAGCGCTTGAGGAAGTACATGGCCAGCAGCGGGATGTCGCCCTGGCGCTCGCGCAGCGGCGGCAGGAAGATGGGTACCACGTTGAGGCGGTAATAGAGGTCGGCGCGGAACTCGTTCTTGGCCACCGCCTCTTCCAGGTTGCGGTTGGTGGCGGCGACCAGGCGGATGTCGACCTTGATGGTCTTCGATCCGCCGACCCGCTCGAACTCGCCTTCCTGCAGCACGCGCAGCAGCTTGGCCTGGAAGGGGGCGGAAATCTCGCCGATCTCGTCGAGGAACAGGGTGCCGCCATTGGCCAGCTCGAAGCGGCCCTTGCGTTCCGCCGAGGCGCCGGTGAACGAGCCTTTCTCGTGGCCGAACAGCTCGGATTCCAGCACGCTTTCCGCCAGCGCGGCGCAATTGACCTTGATGAAGGCCTTGGCCGAGCGCGGGCTGAGGATGTGGATGGCGCGCGCGATCATCTCCTTGCCGGTGCCGCTTTCGCCGCGCAGCAGGATGGTGGCCTTGGTCGGCGCCGCCTGTTGGACCTGGGCGAAGACCCGGCCCATGGCCTCGGAATTGCCGACGATGTCTTCCAGGCCCTGCACCGGCACCGCCGGCTTGACCTCCTCCATCTGCTTGGCCAGCCGCGCGTTCTGTTCCAGCAGGCGGCCACGGTCGGCGGCGACCTTGTGGTGCAGGCCGACGGTCTGGCCGACCAGGGTGGCGACCATGGTGAGGAAGCGCAGGTCGTGTTCGAAGACGTGGCGGACGCCGCCTTCCCAGCTGCGTTCCACCGACAGCGCGCCCAGCGGCTTCCCGGTGGTCTTGATGGGGACGCAGAAGAAGGATACCGGCTCGTCGTCCTCGCCCTGGCCGTGCGCGATGTACTCGGCCAGCAGCGGCTCGTCGGCGGCGTCGGGCACCACCATGGGGATGCCGGTCTGCACCACCTTGGCCACCGCCGCCATGGGGTAGCGGAGTTCGCCCGAGCGGGCCAGCTTCAGCGACATGCCGGCGACGGCGCTGATCTCCAGGGCCTCGCCCTCGGGGTCGCGCAGGACGATGGCGCCGTGGCGCATGTGCAGGTAGGACGACAGGATGTTGAGGACGTCGTGGAGCGCCTTGTCCATGTCCAGGGTGGAGCCGAGCACCTTGCTGATCTCGTAGATGCCGATCAGCGGCAGGGCCGTTTCGGTGGCAGCGTCCCGAAGCATTCGTGTCTCGTCTCGGCTCATCAGCTCATGTCCCGCCGGACCCTTGTCTGGCCAGCCTCCTCCCCTTTGGTGCTCTTTTTTTACCAACTTAGGGGATTGCCCCATTACTTTCCACTGCCTCGTAGGGTGGGGTGTGCGTTTTCCGCCGGGCGGGGTGGCAGGCCCGCCCCCATCGCCCCCATCCACGGCGCCGCCACCGCCTGGACCGCCTGCGCCCAGGCCTGGAACGGGGCCTGCCACAGCGCCAGCATGGCCGGCATCTGGGCCAGCCCGCCGACCAGCGGCAGGGCGGCCTGGAAATCCGGCCGCGCCACCAGATGGATGGTCATCCGCTCCGCCCCGCTTTCGGGCTCGGCCTGGTGGAGGATCTCGACGGTCATGTTGGGCAGGGTGCCGGTGAGCCTGGTCTCGGTCATGGCGGGGGGCTCCATTTCGCAGGTGCGAAAAGAATGCCATGAAAGGGGGGCGGGTGTCACCCCGCCCGTTGCGCCGGCGCCCGGATCGCTACAACAGCTTGCGGCAGGCGGTGGCGGCGCGGCGGCAGGCCTCGGCGCATTCCTTCATGCGCAGGTCGGCGGCGGCGAACTTCTCGCAATTGTCGGCGCAGCGATCGGCGATCTCGGCGGCGACGCGGCAGACCGAGGTGTGCTGGCGCGAGCTGCGCAGCATGAAGTCGGTGGCGGTTTCGGTGATGTCGGCGGCGTCCAGCAGCAGCTGGATCAGCTCCCAGCCGGCCAGGGCGCCGCCCTGCTGCATGCCGTGGATGGCGGCCTCGGTGCAGGCGCGGTGCGCGTTGTCACAGGCGTCGATGCTGTCCTTCATGGGCATGGCCCGTCCCTCCCTTGTCTGGTCGTTCAACCCGCCAACCCTGCCGCCATCGGCGGGTTCCGTCAACGCGAAAGGCCCGGCGGATGATGTCGCCGGACCTCGCGCAACGGGCGGAAACGCTTGTCAATCCGCGTAGACGTACTTGCCGTTCTTCCAAACATACATGACGTAGGTGGGACCGACGACGTCGCCCTTGGCGTCGAAGCCGATCTCGCCGATGGCGGTGTCGAACTTGCCGGCGCGCAGGGTCTCGGCGACCTTCTTCCATTCGGTGGTCTTGGCCTTCTCCACCGCCTGCGCCCAGGCCTGGACGGTGGCGTAGGTGTAGAGGGTATAGGCCTCGGGCTCGTAGTTCTGGGCGCGGAAATGCTTCACCAGCGCGGCGTTCTGCGGCAGCAGGCGCGGATCGGGGCTGAAGGTCATCAAGGTGCCCTCGCCGGCGGCGCCGGTGATGGCCCAGTATTCCTCGGTGACCAGGGCGTCGCCGCCCATCAGCACCGTCTTCATGCCCTGGTCGCGCAACTGGCGCACGATCAGGCCGCCCTCGGTCTTGTAGCCGCCGAGATAGAGGATGTCGACCTTGGCCGCCTTGGCCTTGGTCACCAGCGCCGAATAATCCTTCTCGCCGGCGGTGATGGCCTCGTAGAAGGCCTCCTTGACGCCGGCGGCGTTCAGCGCGGCCTTGAACTCGTCGGCCAGGCCCTTGCCGTAGGCCGACTTGTCGTGGATCACACCGATCACCTTGCCCTTCTGCTTGGCCGCCACATAGGCCGCCGCGATCTTGCCCTGGTTGTCGTCGCGGCCGCAGGTGCGGAAGACGTTGGGCATGCCGCGTTCGGTGAATTTGGGATTGGTCGAGGCCGGCGAGATCTGCAGGACGCCGTTCTCCTGGTAGACCTCCGAGGCCGGAATCGACGAGCCCGAGCAGAAATGCCCGGCCACGAACGGCACCTTCTTGGAGGCCAGTTCCTCGGCCACCGAGCGGGCCTGCTTGGGATCGCAGGCGTCGTCGGCCAGGGTCAGCGCCAGCTTCTGGCCGAGCACGCCGCCCTTGGCGTTGATGTCCTCGACCACCTTGGCGGCGCCGCGGCGGAACTGCTCGCCGAAGGCGGCTTCGGAACCGGTCATCGGACCGGCGACGCCGATGGTGATGTCGGCATGGGCCGCCTGGGCCGCGAAGATCGCGGCGGCGGCGATGGCAAGGGTCCTGATCGTCCTCATCTCCCGAAGCCCTCCTGTCCTGGCTTTGCTGTCCCTGGCGCGCAGCTTAGCACCGCCGGTTCATGTTGACGAGCCGCGCTCGCCTTTGTCCCGCCACCCGAACCATCCGTCGCGTTCGTACAGCCATGGGTATTGGGCGACCATGCGCCGCGCCCGGGTCAGGCGGAACGAGCCGCCGGCCAGCGCCGCCAGCACGGCGCTGTCGAAGGCCCAGGCCGGCAGCGAGGCCAGGGTGCCGCCGAACAGGGCGAAAGCGAGGAAGCGGTCGGCGAGGCCGAGCAGCAGGGCGTAGGGCAGCACCTGCCAGAGCGGGCGCCATGTGGCGGCCAGGGCCTGTCCGGCCATGACCGCGCAGCCGCCCATGAACAGCAGGGTGAGGCCGATGAAGACCGGGACGCTCTCGATCATGGTTCGGCCACCCCACCTTCCAGGTAATGGGCGCGGATCTCCTTGTTGGCCAGCAGCTCGGCGCCGCTGCCACTCAGGGTCACGCGGCCGTTGACCATGACGTAGCCGCGATGGGCCAGCTTCAGCGCATGATAGGCGTTCTGCTCGACCAGGAAGACGGTGATGCCCTGCTCGCGGTTGATCTGCTCGATCAGCGCGAAGATCTGGCGCACCACCAGGGGGGCCAGGCCCAGCGACGGCTCGTCCAGCAGCAGCAGGCGCGGCCGGCTCATCAGGGCGCGGCCGATGGCCAGCATCTGCTGCTCGCCGCCCGACAGGGTGCCGCCGCGCTGGGTCAGACGTTCCTCGAGGCGGGGGAACAGGGCCAGCACCCGCTCGAGATCGGCGCTGAAATGGGCCGGGTCGGCCACCACCGCGCCCATCTGCAGGTTTTCCAGCACGGTCATGCGCGGGAAGATGCGCCGCCCCTCGGGGGCGTGGGCCAGGCCCAGCCGGGCGATGCGGTGGGTGGGCAGGCGAGTGATGTCCCGGCCCTCCAGCAGCACCCGGCCGGCGCTGGCCTGGGGGCGGCCGCAGATGGTCGCCAGCAGGGTGGTCTTGCCGGCGCCGTTGGCCCCGATCAGCGCCACCACCTCGCCGGCCGCCACGTCGATGTCGATGCCGTGCAGCGCCTGGATGCGGCCGTAGCCGGCATGAAGGTTCTCGACCCTTAGAGCG